>JAURWR010000078.1 GCA_030654805.1 Burkholderiaceae bacterium
GCAATGGCTACCCGCTGGCACTTTGATCTCGTCGAGGTACCCGACCACGGTCTGCCCAGCGGCGTTGCCGGCGCGGTACTGGCCGCGCACCACGTCGCGCGCGACGCTGTCGTCGGTGAACGGTTTCAGCGAGCGCAGCACCTTCAGCTTCTCGTCGCGGATGGCGTCTGCGTCGTAGCGCGAAGGTGGCTCCATCGCCACCATGCTCAGCAACTGCAGCGCGTGGTTCTGCACCATGTCGCGCAGGGTGCCGGTGCGGTCGTAGAAGTCGCCACGCGTGCCGACGCCCAGACTCTCCGCCAGCGTGATCTGGATGTTGGCGATGCTTTCCCGGCGCCACAGCGGCTCGAACAAAGCGTTGCCGAAACGCAGCGCCATCAGGTTCTGCACCGAAGGCTTGCCGAGGTAGTGGTCGATGCGAAACGCCTGGGTTTCGCTGAACACCGAGCGCACGACGCGGTTGATCTCCTGCGCGCTTGCGAGGTCGTGGCCGAGCGGCTTCTCCAGCACGACCCGGACGTTGGGTCCGTTGAGGCCCACGATGCCCAGCTGCTCGCAGATCTGCGGAAACAGGTGAGGGCTGGTCGCCAGGTACAGCACGGCGGTGTCGGCACCGCGATCGTCGATCCACTGCTTCAGCCCGGCGTAGTGCTCGGGCTGCGACAGGTCCATGCGGCGGTAGTGCAGCAACTCGGCGAAGCGCGAAAACTCCTCGTCGGTCGGGCGCTTGCCGCCTTCGACATCCTGGAAGCGGTCTTTCAACCACGCCCGGTACTTGTCGTCGCTTTGCTCGTCGCGTGCGACCGACAGGATGCGTCCGCCCGGCGGCAGCTTGCCGTGCCGAAAGGCCTGAAACAGCGCCGGCATCAGCTTGCGCCACGTCAGGTCGCCGGTGCCGCCGAAGAAAACCAGGTCGAAAGACATCGTGAGGGCCCTCCCGCCCTGTGCGCTGGGCGCATTTCACCACGCAGGATTGATGCTGACAGCGAGCGGCATGCTTTGTTTGAACGTCACGCGAACGGGTTCTAATCTTGCGTACTTGCATTGAAGACGCCTCCATGAACCAACTCGAACAACTCAAGCAATACACCACTGTGGTTGCCGACACCGGCAACTTCAAGCAATTGGCTGCGTTCGCGCCTCGTGATGCGACCACGAATCCGTCGCTGATCCTGAAGGCGGTTCAGCAGCCCGACTACGCGCCGCTGCTGTCCGACACTGCTGCCGCACACCGCAGTGCGGCGCTCGACGAGATCGTCGACCGCATCCTGGTGCGCTTCGGCCTCGAAATACTGAAGGTGGTGCCCGGTCGCGTCTCGACCGAGGTCGACGCACGACTGAGCTTCGACACCCCCGCCACACTGGCCCGCGCTCGGCGCCTGATCGGGCTTTACAAGGAAGCCGGCATCGGCCGTGAACGGGTGCTGATCAAGATCGCCGCGACCTGGGAGGGCATCCAGGCGGCCCGCGTGCTGGAGCGTGAAGGCATCCACTGCAACCTGACGCTGCTGTTCTCGTTCGCGCAGGCGGTGGCCTGCGGCGAGGCCGGCGTGCAGCTGATCTCGCCCTTCGTCGGCCGCATCTACGACTGGCACAAGAAGGCCGCTGGCGCGGGCTGGGATGAAGCGGCGAACGCCGGCGTCAACGATCCGGGCGTGAGGTCGGTGGCGCAGATCTACCGCTTCTACAAGAAGTTCGGCATCGCCACCGAGGTCATGGGTGCGAGCTTCCGCAACGTCGGCCAGATCACCGCGCTCGCCGGTTGCGACCTGCTGACGATCAGCCCGGAGCTGCTTGCTGCGCTCCAGGCGAGCGAGGTGCCGGTCACGCGCGCGCTCGACCCCGCCGCCGCGCGCGATGCCGCGATCGATCCGGCGAGCCACAGCGAGGCGAGCTTTCGCTATGCGCTCAACGAGGACGCGATGGCGACCGAGAAGCTCGCCGAAGGCATCCGCGCATTCGCGGTCGATGCCGGCAAGCTCGATGCGCTGATTCGCGCACTTTGACGAGTCACGACGACATAATGCGTTGCGACCGAACCACCGCCTGGGCCGCATTGCGGGGCCATTTCGAGGCCCATGGTCGCGACTTCGATCTGCGCGAGGCCTTCGCCCGCGATGCCGGCCGTTTCAGTTCGCTGAGCTTCGAGGCGCCGGAGGTGTTTGCCGACCTGTCGAAGAACCACCTCGACATCGCGACGCTGCGTTTCCTGCTCGACCTGGCGCGCGAATGCGGACTCGAGGCGCAGCGTGACGCGATGTTCGCGGGAGCCGCGATCAACACCACCGAAGACCGCGCGGTGCTGCACACCGCGTTGCGCGCACCGCGCGGCGGTTCGCGAAAAGAGCACGCTGCCAAAGCGAGCCCCTTCAACGACGAAGTCCACGGCGTCCTCGATGCGATGCTGGCCTGGGCCGAGACGGTGCGCGACAGCGCAGCCAGCGGCATCCGCCACATCGTCAACATCGGCATCGGCGGCAGCGACCTCGGGCCGCAGATGGTCGTGCCGGCGCTCGATGCCTTCGTGCATCCGGGCCTGCAGTTCCACTTCGTCTCCAACGTCGACGGCCACGACATCACGCCGGTGCTGCGGCGGTTGAAGCCCGCCGAGACGCTGTTCATCGTCGCGAGCAAGACCTTCACGACGCAGGAAACGATGGCCAACGCGCATCTGGCGCGGGCCTGGTTCGAGGCCGAAGGCGGTACCGACGTCGCGCGCCATTTCGTCGCAACGACGACGAACGTGCAGGCCGCCGCCGAGTTCGGCATCACAACCACCTTCGGCTTCTGGGACTGGGTCGGCGGCCGCTTCTCGCTGTGGTCGGCCATCGGTCTGCCGATCGCGATCGCCATCGGTGCCGACCACTTTCGAGAGTTGCTGGCCGGTGCCTACGCGATGGACCGGCACTTCGTCGATACGCCGCTCGCCTCCAATGTGCCGGCACTGCTGGGTCTGCTCGATGTCTGGTACCGAAATTTCCACGGTGCGACCAGCCGCAGCGTCGCGCCGTACCACCAGGGTCTGCGGCGCCTGCCGGCCTACCTGCAACAGCTCGAAATGGAAAGCAACGGCAAGCGCGTCGACCGCGACGGCGAGTTGCTTCCCTACGCGACCAGTCCGGTGGTCTGGGGCGAGCCGGGCACCAACGGGCAGCATGCGTATTTCCAGATGCTGCACCAGGGCACCGGCGCGATTCCGGTCGAGTTCATCCTGGTGCGCCGGCCGACCTTTGGCAGCGCCGGGCTCAACGCCGATCTGACCGACCGACTGGAGCGCCAGCAGACGATGCTGCTGGCCAACGGACTTGCGCAATCGCAGGCGCTGATGCGCGGAAAGACCACCGAGCAGGCGCTGGCCGATGCCGCGCCGACTGCATCGACGCAGCTGGACTCAGCGATCCTGGCACGTCATCGCACCTTTCCCGGCAACCGCCCCAGCACCACTTTGCTGCTCGACCGGCTGACGCCGCGCAGCCTCGGTGCGCTGATCGCGCTCTACGAGCACCGCGTGTTCACCAGCGGCGCGATCTGGGGCATCAACAGCTTCGACCAGTGGGGCGTCGAACTGGGCAAGGCGCTGTGCAAGGACCTGCTGCCTCGCCTGACTGCGGTCGAGGTCGATAACGCCGACCTCGACGGATCGACTGCCGGCCTGATCGCGCGTTTGCGTGCATGACAGTCGTCTGGGACTTCGGCGGGGTGCTGTTCCGCTGGGATCCGGCGGCGCTGATTGCGCGCACGCTGCCGCACCGCATCACCACCCAACTGGATGCCCGGCACTGGAAGGAACAGTTCTTCCTGTCGTACCGCGGTGAATGGGGCGAGTACGACCGGGGCGTGACCACGGTGGCCGATATGGTGCCGCGCATCGCACAGCGCACCGGGCTGACCGAGCGCGAGGTGCAGGCCGTCGTCGATGCTGTGCCCGACGAGCTGCAGCCGATCACCGACAGCGTGCGGCTGCTGACCGCGCTGCGCGAACGCGGTCACCGGCTGCACTACCTGTCGAACATGCCGGCGCCGCTGGCCGCGCACCTGCAGCGCCGCCATGACTTCCTCTCGCTGTTCGCGAGCGGCATCTACTCGTCGCACGTGCAGCTGACCAAGCCCGACCCGGCGATCTTCACGCTGGCGCAGCAGCGCTTCGGTGGCGATCCGGCCGACACGCTGTTCATCGACGATCACCCCGAGAACATCGAGGCGGCACGCCGCCACGGCTGGCAGGCGCAGTTGTTCACCGGAGCGCAAGCGCTGGCAGTCGAGCTGCGTGCGCTGGCGCTGATTGCCTGAAAACGCCGGCCCAGCGACGGATACCCAACGCGTTCTGACAATCAAATCTGCCGAGGTCAGCGCGGGAGCGCTGCGCCGAGTCGCTGTGTTGCGCTCATGTCACCCGGGCCGGAAAAGACCGGCCCTCCTTCTTTACTTCGCTCCACACAACGACTCGTCACAGCGCTCCTGCCACCACCGCAGCGGTCGGGTCTCGAATGCCGTCGCATGCGACGACGGTGCCTGCTGACGAGGGCATGGGGTGACCGGCGCAGCGAAGTAAAGGGGGAGGCCCGGCCGCAGGCCGATGCCGGAGGACATGAGCGGAGCCGGTCACCCCGTGTCCTCGGCAGCACTGCACGCAAGCTTGCATGCAGACAGTCGCAGCACGCGTCCGGACTGCCAGGCCGTGTCAGCAAGCCGAATCGGTCCGCAGCCCCGCTACCGCCTGCCGCGCGACATCGAGGGCCTGGGCCAGTACCTGCTGCTTCCAGGCGTCGCTGTCGGGGTAGAACGCGGCGCGGAACTGCTGACGGATCTCGGCGGCAGCCGGCGCCGGCGTTTCCGGATGGTTCTCCAGCCACTGCTCGGCACGCAACGCGGTGATGACCTGCATCAGGGGCACGGTGCCGAGTTCGAGCGTGATGCCGGTGCATTCGGCCTGCGGGCACTCGGCGTAGAGTGAACGCAGCATCTGGCCGCTCACGGCGGACGACACCGAATCGCCATCGTCGATGCTGGTGACCTCGTCGCCCCACCACGCGCGCGCGCGCCGCAGCCCTTCTGTCTCGTCGCCCCAGCGACCTTCGAAGATGCGCTCTCCGACACCACAGGGCCCCAGCCCCGAGTGCAGGTCGATCCAGCCGAGTCGGGCGCAGTGACGGCCGTGATCGCGCAGAAGCTGGCGCAGTGTGACCTGGCTCCAGGTCGGATTGCGCCCGCCGTAGAACAGGCCCTCGGGGTGTTCATGCTGACCGCAGGAGATGGCTTGCTGCATCTCGGCCCAGCCCCGTTGGGCCAGCAACTGGCCGAGGGCGGCTTCGACAGCTTCGCTCGGCGGCCAGCGGTGCGGGACCAACAGGCCGGCCATTTCGTCGTAGGCGGAGTTGCGTGGCAGCGGCTGCGCAAAGTCGTTGAAATTGCGGTTCAGGTCGACATTTTCCTGAGTGGTGCGGCGCCCCCAGGCGAACCCGTGCGGGTTCAGCGCATGCAGGTACAGCACCGCGATGCCGGCCTCACGGGCCGATGCCCGCCAGTCGGAATCGTGCAGCAAGGCGATCTGCAAGGCCGAGCCGACGTGACCTTCGATGCCGTGGCAGCCGCTGCTGACGATCAGCAGTCGCTCGGCCCGTCGCGGGCCGTCACGCACCACATCGAGCGCGAGTGTCTCGCCCTGGGGCCCGATCAGTGGGTGGAGGTGCGACGCGACGTCCAGGTCGCATCGTTGTGCCGCCGCGAGGAACCGTGCACGTGCCACGGCATAAGTGGGCGAGAAGTGTGGGTGCGCATTCATGAACGAAAGCTGCTCACGAACCGTGCCAGGCTGGTCCGCGCTTGCTGTCTGACACCCGGTGCGGGGTTCAGCGCTTCGGTTCGGCGAGCCACTGCTCGGCCAGGCGCACCCACAAGGTCGCACCCAGCGGAATCAATTCATCGTTGAAGTCGTAGCTCGGGTTGTGCAGCATGCAGGGTCCGAGCCCGTGGCCCGCGCCTTCGTCACCCGCGCGGTGATCGCCGTCGCCGTTGCCGATCACGAAATACGCTCCCGGGCGTGCCTGCAGGAAGTAGCTGAAGTCCTCAGCACCCATCGTCGGTTCGAACTCGAGCACGTTGTCGGCGCCGACCAGATCGCTCATCACGCGGCGGGCGAATGCGCTCTCGGCGGGGTGGTTGATCGTCGGCGGGTAGTTGCGCGTGAACTCGAATTCGCAGCTGACGCCGAAGGCCGCGCAGGTGTGCTGCGCCACCTCCTGCATGCGGCGCTCGATCAGATCGAGCACCTCCAGCGTGAAGGTGCGCACCGTGCCCTGGATCTCGCAGGCGTCGGGCACCACGTTGGTGGCCTCGCCGGTGTGGATCATCGTCACCGAGATCACGCCGGCGTCGATCGGCCGCTTGTTGCGCGTGATGATGGTCTGGAAGGCCTGCACCATCTGGCACGCGACCGGCACCGGATCGAGCCCCAGGTGGGGCATCGCGGCGTGCGATCCCTTGCCGCGGATCGTGATGTGGAACTCGTTGCTGCTGGCGAAGCACGGGCCGTTGCGGATCGCGAACTGGCCGACCGGGATGCCCGGCCAGTTGTGCAGGCCGAAAATCGCCTCCATCGGGAAGCGCTCGAACAGGCCGTCCTTGATCATCTCGCGCGCGCCGCCGCCGCCTTCTTCGGCCGGCTGGAAGACCAAGTACACCGTGCCGTCGTAGTTCCGGTGCTGGGCCAGGTGCTTTGCCGCGGCCAGCAGCATCGCGGTGTGGCCGTCGTGACCGCAGGCGTGCATCTTCCCGGCGTGTCGACTCGCGTGCTCGAAGGTGTTGTGCTCGGTCATCGGCAGCGCGTCCATGTCGGCGCGCAGGCCGACCGCACGGTCCGACGTGCCGTTCTTCAGGATCGCGACGACGCCGGTGGTGCCCATCCCGCGGTGGATCGGGATGCCCCAGCCGGTGAGCTGCTGGGCGATCACATCGGCCGTGCGCTGCTCCTGGAAGCACAGCTCCGGGTGCGCGTGCAGGTCACGCCGCAGCGTGGCCATCGCGGCGGCGTCGGCGAGGATCGATTCGATCAGGCGCATGGCGAAACTCCAGACGGATGCGAGATGCAGCGCGGACGATGTTGACGGCAGCGGACGACGGCAGAACGAAAAAACAGTGTAGCGAGGTGGCTTGTCCGCGATGCGGGCGAGGCGATGGCGCGCGCTGCGCAGGAGCACGCAGCTTGCTGTGCAATCATCGATCGATGAGCACCCGCACCGTCCGCGCAGCCTGCCCGCACGACGGCCCCGACACCAGCGTGATGCACGTCACGGTGACCGACGGCGTGGCCGTCAGGGCGCAGGGCGACCCCGATCACCCGGCCACCCACGGTGCGCTGTGCACCAAGGTGTCGCGCTGTCCCGAACGCACCTACCAACCCGACCGCGTGCTGCAACCGTTGAAGCGCGTCGGCCCCAAATCGGGTCCGAGCGGCGGCACTCGTTTCGAGCCGGTGAGCTGGAACGAGGCGCTGCGCGACATCGAAGGCCAGCGGGTGACCGACATCGGCCGCGCGCCGGCGTTCTGCGACTGCCGGGTGCCGGTCGAAGCCGCTTGAAGGTCGGCACACTGACCCGTGCTGCGCTGCTCGCCGTCGTCGCGCTGAGCCTGACCACCGGCTGCAGCAGCGTCGGCTACTACGCCCAGTCGGTGAGCGGACACCTCAGGCTGCTCGGCGCGGCTCGACCGGTGCCTGACTGGCTGGCTGACACCGCCACTCCCGATCCCCTGAAGGTGCGACTGGAGCTCACGCAGAGCATTCGCGATTACGCGGTGACCGCGTTGAAGTTGCCCGACAACGCCAGTTACCGTCGCTATGCCGACCTGCAACGCGGCGCCGCCGTGTGGAACGTGGTGGCTGCGCCCGAACTTGGCCTGACGCTGGAAACCTGGTGCTTTCCGGTGGTCGGTTGCGTCGCCTACCGCGGCTACTACGCCCGCGAAGACGCCGATGGCTATGCCGATCAACTCCGCGCACGCGGGCTCGACGCCGGGGTGTACGGTGTGCCGGCGTATTCGACGCTGGGCAAGCTGCCCGGTGCCTATTTCGCCGACCCGCTGCTCAACACCTTCGTGCAGTACCCGGAAGGCGAATTAGCCCGCCTGATCTTCCACGAGCTGTCGCATCAGGTGGCCTACGCCAGCGACGACACCGTGTTCAACGAATCGTTCGCCACAGCAGTCGAACGTGTCGGCAGCGCGCGCTGGCTGGCCGAGCGGGCCGGCGCCGCCGCGCGCGATGAGTTCGCTGCCTTCGAGTCGCGGCGTGCCGATTTCCGTGCGCTGACCACGGCATATCGCGATCGCCTCGGTGAGCTGTATGCCAGCGCTGCGTCGGACGACGACAAGCGCCGCAGCAAGGCCGAGTTGCTGTCGCAATTGCGCGCTGACCATGCCGCATTGAAGGCCGGAAAATGGCGGGGCTACACCGGCTACGACGGCTGGTTCGCGGGCGTCAACAATGCGTTTTTCGGCGTGCTGGCGGCCTACACCGAACTGGTGCCGCAGTTCGAGCAATTGCTGGCCGCGCAGGGCGGTGATCTGCCGCGCTTCTATGCGGAGGTGCGGCGCCTGGCGGCCTTGCCGATGGCCGAGCGGCGACAGCGGCTGATGGCGGCTGCTTTCGATTGATCGACGCAAGTACGTTTCCAATTTGACTGGGCTTCATGACCACCTTCCACATCCACCGTTCGCACAACCTCGGCCTTGCCGGGGCCCGGAGCCTTGTGCGGCATTGGGCCGAGGCGGCCGAGCGCAAGCACCAGATGAGCTGCAACATGCGTGAAACCGAATCGGGAGACCAGGTCGATTTCAAGCGGTCGGGCGTCCACGGCGAACTCGCCGCTGGCGCAGAGACGTTCGATCTGACGGTGACGCTCGGCTTCCTGTTGTCGGCGTTTAGTCAGCGCATCCGTGACGAGATCGAGCGGAACCTCGATTCGGCGATCGCCCAGGCGAGTGCTGCGGCGGGTTCCGGCTCGGGCGACTTGCCCGGCGGCTGACGCTACGGTGCGACGCGATTCGAGGCTGCGGCGGGCTCGGGGCTGCGCCGCTCGACCGCAGGTGGGACGGGCAACGCCAACGGCTTCGAATACGCCTGCGCCAGCCCCAGCAGGTGCTGTTTCTGAGCGGGTTCGAAGTACGGCGCCAGCAGGCTGAGCACGTGCGATGCGCCACGCAGCAGCGCTGCACCGGCGTTCTCCGGCTCCAGCGCGTGGCGCGGGTCACGCACGTACTCGTAGCTCAGCCAGTACGTCGCCACCACCACCATCGCGGTGGCCACGGATTCGGCCTCGGAGGCTGTCAGCCGAACCGCGCCGCTGCGCCCGAGCCCGGCCAGCACGCTCTGAACGGCCTGGTTCTTTTCCTTCAGCACGAACTGGAAATGGGTTTCGATCCGTCGGTTCTTGCTGAGCAGGTCGTTCAGGTCGCGGTACAGGAAGCGGTACTGCCAGATCAGCTCGAACAGCATGTGGAAGAACAGCCAGGCGTCCTCGACATCGCGCACGTCGTCGGCCGCCTTCAGCAGCGTGCCCAGCGCCTGCTCGTAGCGGTCGAATAGGCGGTCGACGAGCAGATCCTTGGCCGGGTAGTGGTAGTACAGGTTGCCGGTGCTGATGTTGAGCTCGGCCGAGATCAGCGTGGTCGACACGTTCGGCTCGCCGAAGCGGTTGAACAACTCCAGCGTCACATCGAGGATGCGCTCGGCCGTGCGGCGTGGCTTCTTGACGGGGGTGGCCATGGCTCCTGCTTTCGTTTCGATGGACCGTGAGGGCAAGGTAGCACCAAGTCGGCGCGCATCCAAGCGCATCTGCCCGGATGTCGATGCCGGTCTGCACCACCTTGGTTTCTCGACAGCACCGCTCTCGCTCCGGGTCGGGCCACTGCCTACAATCGCGCGCTTCATGCATTCGCCCGTCCCCGGATCTCCCGCCGCCGTCTCGTTTCGCGGTGTCAGCAAGCGCTACAGCGGCTCCCGAGGAACCGTGCAGGCGCTGGACGACGTCAGCTTCGACATCGCGCCCGGTGAATTCTTCGGTTTGCTCGGGCCCAATGGTGCTGGCAAGACCACGCTGATCAGCATCCTGGCGGGCCTGTCGCAGGCCAGCGCCGGCCACGTGCTGGTGCATGGGCACGATGTCGTCATCGACTACGCGGCCGCCCGTCGCAGCCTGGGCATCGTGCCGCAGGAGCTGGTGTTCGACCCGTTCTTCAGCGTGCGCGAAACGCTGCAGATTCAAAGTGGCTATTTCGGCGTGCGAACCGACCGCCGCGCCAACGATGCCTGGATCGACGAATTGCTGGAGCACCTGGGCCTGACGGACAAAGCCGATGCCAACACGCGGCAGTTGTCGGGTGGCATGAAGCGCCGGGTGCTGGTTGCGCAGGCGCTGGTGCACCGGCCGCCGGTGATCGTGCTCGATGAGCCGACCGCAGGGGTCGATGTGGAGTTGCGCCAGACCCTGTGGCAGTTCATCGCGCGCCTCAACAAGGAAGGCCACACGGTGCTGCTGACCACGCACTACCTGGAAGAAGCCGAGGCGCTGTGCGGCCGGTTGGCGATGCTGAAGCAGGGCCGCGTCGTCGCGCTCGATCGCACCTCGGCGTTGCTGGCCGGGCGCGCCAGCACGATGCTGCGCTTCAAGCTCGACACGCCGTTGCCCGCAGCATTGGTGGCGCAGGCCCGCGTCATCGGTCGCATCGTGCAGATCAAGACACGCAATGCGGCCGAGGTCGAGTCGGTGCTCGCCACGCTGCGCGCTGCCGGCGCGCAACCCGAGGACCTGGAGATCGGCCGTGCCGACCTGGAGGACGTGTTCCTCGAAATCATGCACGGCGAACCTTTGCAGGTGTCGGCATGACGATGCCGGTCAACGTGGCGACCACGCATCTGCTGTCCGGCGCCCGCACGCTGTTCTACAAGGAGGTGCTGCGCTTCTGGAAGGTCAGCTTCCAGACGGTGGCGGCGCCCGTCCTCACCGCCGTGCTGTACCTGTTGATCTTCGGCCACGTTCTCGAAGACCATGTGCAACCGCTGCGCGGTGTCGGCTACACCAGCTTCCTGATCCCCGGGCTGGTGATGATGAGCGTGCTGCAGAACGCGTTCGCCAACAGCAGCTCGTCGCTGATCCAGAGCAAGATCAGCGGCAACTTGGTGTTCCTGCTGGTCGCGCCGCTGTCGCACTGGGCCTGGTTCGTCTCGTATGTGGGCGCGTCGGTGGTGCGCGGCGTCGCAGTCGGCGCCGGGGTGCTGGCTGTCACCGCCTGGTTTGCTCCGCTGCATCTGGCGCAGCCGGTGTGGATCGTCGTGTTCACGCTGCTGGGCGCGATCCTGATGGGTGCACTCGGTCTGATTGCGGGGCTCTGGGCCGAGAAATTCGACCAGATCGCCACGTTCCAGAACTTCCTGATCATGCCGATGACGTTCCTCGCCGGTGTTTTCTATTCGGTCGGCAGCTTGCCTTCGATCTGGCAGAAGGCCAGCCACCTGAACCCGTTCTTCTACATCGTCGACGGGTTCCGGTTCGGCTTCTTCGGTGTCAGCGATGTGTCGCCGTGGGTCAGCCTGGGCGTAGCCGGGGCGGGTCTCGCGGCAACGTGTGCGCTGTCACTGCAGCTGCTGCGGACCGGCTACAAGATACGTCACTGACCTGGCTGAGCGATAATTCGACGATGTCTGAACCCACGCCCAACGACGTGCAGCGCTACATCGCGCAAGGCCTCGCCTGCGAGCATCTGGAGGTGCAGGGCGACGGTCGGCACTTCTTCGCAACCATCGTCTGCGCCGCCTTCGAGGGCGCCAGCCGCGTGGCGCGCCACCAGCTCGTCTACCGGGCCCTGGGCGACAAGATGCGCGCCGAGATCCATGCGCTGTCGATGAAGACGCTGACGCCGGCCGAGTGGGCCACCAGCGTTGACAAAGCCCCACTGCCACATCACTGAAAGTCGCCGCGGCGCTTGCTGCGGCTGTTGAATCCGCCCGGCGGGTTCGATGGCGGCGCAGGTTTCGCCCCCACGCTCATGGACAAACTTCTGATACGCGGCGGTCGCCCTCTCGAAGGAGAAGTCACGATCTCGGGCGCCAAGAATGCGGCGTTGCCGGAGTTGTGCGCGGCCTTGCTGACGGCCGAGCCGGTGACGCTCACCAACGTGCCGCGCCTGCAGGACGTGAACACGACGCTCAAGCTGCTGCGCAACATGGGCGCGACGGCTGAGCGCAGCGAGGTGCAGCCTGATTTGGTCACGCTCGACTCCTCCACGGTCACTTCGCCCGAGGCGCCGTACGACCTGGTCAAGACCATGCGTGCATCGATTCTGGTGCTCGGCCCGCTGCTGGCTCGATTTGGCGAGGCCACGGTGTCGCTGCCCGGCGGCTGCGCGATCGGCTCGCGGCCGGTCGACCAGCACATCAAGGGCCTGCAGGCGATGGGTGCGCAGATCACCGTCGAGCACGGCTACATCATCGCGAAGACGCCGCGGCTGCAAGGTGCGCGCATCACGACCGACATGGTCACCGTGACCGGCACAGAGAACCTGCTGATGGCCGCCACGCTGGCCGATGGCGAGACGGTGCTCGAGAACGCGGCCCAGGAGCCCGAAGTGGTCGACCTGGCCGACATGCTGATCGCGATGGGCGCCCGCATCGAAGGGCACGGTACCCGTCGCATCCGCGTGCAGGGCGTCGATCGCCTGCACGGCTTGACCGGCTTGTCCAGCCACCGCATCGTTCCCGACCGCATCGAGGCCGGCACGTTCCTGTGTGCCGTGGCCGCCACCGGCGGTGATGTGGTGCTGCGCCGCGCGCGCGCCGATCACCTCAGCGCGGTGATCGACAAGCTGCGCGAAGCCGGCGTGACGATCGAAACCGGCGACGACTGGATCCGCGTGTGCAGCCGCCAGCGTCCGCGCGCGGTGAGCTTTCGCACCAGCGAATACCCCTTGTTCCCGACCGACATGCAAGCGCAGTTCATGGTGCTCGATTGCATCGCCGAGGGCACCGCCACGGTGACCGAGACCATCTTCGAGAATCGCTACATGCACGTGAACGAACTGGTGCGCCTGGGTGCGCGCATCGATGTCAACGGCCCGCTGGCCGTGGTGCACGGCGTGCCCCGTTTGTCGGGTGCCACCGTGATGGCCACCGACTTGCGCGCCTCGGCCAGCCTGGTGA
>JAURWR010000009.1 GCA_030654805.1 Burkholderiaceae bacterium
GGCAGGCCTTTTCCGGCGCGCACCGGCTCACTGGCGATCGCCGTGACGGCCTCCACCGGCTCACCGAACTTGCCGGCCGCCGATTCCACCAGCACCTGGGTGACGCCGGTGCGGTGCAGCGCTTCGAGCGCCGGCATTTCCGCCACGCGCACCGCCGGCAGGTCGACGCTGTCGGCCTCGAGTTCGCCCCAGTCGGTGTGCATGCGGAAGCGCGCCTGGTAGCCACGCACCTGCACGCGCGGCTCGACGCGCCAGCCAGGGCCGGCGAGCAGCGAGGCGTCCACGAGTTCGGCCGCGTCCAGCACGGGTTCGCGCTCGGCGCGCGCGCCGGCCGACAGCGCGAGCGCCAGCACCCCCGCGACCAGCAGGGGGCGGCGCGACCAGGGGCGGGGCGGGCGTGCGGCGGAGCGGGTCAGGACCAGCTGCACACGACCTTGCCGCACTGCCCGCTGTCCATCAGGTCGAAGCCCTTCTGGAAGTCGTCGATGCGGATCTGGTGCGTGAGCACCTTCTGCAGCGGGAAGCCCGACTGCACCAGCTGGGTCATCTTGTACCAGGTCTCGTACATCTTCCGGCCGTAGATGCCGTGCAGGGTGAGGCCCTTGAAGATCACCTTGTCCCAGTTGATGCCGGCGCCGTTGGGCAGGATGCCCAGCAGGGCGATCTTGCCGCCGTGGTACATCGAGTCGAGCATGTCGTTGAAGGCGTGCGGGTTGCCGCTCATCTCCAGCGCCACGTCGAAGCCTTCCATGTGCAGCTCTTTCATCGTGTCCTTGAGCGACTGCTTGGACACGTTCACCACGCGCGTGGCGCCCATGTCGGCGGCCAGCTTGAGGCGGTAGTCGTTGACGTCGGTCACCACCACGTTGCGCGCGCCGATGTGCTTGCAGATGCCCGCGGCGATGATGCCGATCGGGCCGGCGCCGGTGATCAGCACGTCTTCACCCACCACGTCGAACTCCAGCGCGCAGTGCGCGGCGTTGCCGTACGGGTCGAAGAACGCGGCCAGCTCGGACGGGATGGAGTCCGGGATCGGCCAGAGGTTGGAGGAGGGCATGACGATGTATTCGGCGAACGCGCCGTTGCGCGTCACGCCGATGCCCACCGTGTTCGGGCACAGGTGCTGGCGGCCGGCGCGGCAGTTGCGGCAGTGGCCGCAGACCAGGTGGCCTTCGGCCGACACGCGGTCGCCCAGCGCGTAACCGGTGACGCCCGGACCCATTTCGACGATGCGGCCGACGAATTCATGGCCGATCACCAGGCCCGGCGTGATGGTGCGCTGGCTCCACTCGTCCCACTTGTAGATGTGCAGGTCGGTGCCGCAGATGGCGGTCTTCTCGAGCTTGATCAGCACTTCGTTGGGGCCGGGCGTGGGCACCGGCACCTCTTCCATCCAGATGCCCTTTTCCGCGTGGCGCTTCACCAGCGCCTTCATCATCTGCTGAGCCATGTCTGCTTCCGCCGTGGGCCGTCGGGCCGTGAGGGCCGGAATTATACCCGCCGGGCGTGAACCGGTCGGTAAGGCGGGCTCAGGGCAGCTCCATGCGCCAGCCCACGGACAGCAGCCGCTCCTGCAGGAAGTCGTGGCCGAAGCGCTGCCGGTACTCGATGAAGGCCGAATGGCCGCCCGTGAAGATGAACACCGCGCCCAGGCCGACCTCGCCCCAGGCCGGGTCGGCGTCGTCGGTGTCGAAGCGGATGGGCGTGGCGCTGCCGTCGTTCACGAACGTCACCGCCAGCGGCCGCGCCGGGTTGGCGAACTCGCGGCGCCAGCCCAGCCGCAGCATCGGCTGCCAGACGCCCCAATTGGCGGAGACATTGCGGGCCAGCGCGGCGTCGAGCCGGCCGCGCCGGCTGGTGATGGCGCGCGCCGGCACCAGCAGCGCCAGGCCCGAGCCGCCGGTTTCCGCATAGGCGTCCAGCTCGGTTCGCTGCCAGTCCAGGCCCGCGCCCAGCTGCCACTCCCAGGCGCCGTTCGGGATCGCCCAGGTCAGGCCCACGCCGGCCAGGCTGCGCTCGGCGTCGATGGACGCGTTGGCCACGGTGTCGATCGCGACGCCGCTGAGCAGGGTGAAGTTGATGGCGCGGCGCACCCGGTAGTCGCCCTGCAGTCGGCCGGCGTAGCCGTCCAGGGCGATGGCGTCGGTGAGGCTCCAGCCGCCCACGGCGATCAGACCGGTGAAGTTCGTGCGCAGGCTGCCTTGGGAGCCCAGGAAATCGAGTTCGTCGCGGGTGTGGTTGGCCAGCAGGCCCAGCTGCCAGTCCGGCGACGGCGCCCAGTCGACGCCCGCGCTCAGGGCGCCGGTGTCGCCGTCGAAGGGGGCTTCGTTGGTGCCGTCGCGGCGCGTGAGCCGGCCGGTGTCGGCGCTGGCGAACACCGACCAGCCGGCGCCGAGATCCGTGCGCAGCGCATCGTCGTCAGGGGCGCCGTCGCGGGTGGCCGCGCGGCCCTGGCCGGGGATCTCGCCCAGGAAGTTGCCGCCTGCCGCGCGCTCGCGGCTGTTGGGCCCGCCGGCGAAGATTTCCGCGCAGCGATTGGCCAGCGCCGAGCCGGGCGTGGCGCCCGCGCAAAGCGTGTTCCAGCCGTTCGCCAGTGCCGTGTCGGGCGACTGCGCATTCGCCGCTCCCACCCACGCCGCCAGCAGCAGCAACACCCAACGCAGCACAGGCATATCCGACCCCCGTTGTCCCCTGCCGAAAGCTTATACCGCCATCACGTTCCCGCAAACGCCGCCGCTGGTACGCTTGGGAGTCCTGACCGTCCGAGGTGCCGCAATGCGTATCGCTGTCCTGGCTGCCGCTCTTTCGCTTTCCTTCGCCGCGCAGGCCAAGGAAGGCATGTGGGTTCCGCAGCAGCTTCCCGAAATCGCCGGTCCGCTCAAGCAGGCGGGCCTGGAGCTCGACCCCACCCAGCTGGCCAACCTGACCGGCGACCCGATGGGCGCCGTGGTGGCGCTGGGCGGCTGCACCGCCTCGCTGGTGTCGCCCGATGGCCTGGTGGTCACCAACCACCACTGCGCCTACGGTGCGATCCAGCTCAACTCCACGGCCGAGCGCAACCTGATGACGGACGGCTTCAACGCCGCGACCCGCGACCAGGAAATTTCCGCCGGCCCGAACGCGCGCGTGTTCGTGATGGACCAGATCACCGACGTCACCGACAAGATGCTGGCCGCCACGTCGCCCGACCAGGACGGCCTGGCCCGCCAGACGGCGCTGGAAAACGCCCAGAAATCACTGATCGCCGGCTGCGAGTCCGAGCCCGGCTTCCGCTGCACGCTGTACAGCTTCTCCGGTGGCCAGACCTACCGCCTGTTCCGCCAGATCGAGATCAAGGACGTGCGCCTGGTCTATGCGCCCCCGGGCGCGATCGGCAACTACGGCGGCGAAGTGGACAACTGGATGTGGCCGCGCCACACCGGTGATTTCACCTTCTACCGCGCCTACGTCGGCAAGGACGGCAAGCCGGCGGCGTTCTCGCCCGACAACGTGCCGTTCAAGCCCAAACACCACCTGCGCATGGCCACCGACGCCCTCGAGGCCGGTGACTTCGTGATGGTGGCCGGCTATCCGGGCAGCACCAGCCGCTACGCGCTGTACGACGAATTCCAGGGCGTGGTGGACTGGCAGTATCCGGTCGTCGGCCAGCACCTGAAGAACCTGGTCGGCATCGTCGACGCCGCCGGCAAGGCCGACCCCGAGATCGAAGTGAAGTACGCCAGCACCATCCGCGGCTGGCAGAACAACATGAAGAACTGGGACGGCCAGCTCGAGGGCTTCCGCCGCATCAACGCCACCGCCACCAAGCGCGCCGAGGAAGAAGCGGTGCTGGCCTGGCTGCGCAGCCGCGGCAACGACGGCAAGCCGGCGCTCGACGCCCACGCTCGCCTGGTGCAGCTGGCCGCCGAAGCGCGCGCCACCCGCGTGCGCGACACCGCCATCGGCCAGATGGCCAACGTCGGCCTGCTGGGCAACGTGCGCGGCCTGTACCGCCTGGCCATCGAACGCGCCAAGCCCAATGCCGAACGCGCCGGCGGCTACCAGGACCGCGACCTGCCGGGCATCGAGGGCAATACCCGCCAGCTCGACCGCCGCTACGACCCGAAGATGGAAAAGCAGCTGCTGGCCTACTGGCTCGCCGAATACGTGAAGCTGCCCGCCGACCAGCGCGTCGCCGCCGTGGACGCGTGGCTGGGCGGCAGCGACGCCGCTGCCATCAACAAGGCCCTCGACGACGCGTATGCCGCGACCAAGCTCGGCACGGTGGACGCCCGCCTCGCGCTGCTCACCACCGACCGCGCCGGCTTCGAGGCCAGCACCGACCCGCTGCTCAAGCTGGCCGTGGCCCTGCAGCCCACGCTGATGGAGCTCGAGGACAAGGGCCGTGCCCGCGCCGGCGACAACAGCCGCCATCGCCCGGTCTACCTGGCCGCGGTGCAGGAGTACAAGCGCGGCCAGGGCCAGGGCGTGTATCCCGACGCCAACCTCAGCCTGCGCATCACCTACGGCAACGTCATGGGCTACAGCCCGAAGGACGGCGTGGCCTACACCCCGTTCACCTCGCTGGACGGCCTGGCCGCCAAGGCGACCGGCGTGGAGCCGTTCGACGCGCCCAAGGCACAGCTCGACGCGATCGCGAAGATGAGCGCCGAACAGAAGGCCAGGGTGCCGGTGAACTTCCTGTCCGACCTGGACATCACCGGCGGCAACTCTGGTTCGCCCGTGCTCAACGGCAAGGGTGAGCTGGTGGGCCTGGCCTTCGACGGCAACTGGGAGAGCGTGAGCTCGAACTGGGTGTTCGACCCGGCCATGACCCGCATGATCGCCGTGGACCACCGCTACATGCAGTGGATCATGCAGTCGGTGTACCCGGCGCCGAACCTGCTCATGGAGCTGGAAGCCGCGCGCAAGTAACGCGGCCCTGGTGGCACCACGCGACGGCCGGGCTTGCCCGGCCGTCGTCGTTTCTGCGATACATTGGTGCAGGCACTGGCAGAGGAAACACCCATGCGCGTCCGATTCCACGGAGCCGCCGGCGAAGTCACCGGTTCATGCCATGAAGTCGAGGCCGCCGGTCACCGGCTGCTGCTCGACTGCGGCATGATCCAGGGCAGCATCGACGACGAACACCGCAACTTCGAACCCTTCCCGTTCATCATCGAAGGCATCGGGGCCGTGGTGCTCAGCCACGCCCACATCGACCACTGCGGCCGGCTGCCGGTGCTGGTGGCGCGCGGCTACCACGGCCCCATCTGGACCCACGTCGCCACCGCCGACCTGCTGCGCATCATGCTCGAGGACGCCGCCTCGCTGGCCGAGATGGACGCGATGCAGGACAACAAGCACCGCCGCGACGGCCACGCCCACCACAAGCC
>JAURWR010000010.1 GCA_030654805.1 Burkholderiaceae bacterium
GTGATGACGCTGGGCTTGAAGATGGGGTTCTTGATGCCGTACTTGGCCATGCCGCCCTTGATCAGGGTGACCTTCATGTGCACCCAACCGGCCATCTCGATGGCGCCGCAAAAGGTGATCTCACCGTCGCCCTGGCTGAAGTGCAGGTCACCCACGGAGAGGCCCGCGCCATCCACATACACGGGGAAGAAAACCTTGGAACCGCGCGACAGGTCCTTGATGTCGCAATTGCCACCGTGCTCGCGCGGTGGCACTGTGCGCGCGCCCTCGGCGGCGGCCTTGGTGCGGGCGTCGCCGGTCATCTTGCCCATGTGGGCCGTCCCCGACGACGGGGGAACCGCCAGCGGTGGCACCCGGTTCGGGTCGGTGGCGATGAAATCGCCCTCCCGTTTGTTCCACAGGTCCAGCATGGGCTTGTCGGGCAGGCAGCCGATCAGCCCCGGGTGGATCAAGCCGGCGAAATTGACGCCGGGAACGTGACGCGAACTGGTGAACATGCCCTTGAAGTCCCAGATCGACTTCTGCGCCTGCGGGAAGTGGTCGGTCAGGAAGCCGCCGCCGTTCTTCTTGCTGAAGAAGCCGTTGAAGCCCCACAGGCTGTCCGGCTTGGCGCCGATGTCGAGCAACTCCACGATCAGCAGGTCGCCCGGCTCGGCGCCTTTCACGCCGACGGGTCCCGACAGGTAGTGCACCGTGGTCAGGTCGATGTCGCGCACGTCGTCGGCGCTGTCGTTGTTCTTGATGAAGCCGCCGGTCCAGTCGAAGGTCTCCAGGATGAAGTCGTCACCCGGCTCCACCCAGCAGGCCATCGGGATGTCCGGATGCCAGCGGTTGTGGATGTTCTCGTTCAGGGTGGGCGATTGGCTCAAATCGACCTTGATCAGCGTGTCGGTCATGTTGTTGGCTCCTTGTTGCTGTGGCGATGGGAAACGGAGAGGTCAGCCGGGCGCCGGGCCGCCCCAAGGCCGGCTGCGACCCAAGGGCCACGAAGGGGCACTTCGTGACCCCTGGGGGCAGCGCCAGAGCGCACCGACAAGCGTGGGGGTCGTCATCTAGACGGAGAGGTACTGCTTGATGTGGGCGACGTCGGTGCCGGCGCGCGTGGTCTCGTGCACCAGACGGCCGCCTTCGATGACGAACAGGCGGTCGGCGACGTCCATCGCGAAACTCAGCACCTGCTCGGACACGATGATCGTGATCTCGCGCATCTTGCGGATCTCGTTCAGCGCCTTCGCGATGTCCTTGATGATCGACGGCTGGATGCCTTCGGTCGGCTCGTCGAGCAGCAGCACCTTCGGGTTGGTGACCAGCGCGCGGGCGATCGCGAGCTGCTGCTGCTGCCCGCCCGACAGGTTGCCGCCCTTGCGGTTGCGCATGTCGAACAGCACCGGGAACAGCGCGTAGATCTCGTCGGGGATCTTCTTGTCCTTCGCGTTCTCGAGGCCGGTCTGGATGTTCTCGGTCACGGTCAGCGTCGAGAAAATCATCCGGCCCTGCGGCACGTAGGCGATGCCCTTGGCGACGCGCTGGTAGCTCTCGTCCTTGCTGATGTCCTGGCCGTCGATCGCGATCGAGCCCGACTTCAGCGGCAGGATGCCGATCAGCGACTTGAACAGCGTGGTCTTGCCCATGCCGTTGCGGCCCATGATGGCCACCGTCTCGTTCTTCTTGGCGCTGAGGTCGATGCCGTGCAACGCCTCGCTCTGGCCGTAGCCGACGTGCAGGTTCTTGACGATGAGCATGTGAGAGTCCTCAGAGACCGCAAGGCCGATTTGCCCGAGCAGGCGCCGGGCCGCCCTCAGCCAGCGAGCACCCCCTCGGGGGGCAGGAACGAAGTGACGTGGGCGCCGTCATGTTCAGTGGCCGAGGTACACGTCGATCACCTTCGGGTCGTTCTGCACCTTGTCCATCGACCCCTCGGCGAGGATCTTTCCCTGGTGCATCACGGTGACCTTGTGGGCGATCTGCTTCACGAAATCCATGTCGTGTTCGATCACGATCACCGCGCGGTTGGCGCAGATGCGCTTGAGCAACTCGGCGGTCAGCTCGCGCTCGCGCGCGCTCATGCCGGCGATCGGCTCGTCGAGCATCAGCAGCTCAGGCTCCTGCATCAGCAGCATGCCGATCTCGAGCCACTGCTTCTGGCCGTGCGACAGCAGTCCAGCCTCGGTGTCGAGCTTGTCGGACAGGCCGATCTCCTCGGCGACCACCTGCACCTTGGCCTGGACCTCGTCGGTGCACTTGAAGGCCAGCGCGCCGAACACCGAGCGCCCCTTCGGGTACGAGACCTCCAGGTTCTGAAAAACGCTGAGGTTCTCGTAGATCGACGGCGTCTGGAACTTGCGGCCGATGCCCAGGCGCACCCGTTTGTGCTCGGCCATCTTCGTCAGCTCGGTGTTCTTGAACTTGATGCTGCCGGCGCTCGCGCGGGTCTTGCCACAGATCAGGTCCAGCAGCGTCGTCTTGCCGGCGCCGTTGGGGCCGATGATCACGCGCAGTTCGTTCTTGTCGATGTAGAGGGTCAGCGCGTCGATGGCCTTGAAGCCATCGAAGGAGACGGTGAGGTCCTCGACGGCGAGGGCAAAGTCTGTGTTGCTCATGGCGTGCTCCGGCTCAAGCCTGTTGACCGCTGACGCCCGGAGGCAGGCTGTCGTCCCGGCCTCGGGGCGCCTGGGTCGCCGGCGCCTCCGGGTAGGACGCATGCGCGGCGGCGATTCGTTCGACATTCAGTCGACGCTCGGCTTGCCGACGCGTCCACCAAGGCTTGATGTGACTCTCGACCAAGCCGGCCAGCCCCATCGGGAAGGCCATCGTCACGCCGATGAACAGCGCGGCCATCAAGAACAGCCACAGGTCGGGGAAGCTTTCCGAGAACAGCGTCTTGCCGGCGTTGACCAGCAGCGCGCCGTAGACCGCACCGACCAGGCTCAGGCGCCCGCCGACTGCGGCGTAGATCACCATCTCGATCGACGGCACGATGCCAACGAAGCTCGGCGACATGAAGCCCACCTGCAAGGCGAACAACGCGCCGCCGATGCCGGACAAGGCGGCGGCCAGGCAGAAGGTGAAGATCTTGAAATCGGCCACGTCGTAGCCCGAGAACCGCACCCGGTCCTCCTTGTCACGCATCGCCAGCAGCAGCGTGCCGCACTTGCTTTTCTGCACCCAGCGGCACAGCAGGATGCTGGCGATCAACAGCGCCACGCAGAGGAAGTAGAGGATGTACTTCGCGCTGTCGGTGCGGGTGTCCCATCCGAGCACCGTCTTCAGGTCGGTCATCCCGTTGACGCCGCCGGTGTAGCCCTGCTGGCCGATGATCAGCACGGTGACGATCAGCGACACCGCCTGCGTGATGATCGCGAAGTACACCCCGCCGACGCGCCGCTTGAACATCGCGTAGCTGATGATCCAGGCCAGCAGCGTCGGCACCGCGATCACCAGGATCAGCGTCAGCGGCAGGCTCTTGAACGGCAGCCAGAAGGTCGGCAACTCGGTGATCTGGTTCCAGTCCATGAAGTCGGGGATGCCCGGCGTCGACTGGATCTTGGTGGTGATCGGGTCGGACGCTTCGAGCTTCAGGAACATCGCCATCGCGTAGCCGCCCAGTCCGAAGAACACGCCCTGCCCCAGGCTGAGCACACCGCCATAGCCCCACACCATCACCAGCCCGACCGCGACGAAGGCGTAGCTCAGGTACTTGCCGACCAGGTTCAGACGGAAGATGTCCAGCGACAACGGCAGCACCACCGCCAGCAGGATCGTCAGCAGCAGCAGCGGCCCGAGGCCCGAGCGCTTCAACCCATTGAGGAACATGTTCATTCAGCAGACTCCGGGAAACTTCGACAGGGGCGACAGCGGGTTCACCGGCGCACCTTGACTGCGAACAGGCCTTGCGGGCGGATCATCAGAATCACCACGATCAGCGACAGCGTCAGCACCTTGGCCATCGAGCCGCTCAGGAAGAACTCGGAGATCGACTGCGTCTGCGCAATGCCGAACGCTGAAGCCACCGTGCCGAGCAGGCTGGCCGCACCACCGAACGTGACAACCAGGAAGGCGTCGACGATGTAGAGCGAGCCCGACGTCGGCCCGGTCGATCCGATGGTCGTGAACGCCGCACCGGCAATGCCGGCGATGCCGCAACCGATCGCGAAAGTGAGGCGGTCCGTCTTCTTGGTGTTGATGCCGGTCGCGTTGGCCATCGCCCGGTTGGCCACGGTGGCCCGCACACGCAGGCCCCAGCGACTGCGGTACAGCGCCAGCATCACAGCGGCGGTCACGAACAACGTGAGCCCGAGCACGAACATGCCGTTGATCGGGATGTCCAGCCCCGGGTGAGGCGCCCAGGAGCCGAGCAGCCAGTCGGGCAGCGTCGGGCTGACTTCCTTCGGACCGATGAAGGTGCGAAAGCTCTGCTGCATCGCCAGACTGACGCCCCAGGTGGCCAGCAGCGTGTCGAGCGGCCGCTTGTAGAGATGCCGGATCAACGCCCACTCGACGAACCAGCCGACGATGAACGCGAACACGAAGGCCACGCCGATCGCGATGACGAAGTAGTACGGCATGAACGTCGGCGCGATCTTTTCGGTCAGCGTCGATGCCAGGAAGATCGTGTAAGCACCGATCGTCATGAACTCGCCGTGCGCCATGTTGATGACGCCCATCTGGCCGAAGATGATCGCGAGCCCCAGGCCCATCAACAGCAGCACGGCGAACAGGCTGAGGCCTGCAAAGCCTTGCATCGTGGCGATGTTGAGCATCTCGGAGAGGGTCATGGTGCGGTGCTCGTGGGTGGATGGATGGGTGACATGCGGCCCTCACCCCAACCCTCTCCCAGGGGGAGAGGGGGCATCTACTCCCTCTCCCCCTGGGAGAGGGCAGGGGTGAGGGCCAGCGACCTGGCCTTACTGGTAACCCTTCGGGAACGGGTCCGGCTTGATCAGTTCAGGCGATTCGGCGACCACCTTGAAGGTGGCGTCCGGCTGACCCTGGCCGATGCGCGCCTTGCTCCACAGGTGGTGGTTCTCGTCGAGCTTCACGTAGCCTTCGGGCGCGGTCTTCAACTCGATGCCGGGCGAGGCGGCGACCACCTTGTCCACATCGAAGCTGCCGGCCTTTTCGACCGCGGCCTTCCACAACCAGGGCCCGAGGTAGCCCGCCTGCGTCACGTCGCCGATCACCGACGCCGGGCCGTACTTGGCCTTGAACGCAGCGACGAACTTCTTGTTGTTGTCGTTGTCGAGTGACTGGAAGTACTTCATCGACGAATAGAAGCCGGCGAAGTTCTCGCCGCCGACACCGGTCATCTCGTCCTCGGTCACCGACAGCGTCAGCAGGAACTGCTTGTCGCCGGTGATGCCGGCGGCCTTCAACTGCTTGTAGAACGCCACATTGCTGCCACCCACCACCGCGCAGAAGATGCAATCGGGCTTGGCGACCTTGATCTTGTTGATCAGCGAGTTGAAGTTGGTGTTGCCGAGCGGGTAGTACTCCTCGCCGACCACCTTGCCGAGCTTGCCGACGGTCTCGATGTGCTTGCGCGCGATCTTCATCGAGGTGCGTGGCCAGATGTAGTCGGAGCCGACGAGGAAGTAGGTCTTGGCCTTCTTCTCCTTGGCGCCCCAGTCCAGGCCCCAGATGATCTGCTGGGTGGCTTCCTGCCCGGTGTAGATGACGTTCTTGCTCTGCTCCAGCCCTTCGTAGAACGTCGGGTAGTACAGCAGGCCGTTCTCCTTCTCGAACACCGGCAGCACCGCCTTGCGCGACGCGCTGGTCCAGCAGCCGAACACGGCGGCGACCTTGTCGTTGACCAGCAGCTTCTTGCTCTTCTCGGCGAAGGTCGGCCAGTCGGACGCACCGTCTTCCTTGATGACCTTGATCTTGCGGCCCAGGATGCCGCCCATCGCGTTGATCTGATCGATCGCGAGCTGTTCGGCCTGGATCGAGCCGGTTTCCGAGATCGCCATCGTGCCGGTGGCCGAATGCAACTGGCCGACCGTCACCTCGGTGTCGGTGATCGCGAGCTTGGTGGTGTTGATCTTCGCGGTGGGGAACTGCTGGGCCAGCGCCCAGGCTGGGATGCCGGCCATCGGCAGCGCTGCGATGCCCTGGATCAGGCGGCGGCGTTGGTTGGACTGCGGGGAAGACGACTCGTCACGATCATTCGACATGGGGACTCCTGCGGTGGACTCGAAGGCGGGGCGGATTGCACTTCGCTTGAGCCGCATGGTGCTCACGAACGTGCGCAGGTCGAATACGTCAATTAACGTATCCACCCGTGCAGCCACGGCCTCAGGATCGACCTCGCAACGAGGCGGAACGCTTCTTGCCCTCTGTTGAGCTCTGCTACCGCTGCCTGCCTTGACTGCCGCCACCCAAAAAATCTTCCGCATACGCCGCGACTACAACGCCTGGGTGGCCGACGAGTCGATGGAGGACTACGCGCTGCGCTACACGCCGCGCAGCTTCCGCAAGTGGTCGGAACTGCGCGTGGCGAACACCGCGTTCGGCGCGGTGTCGTTCCTGGCGCTGGAAGCGATCGGTGGCGCGATCGCGCTGAATTACGGCTTCACGAATGCGCTGTGGGCGATCCTGACGGTCGGCCTGATCACCTTCCTGACCGGCCTGCCAATCAGCTACTACGCTGCGCGCTACGGCGTCGACATGGATCTGCTGACGCGCGGCGCGGGTTTCGGCTACCTGGGCTCGACGATCACCTCGCTGATCTACGCCAGCTTCACCTTCATCTTCTTCGCGCTGGAGGCGGCCATCATGGCGCTGGCGCTGCAGATGTTCTTCGACATACCGATCGCCTGGTGCTACGTGATCAGCTCGCTCGTGATCATCCCGATGGTGGTGCGCGGCATCACGTTGATCTCCAAGCTGCAGATGTGGACGCAACCGGTGTGGGGCGTGTTGTTGCTGCTCCCATACCTGGCGATCTACTGGAAGAACCCGCAGGCCTACAGCGATTTCATGGGCCTGACCGGCCGCACCTCGGGCAGCAGCGAGTTCGACCCGCTCATGTTTGGTGCGGCCGCCACGGTGGCGTTCTCCCTCGTGGTGCAGATCGGCGAGCAGGTCGACTTCCTGCGCTTCCTGCCGGAGCAGACACGCGCCAATCGCACGCGCTGGTGGGCAGCGGTGCTGATGGCGGGTCCGGGCTGGATCCTCCCTGGCATGCTGAAGATGCTGGGCGGCGCGTTCCTCGCCTTCCTGGTGCTGCAGCACGAATTGCCGGCATCGAAGGCGATCGAGCCGACACAGATGTACCTGGCCGCCTACAGCTACGTCTTCACCGACCCAGCCTGGGTGCTCGCCGCGACCGTCATCTTCGTCGTGGTGTCGCAGGTCAAGATCAACCTGACCAATGCGTACGCGGGTTCGCTGGCCTGGTCGAACTTCTTCGCACGGCTGACGCACAGCCTCCCGGGGCGGGTCGTGGGGGTGGGGTTCGTCGTGGCGAGCGCCCTGCTGTTGATGTGGCTGGGAGAGTTAATTTCGGAGAAGGGAATCGGCAACGGCGTTTCTCTTTTGATTTTCGCGGGCATCGTTGCTGATTTTCCGAACAGCATAAGACAGATGCTGATAACCTGGGATCCGGCCAAAATTCCTTCTATTTTGCTTTTCTTCGGAATGTCTTTGCTTATCATTGCCGGAGTTGTTTTAATCAATGAAGGCCGCCGGAATATCCCGGTTTCTTACGCCAAAAGAGTGAGGGGGATGAAAATGTATGGCGGCGTTTCGACTTATTTGCCTTTGAACATCAATCCCGCCGGCGTGATTCCCATTATTTTTGCTTTATCAATCATGCTTTTCCCCGGGATGATCGCCAATTTTTTGGGAGGAGCCGGGGGGATGGTGGGAACTGTCGCAAAAAGCGTTGGCGCTGCTTTCCAAAATCCCTGGATTTACGGGGTTTTGTATTTTATCCTGGTCGTTCTTTTCACTTATTTTTACACCGCGGTTACCTTTGATCCCAAGGCCATCTCAGGTAATTTGCAGAAAATGGGCGGTTTTATTCCGGGCATCAGGCCCGGAGAAAGCACGGCCAGCTTTATGTATTATATTTTAAACCGGGTATTGCTGATTGGAGCTTTGTTTTTGGGAGCGATTGCCGTGATACCCTCGGTTATCCAGGGATTTACCGGAATCCAACAGTTTGGATTTTTAATCGGAGGCACTTCTTTGTTGATAGTTGTTTCGGTGGTTTTGGATACTCTCCGCCAAATCAAGGCCCAATTGGAAATGCGAGAATATGAAACATTTTAAACCAATAATTATTATCTTTTTAGGAAAACCTGGCTCGGGGAAAGGGACCCAAGCCGAACTTCTCGGAGGGAAATTAAGATTAGATTATGTTGGGAGTGGGGATCTTTTAAGGAGCAGAAAAACAAAAGAGGATTTTACTGGAAAAAAACTTAAAAAAATTGTAGATACTGGTGGGTTAGTACCAACGCCAGTAATTTTTAAACTTTGGTTAGA
>JAURWR010000024.1 GCA_030654805.1 Burkholderiaceae bacterium
TCCGAAACCTTCGAGCTGGTCGGCGTGCTCAACGGCAAGCAGATCACGCTGTACCTGGACCGAGCCACCGACAACGCACCGGTCACCGGGGCGCAGATCGAGCTCGAGATCGCCGGCACCAAGTTCAAGGCCGAGGCACACGACGACACCTACGACGTGGTGCTGCCCGAGGCACCGAAGCCCGGCGTCCTGCCCATCACCGCCACGGTGACGGCCGGCGCCGAGGTGGACCTGCTCGCCGGTGAACTTGACTTGCACGAGGACGCGCATGCCGGCGAGGCCGCGCACACCCACGGATGGAAGGAGTACGCAGGCTGGGCAGCAGCCGGGCTGGCTGCACTCGCCCTCCTCGTCTTCATCGGCCGCCGCCTCGCGGCCCGCCGCCATGGCCAAGGCGGAGCCATCGCATGAACGCACATCGCATTCTCAGGATGAGCGCGCTGGCCCTGGCACTCGGCCTGGTCACGGGCGTCCCCACGCAAGCCCTGGCCGGCCCTGGTCATGATCACGGTGACGCCCCCGCGGCCCCCAGTGCAAACGGCCCGCAGCGCCTGCCCGATGGCAGCGTCCTCCTGCCCAAGCCGGCGCAGCGCCAGCTGGGCGTGCGCACGCTGCCCACCGAAGCGGCTGCGCTGCCGCGCTCGTTCGAGCTGAACGGCCTGGTGGTGATGGACCCCAACGCCGGCGGCAAGGTGCAGCCGCTGAATGCCGGCCGCATCGAGCCTGGGCCGCGCGGACTGCCCAACCCCGGGCAGGCGGTGCGCAAGGGCGAAGTCCTGGCCTACGTGGTGAGCTCGGCCGCGCCCATCGAGCGATCCAGCCAAGCCGCGCAGCTGGCCGAGTTGCGCGCGGCCAAGTCGCTGGCCGACAAGCGCGTCGCGCGGCTGAAGGAACTGGCCGACACGGTGCCCCGCAAGGACATCGAAGCGGCCGAGAGCGAAACGCAAAGCCTGGCCGAGCGCATTGCAGCGCTGGGCACGGGGGTGGCGCCACGCGAGGCGCTCGTGGCGCCGGTTTCGGGCGTCATCGCTTCGGCCAACGTCGTTGCTGGGCAGGTCGTCGATGCCCGCGAAGTGCTGTTCGAGATCGTCGACCCGGCGCGATTGCGCATCGAGGCGCTGGCCTTCGATGCCGCTCGCGCCACCGACGTCGGCAGCGCGAGCATTGCCATCGGCACCGAACGCGTGCCGCTCGTCTTCATCGGCGCCGCGCGCACTCTGCGCGAGCAGGCACTGCCGCTGATGTTCCGCGCCCAGGGCCAGCCGCTGGCTGCACTGGCCGTGGGCCAGCCGGTGCGCGTGTTCGTGCAGGGCAAGACCCAGGTGCAGGGCATCGCGGTGCCCGTGTCCTCGCTGATGCGCAACCCAGCCAATCAGTCCATCGTCTGGGTGAAGACCGCACCGGAGCGCTTCGAGCCGCGGGTGGTGACCACCGCGCCGCTGGACGGCGTGCGAGTGGCGGTGACCTCGGGCCTTCAGGCCGGGGATCGCATCGCCACGCAAGGCGCCACGCTGATCAACCAGGTGCGCTGACATGTTGCCCCCACGCTCACTTCGTTCACTGCCCCCCAAGGGGGCGCAGGCCTCCCTTGGGACGGCCCGGCGGGAGGCCTGACATGTTCAAGTGGCTTCTCGAAAGCAGCCTCGCGAACCGGCTGCTGGTGCTGATCGCGGCCGTCGTGCTGATGGTCTACGGCGCGTTCACCCTGACGCGCACGCCGGTGGACGTGTTCCCCGATCTCAACAAGCCCACGGTCACCATCATGACCGAGGCCGGCGGCATGGCCGCCGAGGAGGTGGAGCAGCTCATCACCTTCCCGCTGGAGACGACGATGAACGGCCTGCCGGGCGTGGAGAGCGTGCGCTCCACCTCGTCGGCCGGACTGTCCTTCCTCTACGTCACCTTTGACTGGAGCGTCGACATCTACCGTGCCCGGCAACTGGTGGCCGAGCGGATGTCGGCCATGGAGGAAGGCCTGCCCGAAGGCCTGGTGCCGCGCATGGGCCCGATCAGCTCGATCATGGGCGAGATCATGCAGATCGCGATCCCGGTCGACGAGAAGAAGATCAGCCCGATGGCCGTGCGCGAGTACGCCGACTGGGTGCTACGGCCTCGACTGCTGGCGGTGCCCGGCGTTGCGCAGGTCATCCCGATCGGCGGCGAGGTGCGGCAGTTCCAGGTGCAGCCCAACACGGCCCGCATGGCCGAGCTCGGCATCACGCACGACCAGCTGGAAGCGGCGCTCAAAGGCTTCTCGGCCAACACCTCCGGCGGCTTCCTGGAACTCAACGGGCGCGAGTACCTGATCCGCCACCTGGGCCGCACCTCGCGGCTGGAGGACCTGATCAACCTCGCCATCGGTAGCGCAGTGGGCAGCAACCGTGGCCAGCCCATCCTGCTTCGGCAGATCGCCGAGGTGACGTTCGCCGCGGCCATCAAGCGTGGCGAGGCTGGTTTCGAAGGCAAGCCGGCGGTGATCCTCGGCATCCAGAAGCAGCCGACCGCCGACACGATTGCGCTCACGCGCACGATTGAAGAGGCGCTCACGGGCCTGAAGGCCTCGCTGCCCGCGGGCATGGAAGCACCACGGGTGACGTTCCGTCAGGCCAGCTTCATCGAGGCGTCGATCACCACGCTGCAGGGCAAGCTGATCGGCGCGTCGGTGTTCGTCGCGGTGATCCTGTTCTTCTTCCTCGGCACGATCCGCCCGACGGTGATCGCGCTCACCGCCATCCCGGTGTCGATCTTCATCACGGCGCTTGTCTTCCGCTACTTCGGCCTGTCGATCAACACGATGACGCTGGGCGGCCTGGCCATCGCGATCGGCGGCCTGGTGGACGATGCGGTGGTGGACGTCGAGAACATCCTGCGCCGGCTGAAGCAAGACCGCGCGCGCCCGCCGCAGGAGCGGCAGCCGACGCTGCGGCTGGTGGCCCAGGCCTCGATGGAGGTGCGCTCGGGCATCCTGTACGCCACGGTCATCATCGTGCTGGTGTTCCTGCCCCTGTTCGCGCTGCCAGGCATCGAGGGGCGGCTGTTCGTGCCGCTGGGCGTGGCCTTCATCGCCTCGACGCTGGCCTCGCTGCTGGTGTCGGTGACGGTGACGCCGGTGCTCAGCTACTACCTGCTGCCGCGCCTGAAGACGCTGGACCATGGCGACACGCGGGCCCTGGCCTGGCTGAAGCGGCACTACCGCGGCGGCCTTCAGGCGGCGCTGAACCGCCCCAAGGCGGCCCTGGCGGCGGCTGGCATCGCGGTGCTCGCGGCCGGTGCCGCGGTGCCCTTCTTCCCCACCACCTTCCTGCCGCCCTTCAATGAAGGGACCTTGCTGGTGGGCATCCGACTGAACCCCGGCGTCACGCTGACCGAGAGCTCGGCGATGGCGCGCCAGGCCGAGGTGCTGATCTCGCAGGTGCCCGAGGTCACGCACGTCGGCCGCCGCAGCGGCCGGGCCGAACTCGACGAACACGCCGAGGGTGTGCACGTCAGCGAACTCGACGTGGGCATCGTGCCGGCCGAACAGCTGGCGCGCTCCATGGACGAGGTGCGGGCCGACATCCGCAGCCGACTGGTCAACCTGCCCGCCGCCATCGAGGTGGGGCAGCCCATCTCGCACCGCATCGACCACATGCTCTCGGGCGTGCGCTCGCAGATCGCGATCAAGATCTACGGCGAAGACCTGGACGCACTGCGCAGCCAGGCCGATGCGCTGCGTGCCAGGCTCGCGACCATCCCCGGCATCGCGGACCTGCAGATCGAGAAGCAGGTGCTGGCACCGCAGATCAAGGTGCGCGTCGACTACGCCGCCGCGGCACAGTACGGCGTGCCGGCGCCGCAGATCCTGGCCACGCTGCAGGGCCTGGTGGAAGGCGAGCGCGTGGCGCAGATCGTCGAAGGAAACCGCCGCTTCGCACTGGTCGTGCGGCTGCCGGAGTCGGCGCGCTCGATCGAGGGCCTGGGCCAGATCCTGATCGAGACGCCCAAGGGCCGCATCCCGCTGTCCAAGGTGGCGAGCATCGAGGACAGCGACGGTCCCAACCAGATCAGCCGGGACGACGGCAAGCGGCGCATCGTGCTGTCGGCGAACGCCTCGGGAAGGCCGCTGTCGGAGATCGTGGCCGACATCCGCAAGGTGGCAGCCGAGACGCGGCTGCCCGAGGGCATGTTCATCACGCTGGGCGGGCAGTTCCAGGCGCAGGAGGAGGCCTCGCGCCTGATCGGGCTGCTGTCCGTCGTGTCGCTGACGCTGATGTTCGTGGTGCTGTACAGCCGCTACCGGAGCGCGGCACTGGCGGCGCTGATCATGGTGAACATCCCGCTGGCTTTGGTGGGGGCCGTGATCGGCCTGTGGCTGTCGGGCCAGCCGCTGAGCGTGGCCGCGATGGTGGGCTTCGTCACGCTGGCCGGCATCTCGGTGCGCAACGGCATCCTGAAAGTCAGCCACTACATCAACCTGATGCGCTTCGAGGGCGAGAACTTCGATCCAAAGATGATCGTTCGCGGCTCTCTGGAGCGGCTGTCGCCGGTGCTGATGACGGCCCTGGTGACGGCCTTCGCATTGGCCCCGCTGCTCTTTGAAGCCGAGAGGCCCGGGACCGAGGTGCTGCACCCGGTGGCCGTGGTGATCTTCTCGGGCCTGATCAGCTCGACCCTGCTCGACACCTTCCTCACGCCCGCAATGTTCTGGCTTTTCGGCCGCAGGTCGGCCGAGCGGCTGATGGACACCAAGGACGCCGAGGCGCTTTGACACGCCCAGTTCTCATTTTCAACCCGCAAAGGAAAACCATGAAGCTGCACCATCTGATCGTCTGCCTTGCACTCGCCGCCACAGGCGCCGTCCACGCCGGAGGCGATCACAAGCCCTGGCACGGCGGCATCGTCGCCGAAGGCAGGGACTGGGACTTCGAGCTCGTTGCCAAGCCTGCCTCGATCCAGCTCTACGTGCGCGACCACGGCAAAGCCGCCGATGTCACCAAAGCCAGCGCCAAGCTCACGTTGTTGGCGGGCACCGAAAAGCAGGAGATCGAGCTCAAGCCCGCCGGCGACAAGCTCGAGGCCACCGGCAGCTTCAAGGTGGGTCCTGGCACCAAGGCCGTCGCCGTGGTGACGGTCAATGGCAAGCCGTCCACCGCACGCTTCACCTTGAAGTGATGGCCATGGTCAACCGGATGCTCCTCGTGGCGCCGGCGCTTGCCGCGGCCGGCCTGCTGGCCGGCTGTGCAACGCCGCCCGCGCCCAACCCCACTGCCGAGGTTCCCTATTGCCACAAGACCAACAAGGGGCGGGTGATCGCGTGTACCCAGGCGCCGGCACCGAGCCTGAATGCCGACGCCGAGGCCAAGCGGTTCACACCTGATCCGAGCGCGCTGACCGTCTACGTCGTGCGCCGCAACTGGGGCGATGGGCGCCAGTTCGTCAAGGTGCAGGCGGACGGCGGCCCGCCGGTCGAGACACTGCCGGACACGATGGTGCGGATGAAGCTCAAGCCGGGCCGGCACTCGATCGCCTTCGAGTTCGACGGCCGCGGACAGGGCACGACCGTGGATGGCAAGGCGGGTGACGTTCGTTTCGTGCGGATCGACGGCATGGTGTGGTCCTGGAAGAGCACGTTCGAATGGGCCTCCGAACCCGAGGCGGCGACTCGCGAGCGCGCCCCCAAGGCACGGCTCGTCGCGGACGTGGCGATGCGCTGAGCCAGGGAGATACTCGCGGGATGACAGAGCCCACTCCCCCGTCGATCACCAGGCTCCCGGCCGGGGTCGGTGCTGCGCTGCTCGCGGCGGCGCTGTTCGGCGCTGGAACGCCTCTGGCGAAGTCGCTGATGACCGGCGTCAGCCCCTGGATGCTCGCCGGCCTGCTGTACCTGGGTTCGGGGCTCGGGCTGGCGGTGCTGCGCTTGCTACGGCGCGCACCTACCGTCCGACTGGCGGTTGGTGAATGGCCCTGGCTGGCAGGTGCGGTGCTGGCCGGAGGCGTAGTCGGGCCGGTGCTGCTGATGTTCGGCCTCGCTGGCATGCCGGCCTCCGGTGCCTCGCTGCTGCTGAACGCCGAGGGTGTCTTCACCGCGATGCTGGCCTGGTTCGTCTTCAAGGAGAACCTCGACCGCCGGATCGCGCTGGGCATGCTGGCCATCGTGGCCGGGGCGGTCGTGCTGAGCTGGCCCGGCGATGCAGAGTTCGGCGCGGCATGGCGAGCGCTGGCGGTGTTGGGCGCATGCCTCGCCTGGGGCATCGACAACAACCTGACCCGCAAGGTGTCGCTCACCGACGCGACCTGGGTGGCCATGGTCAAGGGGCTGGCCGCGGGGTCGGTGAACCTGGCCATCGCGCTGACGCTTGGAGCGAGCCTGCCGGCACCGCAAGTGCTGGCGGGCGCTGCCGTGCTGGGCTTCTTCGCCTACGGCATCAGCCTGACGCTGTTCGTCGTCGCGCTTCGCCACCTGGGCACCGCGCGCACCGGGGCCTACTTCTCGGTGGCACCGTTCTTCGGTGCCGTGCTGGCCGTCGTGTTGCTCGGTGAGGCGATCACACCGGGTCTGTTGTTGGCGGGAGCGCTGATGGCGCTGGGTGTCTGGCTGCACCTCAGCGAGAAGCATGGCCATCTGCATGTGCACGAGTCGATGGAACACGAGCACGAGCATGAACACGACGCGCACCACCTTCACCACCCGCCAGGGGAGCTGCCGCCAGGTCCGCACGCGCACCGCCATCGGCACTCGCCAGTGACTCATTCGCACGAGCACTACCCGGACGAGCATCACCGGCATTCGCACTGATGGCTTCGACGCCATGACGCGATGAAAACCCTGACCCTGTTCATTGCCACCGCACTGGCCGAGATCATCGGCTGCTACCTGCCGTACCTGTGGCTCAAGCAGGGCCGAAGTGCCTGGCTTCTTCTGCCCGCGACCGTCAGCCTGGTACTGTTTGCGTGGCTGCTGACCCTGCACGAGACAGCGGCCGGCCGCGTATATGCCGCCTATGGCGGGGTCTATGTCGCCGTGGCGCTGATCTGGCTCTGGGTGGTCGACGGGGTCCGGCCGACTCCATGGGACGCCACTGGCGTTGCGGTGGCGCTGCTGGGCATGGGCATCATCATGTTCCAGCCGCGTTGAGCGGACTGCTCATCCCGGTCGCGGCTTGCGCAGCAGCAGGATCTGCAAGAGCACGCCGACCACAAACCCGATGCCCACGTTCCACATCGACAGACCGGCGGTCACGAGCATGACCGTCGACGCGTGCGCTTCGCGGCTGCCGTCGAACTGGCCGCTTGCCGGCTGAACCCCAGACATGAAGAGGATGGTGCCGAGGACGGCCTGAGGCACGACCTCGAAGAGCGCCATGACGGATCCGCTGAAGCCTATTGCCAGGACCAGCAAGAGGCCACCCAGGATGACGAGCGACCCGCCGGTGCGGGCACCGAAGGCCACATGGCCCACCATGCCGCCTGCGCCGTGGCACATGGGGACGCCGCCCACGGCCGAGCCAAAAATGTTCATCACGCCGGTGGACATGGCGACTTGCCGGTCGGTGACCGGTCGGTCCGGGAACAGACGGTTGTTCTCTTCGCGGATGCCGACGATCGCGTTGCCCAGTGTCAGAGGCACCTGTGGCAAGGCCAGAAACAGCGTACCCAGCACCAACTCATCCCACCCGATGGCGGGCCAGGCCCATGTCGGCCAACGCAGTTCCGGCCGCAGCTGCTGCAAGCGCGACAGCAGTTCGGGCTGCGTGATGCCCGTCCACGCCACGCCCAGCAACAGCAGCACGAAGATGCCGGGCGTTCGGTGGCTTCGAGCCAACAGGACGATCACCAGCAAGCCTGCAGCGGCCAGGGCCCATTGGGTCGACATCAGCCAGCTGCCTTGTCACATGAAGGCCATGACAGGGCATCAGCGTACCCAGGTCGCCAAATGCCCCCGCCCACTCCAGCAGGTCGTAGCGGTTGGCGGGGCGGGTGTCGCCACGGGCGGGCGCTGGAGGGTTGGGCAGGTCCATGGAGGATGGAAGCTGGAGGGCGACGTCAGTCTATCGGCACGCCTCCCCCCATGAGGTCCCGCAGCGTCAATGCCGCGGCGCCTGCTGATCACTCCACCTTCACTGCCCGAAGCCGCAACGCGTTGGCGATGACGCTCACCGATGAGAGCGCCATGGCTGCAGCGGCGACCACGGGTGACAACAGCAGGCCGAAGAACGGGTACAGGACGCCGGCCGCGAGCGGAATGCCGGCCACGTTGTACGCGAAGGACAGGAACAGGTTCTGGCGGATGTTGCGCATCGTCGCGCGGGAGAGCGTGCGCGCCCGTACGATCCCCATCAGGTCGCCCTTGAGCAGCGTGATGCCAGCGCTCTCCATGGCCACGTCGGTGCCGGTACCCATGGCAATGCCGACCGTGGCCGATGCGAGCGCCGGCGCATCGTTGACGCCGTCCCCCGCCATCGCGACCACACGGCCCTCGGCCTGCAGGCGCTTCACGACGGCCGCCTTGTCCTCGGGGAACACCTCGGCAACGACCTCGTCGATGCCGAGCTGGCGACCGACCGCTTCGGCGGTGGTCTTGCCGTCGCCGGTGAGCATGACGACACGGACGCCGGCGGCCTGAAGTGACTTCAGCGCCTGCGGTGTCGTGGCCTTGATTGGGTCCGCGATCGAGACGAAGCCGGCGAGCCGTCCGCCGACGCCGACGAAGATCACGGTCGCCGCTTGCTGACGCTGCGACTCCGCCAGCGGCGCAAGCGAGGCGGTGTCGATGCCGAGTTCGGCCAGAAACTTCGCGCTGCCCGAGACGACGGCCTGGCCGTCCACCGTGCCGACAACGCCCTTGCCGACCGGCGAGTCGAAGTCCGTGACCGGCGACAGCGGCAGCTTGCGTTCTTGCGCGTCCATCACGATGGCCATCGCCAAGGGGTGCTCGCTCGCCCTTTCCACGCTGGCCAGCCTCTGAAGGACATCGTCTGCCGTGAGTCCGCCCGCGGGCTCGACGTGAACCACCTTCGGCCGGCCTTCGGTCAAGGTACCGGTCTTGTCCACCACCAGCGTGTCGACCTTCTCCATCTTCTCCAGCGCCTCGGCGTCGCGGATCAGCACCCCGTGCTGAGCGCCCTTGCCCACGCCCACCATGATCGACATCGGTGTCGCCAAGCCGAGCGCACAGGGGCAGGCGATGATGAGCACGGCCACCGCGGTGATGAGCGCGTAGCTGAAGGCCGGCGACGGCCCCCACGCCAGCCAGGCGACGAAAGTCAGTACCGCCACCAGGATCACGGCGGGCACGAACCAGCTTGCCACCTGGTCTGCCATGCGCTGGATCGGCGCCCGGCTGCGCTGTGCCGCAGCCACCATGTGCACGATTTGCGACAGGAGCGTGTCGGCCCCGACCTTCTCGGCGCGCATCACGAAGCCACCGGTCTGGTTCAGCGTGCCGGCCGTCACCTGCGAGCCGACCGACTTCGCCACCGGCATCGGCTCGCCGGTCACCATCGACTCGTCGACGTTGCCCTTGCCATCGGTCAGCACGCCGTCCACCGGTACCTTCTCGCCGGGTCGCACGCGCAGCAAGTGGCCGACTTCGATGCTGTCGACCTGCACCGTCTCGTCGACACCGTCGGGGGTCACCCTCACGGCGGTCTTCGGTGCCAGCCCCAGCAACGCCCTGATGGCACCCGAGGTCTTCTCGTGCGCGCGCAACTCGAGCACCTGTCCGAGCAGTACCAGTACGGTGATCACAGCGGCCGCCTCGAAATACACGGCGACCGCGCCGTCGTGGGATCGCAACGCTGGGGGGAACAATGCGGGCGCCAGCGTTGCCACCAAGCTGTAGAGCCAAGCGGCACCGGTGCCCAAGGCGATGAGCGTGAACATATTCAGGCTCCGGTGGCGTACCGAGGCCATGGCGCGTGTGAAGAAGGGCCATCCGGCCCACAACACGACCGGCGTCCCCAGCAGCAGTTGGACCCAGTTCGATGTCTGCTGCGCGATGAGCGCATGGAGGTCGATCAGGTGCCCACCCATCTCGAGCCCGAAAACCGGCACAGCCAGCGCTGTGCCGATCCACATGCGTCGTGTCATGTCCCGCAGCTCCGGGCTCCCCCCGGCATCAGCGGTCGCCAGCACGGGCTCCAGCGCCATGCCGCAGATGGGGCAGCTGCCGGGGCCCATCTGCCGCACCTGCGGATGCATGGGACAGGTGTACTCGACCTGGCTCTGGTCGCCAGCCGATGCGCCCTTCGCAGCAGCACCCAGATGGGTATCGCTTTGATGATGATCGTGATGCGCCTGGTCGTGCATCGTTCGGTCCATCAACTTGCCGTCCAGCACTACGTGCGTGGCATCGTCCGGCGCATGTGCGTCGGCCCGTGTCGCGCCGGTAGGTCCGGACGGGTGGTGGCAATGCACCGAGTGGGCCTGCGGCGCGGCGGCGGGCTTGCTGGAAGGGGACGACGGCATGGCGAATCCTTCAGGGTGAGGTGCTTGTTGTTCAGCAGTCTCTTCCTTCCCAAGATGGGAAGGTCAAGCCCCGTCAGCGCCGTGTCGCCGCGATGGGCATCCACACGGCAAGTGCGCCCGGATGGCCCTGCCACAAGCAGAACAGGGCCGTTCCACCATAGCGATGGTCCCAGGCGCTGTTCGAGGGGGTACTTGAAGGTCATGAAGCCCGCGTGGGTGAAGATGCCACCGACCAGCAACATGACCGCCCATCAGCGGGCACACCAGCAGGAACAGAGGACGGAACGTCCTACGCCAAGTCAGCTGTCCAGGTAAAACACGCCAACGGGGCGGAGACCGCGAGCGCGCAGATGCGGGCCCGCGGTTCGTGAGCGACGCAGCGACTGGCAGCCGAGGCGGGTGGCATCGCCATGTGGCCTTCGCTCCCCTTGCCGTCCTTTCCATGCATCTGGTCGTGCATGTCGCCGGGTTTATGCATCTCCTCGTGCATCTGCTTCATCTGGCCGGTGTCCATGGCTCCACCCATGCCCATGTCGGAGGCAGCGGGCGCTGCCATCCTCGCCTTGCTGGACTGTGCCTTCGAGGCAGGAGGCGCCTTCTTCATGGCCGCCGCCGGTGCGGACGCGCCTTCAGGATGATGCGTCGTGTAGTCCTGGCCCTGTTGGGCATGGACCGAGGTCGCCATTGCTGCAACTGCCGCGATCAGGAGGATTGAACGCATGGAAGTCTCCAAAGGAGTGAGAGTCAGCGTCGCGGATCGACGCGAGCGAGGTCTTGGCGCGCCTCAAGCACGGCAGGATGAGGTGCCGTTCGTACTTCCACAGCAGCAACCGGTGGAGCGCGCGTGCACGCCCGCGTTACTGGCCTGCACCGCAACCGGCGTGTAGCCAGCTTGCGCGATGGCGTCGCGCAAGATCTCGGCAGCTGCTTGGTCGGGCTCGACGTGAACCAGGTGCTGCGCCAGATCGACTTGCACCTTCGCGCCGGCATCGGCGGCGCCGATGGCCTTCTTGATCACTCCGACGCAGTGGCCGCAGGTCATGTCGTCGACTTTGCAGGTCGAGTTCGATCCGTTGGGCAGGTCGACTGGGCGGCCGTCAGCCTCCTGGCACTTCCTTAGATTCACGCTCTCGGCCATGACCGGGCACTGGCGGAGGACCGGTGTTGAGCAAGTCGGTTGATGAGCTTGGACCGGCGGCTCAAACGTGCATTCGAGGCCGACCTTCGGCACTGCCCGAGCTGCGGAGACCGGTCTGACCAGTACACCCACCACCGTTCAGGCGCAATGCCCAGGGCGCCGGCATCGGCTCGCCCGGCCGCGACTTGGTGCTCGAGCACAGCGTGCACTTCTAGTTGGTACAGAAGGCAGCTGTGCGCGCTTCGGCCCACAATCCCCGCTCGGCAGCAAAATACTTCAGTCCTGTCGCCAGCGCTTGAGTTGGCGCCAACTGGTCAGCGTGCCAAGTCCCAGAGCCATCAGCATCCAATTGCTGGGTTCGGGCACGACCGGCACGTTTTCGACGGAAATCTGCAGCGTGTATGCATCGCCGATCAAGGGCTCACCACCGACGTAGCCGGTGGGGCCCGGGCCTGGGCTCGCGGTCGAACGCGCCACGCCGACGACGTAGATCCCCGGTGTGGTGACGTAGGTCGCCATCAGCGAGTCGAACGACATCACGCCGCTGTAGTGCAGCAAGCTGCCGCCGGCACCGCCACGGTGGTCATAGTCGTCGTTGTGCCCCAGCAAGTCGCCCGTCGGTCCCCACAGCGCCACCCGCGAGTCGAACGACGATGAGCTGTGGTCGATGTCCAATACGACAAACCCGAACGTGCTGCCGGGGCCCGGAAAGGTGAACGAGTAGTAGTCGAAGCTGCCATCACCGCTGCCCCGCACAGTGACATGCGGGATGGTCAGCGAGGTGTTGTCGACATGCGTACCGTTGCCGATATCGGGGCTGAAATTCAGCGTGAAATGACCGTCGACAGATTGCGCGCCGGCCAGCGAATTGTTCGGCTCGGTTTCGAGAACCGGCCCCGCGCCCGCCACTAGGGGCACCAAGAGCGCCAAGGCGATGCAAGACAGCAGCCAGTGCTTCATGGCATCCCTCCCGTCAGAGTGAAGGAGAACGATGAATTCAGGATCTGGCACAGCGACGTCTTGCTGATCAGCACCGCTTACACCCGGTCATCGGGAGCCGACCCCAACCCAGGGTGCTGTGGTAGCACTGATGCCAGCCGCTGTCAATGCACATTCCTGCCCGTCGGCGGATGGCAGCACGTCGGGCGCCTGTCGCCAATAGGCAGCTTCGCGGCGACGAATCGCGCGACTCGTGGGCCCGCTCTGGGTCGAACCGCGACAGCCAGCCACCCGAACTGACCGCCCGATTGCTGACAGTCCCGTTACGTGGCCAGACAGCCGCCGTTCATGACTGCCGTTTTCCGGCCGTTGCGGGCCTAGCTGAATGCAGGTTTGGCGCAGACGCTTGGACTCGCGGAATCGCTGGCGTGAGCCCTACAAGAGCAAAGCGTGCCGGCGATGCCTGCCGACTTGCGTGCCGCCCACCTCGCGGCCGAGAAGGCCGGGCGTGCGCTGGCGGTGCCGCGGCCCCTGGATCGCAACGTCGCGCGTCCGGGTAACGTTGTTGGATTGGACGGGATTGATCGTCGTCTGCTCGAGTTGCCGTCGTGGTGCCCAGCGATCCTCAACTTGCGAGCGCCGCGAAACTCTGCCTGCATCAACGCTTGCCGCAGGTTCGTGCACGGCCGACAGATTGTGCCTTTCGGTAGTGGTCAATGCCAACCTTGCGGCAACTCGTGTCAAGCGTTTGCGAGCGCGCGCGGGACGAGTCCTACATGACCTCGCGCCGGCGGCCGATGCCGCGCACGCGTGTTCGCTGTCACATTCACGGCAGCAGAGCCCAAACCCCTACAAAGAGATCCACATGACATCAGCCCACACCTCCACGCGCAAACTGAACAGCGGCACATCTTTGCAAACGCCGCGCACGGCGCTGATCGTTGCGGGGATGGTGCTCTGTTTTGGCCTGCTGTCGTTCTTCGGCTTTCTGGTGCAGTCACAGGTCAAGCGTGGCGAAACATTCCGCGAAGCGCAGCGCGCGGGTGTCTATGTGGTCGGAGACGGCAGCTTGTTGCGTCCCGCTCCGGCGCCAAGCGCTCAAAATGGCTCGCTGTTGGCCAGCGCCAGCCCGCGCTGATCCTCCCGCCGCGAACGCCCCTGTCTTGACCCCAGTGTTGTTGGGCGGCTGATTCGCAAGCCCAGAAGATCGCCTGAGCTGGGGTGAAGCCCCAGTCTTGAGGATGACCGTGATGACTACGCCCGAGCTCGTGGCTGCCAACAGTCTTCGCCAGGCGCCCGATGCGGTCGCCGCGCCCCGCAGCAAAGCCGGGTTGACTTCGGGCTAATCGCCCTCCTCATCCCACGCCGAACCGCCAAGCGAGGCCTTCGCCGGCCTGATTCCGTAGATCAGGCTCCTGGTCGGCCTGACGACCGCGGCGGTGATCATCGCCGCACTGTGTTTCGGCCGCGCGATCCTGATACCGCTGGCCTTGGCGCTGTTGCTGGGTTTCGTGCTGCACCCACGGGTTGCCGGACTCAAGCGGCTCGGGCTGCTGTTGCTCGCGGCGGTGACGGTGGTGGTCACGCTGTTGATCGGGGGCGTGGTGCTGGCCGGCGTCACGCTGGGCCACCTGGTGTCCTCGCCAAACCAGTAGCTGCCGGCCTACTAGTCCAACATCCGAACAAGGGCCGCGCGATCTTCGCGCTGCCGCGGTCGGACCAGGGATGTTCGACGGGGCGGTGGAAATACGGAATGTCGTCAAGGAGGAGGTCGAGAAAGCCGCCGCCGAAGACACGCCACAGGCCGGCGCAAAGCGGCGCGCGCAGTCGCCGGCCCTGCAGCGCGTGCGTATCGACCCGACGCCGTCGACCCCGTTCGAGAACGCACTGGCCTGGATCGAGGCAGCCATCGCGCCGCTGGCCACGGCCAGCACTGTGCTCGTGTTGGGTCAAAGTCCGGTCGCCGCCAACACAGCACCATGCTGGCGTTGCGGCTGGCCGGCTTGATTTGAGGCTGACTGCTTGGCTCGCGGCTTGGCTGATCAGCTTGCTGCCGGAGGTCTGGTTGACACTGACGGCACGCTGCTCGGCGCCCGACTACATCGCCTGCCAACGGGTCAAACACGCGCCTACACCGCGCCAAGGGCATCTTCGAATCTCTACACTCTGCGCTGCAAAGCAATTGCGGTCGCGGCTCGCGTTGGGCCGGATGGCCAGCACACCTGTGCCGATCCCGGACCCGAGCAAGTTTGAAGAGGAGGCGCGCTTGAGCTTGATCGACATCACCCGCCGCCACGTGGCGGCCGCCGGCGCGCTGCTTGTCGCGGGCTGCGCCGCGGCACCCGACCGCCGCGCTGCCGCCGCTGCCGAGCTCAGCCCCACCGGGCGCCTGCGCGCGGCGATCAACTACGGCAACCCCATCTTGGCCAGCCGCGGCCCCCAGGGCGAGCCGATAGGCGTGTCGGTGGATCTGGCGCGCGAGGCGGCCAGGCGCCTGGGGCTGCCCATCGATCTGGTGACCTTCAACGCCGCCGGCACGGTGGTCGAGGCCGTCAAGGCCCAGCAGGTGGACCTGGCCTTCGTCGCCATCGACCCCGTGCGCGCTGCCGACATGGCATACACCGCGCCCTACGTGATCATCGAAGGCGCCTACCTCGTGCGCCAGAACTCGCCGCTGCAGCGCAACGACGAGGTGGACCGCCCGGGCACGCGCGTAGCCGTCGGCCGCGGCAGCGCCTACGACCTATTCCTCACGCGGCAGCTCAAGGCGGCCACCCTTGAGCGAGCGCCCACCTCGCCGGCCGTGACCAACCTGTTCCTGGCACAGAACCTCGAGGTCGCCGCAGGCGTGAAGCAACAGCTCGAGGCCGACGCGCGCCGTGTCGGCGGTGTGCGCCTGCTGCCTGGTCGTTTCATGGTGATCGAGCAAGCGATGGGCGTGCCCAAGGGGCGCACCGCTGCCCAGGCCTGGCTCAGCGCCTACCTCGAGGAGATGAAGGCCTCGGGTTTTGTCGCCGAGGCGTTGCGCCGCCACCGCATCGAAGGCGCCGCCGTGGCGCCCCGCGCGGGCTGATGCCACCCTATCGGCTTCCGCCAATCGCGCCGCGATCGGCCGGCGCCCAGCATCCCCGCCACCTCATCCCACAAAGGAACAGTCCATGCCTGATTCGACCCGATTGACCGCCTGGGGCGGCATCATCGGCCTCACCGCCGCGCTGCTGGCAGCGCCGGCGGCGGCGCAGTCCGTCAAGGTGACGCCGCTAGGCGGCGTCGACGGCGAACTCTGCCCGCAGGACCGAGCCCTCGTCTTCGAAGACCCCAACGGCACCCGCATCCTCTACGACCCGGGCCGCACCGTGGCCGGGGCCGAAGACCCGCGCCTGGGCAAGATCGACATCGTGCTCGTCACCCACATGCATGGCGACCACATCGGCAACGCGCACGCCAAGGCGCCCAACTCGGGCACTTGCGCTGCACCGGACGTGTCGGTCTCGGCGCTGCCCAACACCAACGCGCTGAACATCGCGCTCGCCAAGAAGGCCAAGATCGTCACCGGCAGCGAGATGCCGCCCTTCTTTGCCGCCAAGCTGCAAGCCGGTGGCGGCAACCCTGCCGATTCGATCCTCACGCGCTTTGGCGGCAGCGTCACCATCGGCGGCGTGCGCATCGCCACCGTAACGGCGATCCACTCCAACGGTGTCGACCCCGATTACTTCGGTGGCGAACTCGGCCGTGCCCTGAAGGCCGCGGGCCTGGCGGGCAGCGTGGGCCAGGCCACTGGCTACGTGCTGCAGTTCAGCAATGGCCTGGTGACCTACCTCTCGGGCGACACCGGCATCACCGCCGATCAGGACGTTGTGGTGCGCCAGCACTACGGTGCCAAGTTGGCGGTGATGAACATCGGCGACGGCTTCAGCACGGGCCCTGTGGAGGCAGCCTACGTGATCAACGATCTGGTCAAGCCCGCGGCCGTGATCGCCTCACACGTCAACGAGGTGGGTACCGTGGGCGGCAAGGTGCGTCCTGGCAGCAAGACCGAGCGATTCATGAAGGCAGCGAAGGTGCCGGTGCACCTGCCGCTGTCGGGCAAGACGATGGAGTTCAACGGCACGGGGGTGTGCAGCACCGGGTGCTGAACGGCGGCACTTTGACCTGCCCCGGAACCGGCTACTTCGGGGAATCCGAAATCAAGGCTGGCGCCAACCTACATCGTGGTCGGGGTGGCGATTCACCCACCTACAACGCCTGAATGCCCGAGTAGTTCAGGAAGGTCCATGACGGCGGGATCGAGCTGGCGCTGGACTTAGCCTCCATCGACGGCGCCGCCGTCCTTCCGCAGCCCGGCGCGGATCAGCGCACCCTTGGCATCCCACATTGCACCGGGCCCGTGGGGCCCTCTGCCATTGATCACGCCTTCGTGGCGTCGACCATCGGAGTAATCGTACAAGCCGGCGCCACCGATCGTCATGGACCAGGTTTCGTCTTCGCGAATGCGTCGTCTGGACCGTCACGTAGCCGATCACGCCCAAGCGAAAGACGATGCGCGCCGGTCCTGACGGCATGCTGTCGCGCCGCTCAATCTCCATGCGCCGCCAGCTACTGCGGGTCGACGAGAACTCGGTGACCATCGGCCCCACGCATGCACGTCCTTCGGCCACTCTGATGCACTCATTCACCGCGCCCTTGAACGGGCCGGTCAGCGTCTCCAACACACCGTAGCCCTGCGGATAGGTCGTGTTCGTTGTCGCGAACAGGCTCGGCTTGGTAGTGATCTCGCCTGCGTAACGATCTCCGCCCTGGGTGGCGTAGCTGCGGCGATTTGGACTCAGGCTGGTGCCATTCGTCGCCTCCACCTCGGCCAGCCGGGCGGCCTCATCGGCGAGGCGTTCCAAGTCCGGTGCTGGCCGCGACACCAGTTCGGCTTCGTCGCGCAGCTTGCGCGCCTTGCGTGCCTCCTCGGCGATTGACGCCGGCAGCGCGCCAAGGTCGTAGGGCGTCAGCGCCGCAGGCATGGCCATGTCGAAGCGGCGCAACCTGACTTCGTCGCCAGCGACTCGCACCAGGCAATCCAACCGCGTCGCCCGGAAGTCGCGAGTTGTGTTGCCGAGCAGGATGCCGACGATGAGGCCGTCGAACACCACGGGCGCGCCGCTGACGCCCTTTGTCAACAGCGATGAGTCGGACTCGACCTGGGCCAGCGTGAGGGTCTTCGTGTCGCGCAGCTTCGCCTGCACGCTGGGCGTGGCCACCTGCCCGCCGGTCGGAGGCAACCACAACTGGCCCTCGGGCTTGCGAAGCGCCGCCTCGATGCGCTCGGGCGCGGCCAGACTGTCGCAATCGGCCTTGACTGGCACGCTGAAGCGAAGCAGGGCGACGTCGATCGGTTCGGTCAGGGGGCAGGCGATTGCGCCACCTCCAGCTCGATGCGTTCAGTGACGTCCGTCAGGCTGTAGCTGGGGCCATCGGGCAGAAAAATAGTGGCCGTCCCCCAGGTCAGCAGCAGAAACAAGCCCAGAGCGAGGAGGCGGCGGCCTGCGCCAAGCTTCCTGCGGGCTGGAACCAGGTTGGGCTTGGTCATGGCGAGCGATAGCCAGGGGCGTCAGCGGTGCGCCGCCAGGCACGGCGAGCGAATGTCCATGCGATCGGGTTCCGGGTCGCTCCGGGCGCCCATGTCGCGCTGGACCTGCACAGTGGTCGGAATGCCGCATCGCGCAACAGCCGGCGGCATCTTGCAGATGAAGTTGTACTGGACAGCCTGTACGTCTCGCGGCAACAGGTCCTTGACGGCGATGCAGGCCCCGGCCGGGCCCTTGCCCAAAGACGCCGACGGCCCAGACGAGCGTCATCCAAGGAGGCATCGCCTGATAGTGGGCGATCTGAGCCGGTGTCATGCCTGCACTGGCCTGGTACTCAGCGCCCTTCACCATGCTCATCACGAAATCGAACACCCCGATAGCGTTGAAGAGCAGAGCGAACGAGCCCATCAGCCAAGTGTGCCAAGGCGCTTTCACAGGTGCATCTGTCATCGCGGTCTCCAAAGGTCGGCAAACCCTGCAACAAGTTATCACAGACAACAACCGCCAAGAAACTTGCTTGTCTTCTAAGCACTTAGGCCACCCGCCGCGGTGGCCTTCGTCAATCTAGGTCGCACGATGGGCCCTGCCGTCGAATGGCGGGGCGTCAGACCCGGTCATCCGACTGCTTGGGCGTCACCCTCTGTCGATCCGGCCTGCGACCGTGGCAGCCGCGGTGAAGACGTCCGTTCCGACGACGCGATGCCGAGTGCACCACGCTAGGATTTGCCTGTGCAGCGTGCGTGAAGAGGACGAACGTCCGTTCCTGCAGGAATGGCGCCGCTTCCACCCACCAGAACAGCGACGCAGGAGACGGCGATGGAATTCGATGACGTGGTCCAGGGGCGCCGGAGCATCCGGGGCTATCTGAAACAGCCGGTACCCAAGGACTTGATCCGGGAGATCCTCGCGCTGGCGATGCGCGCGCCGACCTCGCTCAACACCCAGCCCTGGAACTTCTATGTGGTCACCGGCGACGTGCTCGACCGCATTCGCCGAGGCAACGTGGAGCGCAACCTCGCCGGCGTGCCGGACTCGCGCGAGTTCCGCATGGGGCCGGGCTACGAGGGCGCGCACCGCGAGCGGCAGATCGAGATCGCCAAACAGCTGTTCTCCGCCATGGGCATCGCCCGCGACAACAAGGAGCAGCGCACCGACTGGGTGCTGCGCGGCTTCCGGCAGTTCGACGCCCC
>JAURWR010000025.1 GCA_030654805.1 Burkholderiaceae bacterium
AACCACAGGCGAAAATGATGCACGCGCGCCTGAGGTGCGGCGAAACAGTCATCTGCAAACCGGCAATATTATAGCCGCGCCCGGCTTAGCAGCAGAGACGCATTCGTGTAGCGGGCCGGTGGCCCAGATGATCTTGTTGTCGATCGACAGCGGGTCGACCTGGGCGTCGATCTCTTCCACTAGGTACTTGGTGGCGAGGCCGCGCGAGCCGAGGTACTGCTTTGCCCAGGTCATGTTCAGCGGTTCGGATTGGACCGTGCCCGCAGTGAGGTTCACTCGAAGAATCTTTCCCGTCCAAGACATGTTGGAACTCCTGTGTTGGTTGGGTGGATCAGGCGGCGGCGCCGGGCTGCGCGGTTGGCTGCGCGTTTTGCTGATTGCCGAGCTTGTCGGCCCAGGCGTGCATCTTCGACAGGCCGGTCCAGTTGGCGTCGACGTAAGTGATGGCGCCGGTCGGGCAGGCCGTGGCGCAGGCGGGATCGCCGCCGCACAGGTCGCACTTCTGGACCTTGCCGGTTTCCTGCACGTAGTTGACCGTGCCGAACGGGCAGGCGATCGTGCAGACCTTGCAGCCGACGCAGGTGGACTCACTGACCACCTTGGCACCGGTCATCTGGTCGATCGTGATCGCCTCGACCGGGCAGGCGTGCAGGCACCAGGCCTCGTCGCACTGGGTGCAGGTGTAGGGCACCTTGCGGCCGGTGTGATGGAAGTCGAACACCTTGATGCGCGACTTGCTGGGCGTGAAGGTGGCGTAGTTCTCGAACGAGCAGGCCATTTCACACTGCAGGCAGCCAGTGCACTTGTCCGGATTGATGTGGAGGGTTTTCTGCATGACGGCCTTTCGATGCGGATGAGGGTGCTGCCGCAGCGCACGAAGCACGGGTTTGCGGCCGGCGATCTTATGAAATCATGTGCCTAGGTTCAGACCGTGAGAACCCGGGGGTAACCACTAGCTATCGCAGGGGTTGCCCGGTGCGCTAAACACCGGAGTGCGCCAACGGTGAACAACGCTGCGAAGACGGTCTCACGCAAAATATCGGTCTGTCAAAAAGACAAAGAGATAAAGGCTTCCGATGAACCTGCGCCACCGAACCACCGAGATCTCCAGTCGCCCTGCCGTGGCGGCGGGCGTGCCGTCGGACGGCATGCGGCTGGCGACCATCGAGCAATCACACGAGCGCTGCGCCGCGCTGGGGCTGACTGAGACTTCGATACCGGAGTTGACCCCGGCACCGCTGCCGCGCCTGCTCGAATCGCGCCAACGACACCGCCGTCTCTTCGAGCAGGCCGCGCCGGTGATGGAGATGCTGTTCGAGCAGATCGTGTCGACCCACAGCATCGTCGCGCTGACCGACCCGCAGGGCACCATCCTGCATTCGATCGGCGACTCGGGCTTCCTCGAGCGCGCCCAGCAGATCGCGCTGGCACCGGGGGTCAACTGGTCCGAATCGACCAAGGGCACCAACGCGATCGGCACCGCGATGTTCACCGAGACGCCGACCATCGTGCACGCCGACGAACACTATGTACGCGCCAACCGTTTCCTGACCTGCTCGGCCGCGCCGATCTTCGACCACGCGGGCCAGATGCTCGGGCTGCTCGATGTGTCCGGCGATCACCGCTCGTACCACGCACACACCTTGGCCATGGTGACGATGTCGGCGCGGATGATCGAAAACCAGTGGTTCGCCGACAAGTTCAGGCACGGCCTGCGGCTGCACCTCCATCGCCGCGCCGAGATGCTGGGCACGATGCGCGAGGCGATGGTCGCGCTGTCGCCCGACGGGCAGATCCTGGGCGCGAACCGCAGCGCGCTCGAACTGCTGGGCATCAGCATCGCGGCGTTGCGGATGCAAGGGCTGGAGGCCGTGTTCGGCATCACCGTGGCCGACATCGTCGACCACTGCCGACGCAGCGCCGATGAGCCGCTGGTGCTGCCGTCGGTGCTGCGCCATGAACCCGGCGTGCCGGTCTATGCGCGCGCGCAGTTCAACTGGCCGACGCTGTGGCCAGCGCAGGCACCGGCGCAAGCCCCGGTGGATGCGCAGGCGACCTCCGCAGATCGTGCAGACACGCCACCTGCGTCGACCCTCGAAGCGCAGGAAGTCGAAGCCGTGCGATTGGCCGTGGCCGCCGCCAACGGCAACATCTCGCTCGCCGCCCGCCGCTTGGGCGTGGCACGCAACACCGTCTATCGCAAGCTGGCCAGCGCGTCGAAAGGCGTTGACAACAGTCCCGAGGTCGCTTCGCTGCCGCCTCCCGAGGGTACTCAGCCGGCTTGAGGCAGCCCGGCGCCGACGGGATCCGGCCTTTCCGTCAACGCCGCGTTTGCTTCTGCCTGGCCGGAGTGAGGCGCAGCGTCTCGAAGGCGTCGTCGATTTCGACCACCTCGCCCGAGCGTTCGGCCCGATAACCCGGCAACTGGTTGACGGCGTCCTTGAAGGCGTCGCTGCACAGCAGCGCGACCGTCTGCTCGACGGCCGGCGTGTTGAAGGATCGTTCGTCGCACAGCAGGAAATAGCGCTCGCTGTGACCGGGAATGAAATCGAGCTTGAACTGCCGCGCCGGCGTCTCGACGCCATAACCAGCATCGGCCATGCCACTGGCGACGAACGCCGCGACCGCCGCGTGGGTGTACTCGCACTGCTCGTAGCCATGGATCTCGCTGGACGCGATGGCGTGCTGCCTCAGCAGCAGATCGAACAGGAAGCGCGTGCCCGATCCCGGCTGGCGATTGATGAAGCGCACGCCGGCCCGCGTCAGGTCGGACACGCCGTAGATGCGCTTCGGGTTGCCGGGCGCGACCATCAGGCCCTGCCGCCGCGTCGCAACGTGGATGAGCTTTTGCGAGCGCGGCTTGAGCCACGCCGCGTAGTGGGCCACCGCCGGCGCTTCGAATTCGCCCTCGGGCACGTGGAACCCGGCGAGCTCACTGCCTGCGTCGCTCAGCGATGACAGCGCCTCGAGACTGCCGCAGTACTTCAGTTCGTTGGCCACGCCTCCGGCCAGCAGCATGTGGTGCAGCACCTCGATCGCGAAGCCGTGGCTGGCGCGGATGCGCAGCAGCGTCGGCTGCGGCGACAGCAGCTTCTGGATCTCGGCCCCCAGCTCGGACGCCAGCGTGTCGAGCAGCGGCGAGAGGCGCGCATGAATGCGGCGATCGGCCCAGACCAGCTTCTCGCCCAGCGCGGTCAGCGTCGAGCCCTGACCACGGACCATCTGCACCAGCGGCTGACCGAACAGCTGCTCGCCCTGGCGGATCAGGTCCCAGGCATGGCGGTAAGACGCCCCCGAGGCCTTGCAAGCGGCCGACAGGCTGCCGTGCTCGTGCAACTGCACCAGCAGTTCAACGACCCGTGGCGCCAATGCCCCACCTTCGGGCGAGCGGATCGTCCACTGCGGACGGATCGTGACTTCGTGCATGCGGTGATCGCCTTAGGGTGACTTTTGCATAGCGCTTGAGCCGCCTGACTCATATTGCAGGCGCCGCCATCGAACTCTACAGTGCAACGCATACAAGATTTTCAGCAGCAAGCGTGTCGGCTGATGGCCTGAAACGCTTATGTTGAATACAGCCGATAGAGACAAGCGCCGAGTTCGTTCACGCACGAACGCCGCGCACGGAACCCAGGACCGCCCGATGACCGCTTCCGGCACTGCCCTTCCCTTGACCGATAACGCGTCGGACATCGTGCGCGAGGCGCTGGCCGCCCACGCCGGGGTTCCCGGCGCGCTGCTGCCGATCCTGCATGCGGTGCAAGACGCGCTGGGCCACATCCCCGGTGATGCGGTGCCGCAGATCGCGAACGCGCTGAACCTGTCGCGGGCCGAGGTGCATGGCGTCGTCACCTACTACCACCACTTCCGTGCCACGCCGCCCGGCCGCCAGGTGATCCAGTTGTGCCGCGCCGAGGCCTGCCAGGCCCAGGGAGCCGATGCGCTGCTGGCACACGCGACGAAGCGACTCGGCTGCGCCTTGCACGCGACCAGTCCCGACGGCGCCTACACGCTCGAACCGGTGTACTGCCTCGGCCTGTGCGCGTCGTCGCCGGCCTTGCTGTGGGGCGACGAACTGCATGCGCGGGTCACGCCCGAACGCTTCGATCGGCTGGTCGCCGAATCGCGGAGCACCGCATGACGATCACCGTGTACGTGCCCCGCGACTCGGCCGCGCTGGCGGTCGGCGCCGACCGCGTCGCGCGGCGCATCGCCGAGGTCGCATCCGCGCGCGGCATCGACCTGACCGTCGTTCGTAACAGCTCGCGTGGGCTGTTCTGGCTGGAGCCGCTGGTCGAGGTCGCCACGACCGCCGGCCGTGTCGGCTACGGACCGGTCGAGGTCGACGACATCGACGGCCTGTTCGACGCCGGTTTCCACGCTGGCGCCATGCACGCGCGCAGCGTCGGCCTGATCGAGGAACATCCCTACCTGAAGCACCAGGAGCGCCTGACCTTCGCGCGCATGGGCATCACCGACCCGCTGTCGCTGGCCGACTACGAGGCGCATGAAGGCTGGGCCGGTTTGCGACGCGCTCTGGCGATGTCGGCCACCGAGATCGTGCAGGCTGTGCTCGACTCGGGCCTGCGCGGACGCGGCGGCGCGGCGTTTCCTGCCGGCATCAAGTGGAAGACGGTGGCAGGCGCGGTCGCTACTCTGAAGTACATCGTCTGCAACGCCGACGAAGGCGACTCGGGCACCTACTCCGACCGCATGACGATGGAGGGGGACCCGTACCTGCTGATCGAGGGCATGGCGATCGCCGGCCTCGCGGTCGGCGCGACCATCGGCTACCTCTACGTGCGCTCGGAGTACCCGCACGCGATCGCCACGTTGAACGACGCGATCGCCCGCGCCGAGGCCGCCGGCTTCCTCGGCGACGACCTGCTCGGCTCGGGCCGGGCATTCCAACTCATCGTGCGCAAGGCCGCTGGCGCCTATGTCTGCGGCGAGGAAACCGCGCTGCTCGAAAGCCTGGAGGGCAAGCGCGGCATCGTGCGCGCGAAGCCGCCGCTGCCGGCGCTCGAAGGGCTGTTCGGCCAGCCGACTGTGGTCAACAACGTGATCACACTGGCGTCGGTGCCGCTGATCCTGGCGCGCGGCGCAGCGCACTACCGCGATTACGGTGTCGGCCGCTCGCGCGGCACGCTGCCGATCCAGTTGGCCGGCAACATCAAATACGGCGGCTTGGTCGAGAAGGCCTTCGGCGTGACCTTGCGCGAACTGCTCTACGACTTCGGCGGCGGCAGCGCGTCGGGCCGGCCGATCAAGGCGGTGCAGGTCGGCGGTCCGCTCGGCGCCTATGTGCCCGAATCGCAGTGGGACCTGCCGCTCGACTACGAGGCCTATGCGGCGGTCGGCGCAGTGGTCGGCCACGGCGGCATCGTGGTGCATGACGACACCGCCGATCTGTCGAAGCTGGCGCGTTACGCGATGGAGTTCTGCGCGATCGAATCGTGCGGCAAGTGCACGCCGTGCCGCATCGGTTCGACGCGCGGGGTCGAGGTGATCGACAAGATTTCGGCCGGCACCCACCGGCCCCAGCAGGTCCAGTTGCTGCGCGACCTGTGCGACACGATGCTCCACGGCAGCTTGTGCGCGATGGGTGGCATGACGCCCTACCCCGTGCTGTCGGCGCTGAACCACTACCCGCAAGACTTCGGTGTTGCTGCTGCAGTTCCGAGCGCCCCCGACCGCCAACCCGCTTGAGGAGCCCGACATGCTCGACCACCTGAGAGACCTCGACCACGGCACCCCGAGACGTACCAGCGAACAGGAAGTCACGCTGGACATCGACGGCACGCAGGTCACGGTGCCGAAGGGTACCTCGCTGATGCGCGCCGCGGTCGACGCCGGCATCCAGGTGCCCAAGCTGTGCGCGACCGACAGCCTCGAACCGTTCGGCTCGTGCCGGCTGTGCCTGGTCGAGATCGAGGGCCGCAAGGGCTACCCGGCCTCGTGCACCACGCCCGCCGAAGCCGGCATGAAGGTGCGCACGCAGACGCCGAAGCTGCAGGAGCTGCGCAAGGGCGTGATGGAGCTGTACATCTCCGACCACCCGCTCGACTGCCTGACCTGCAGTGCCAACGGCAACTGCGAGTTGCAGGACATGGCCGGTGTGACCGGGCTGCGCGAGGTGCGCTACGGCTTCGATGGCGCCAACCACACGAAGAGCGCGAAGGACGAATCGAACCCGTACTTCACCTACGACCCGAGCAAGTGCATCGTCTGCAACCGCTGCGTGCGCGCCTGCGAGGAAACGCAGGGCACCTTCGCGCTGACGATCAGCGGGCGCGGCTTCGAATCGCGCGTGTCGCCGGGGCAGGACGAGCCGTTCATGCAGAGCGAGTGCGTCAGTTGCGGCGCCTGCGTCGAGGCCTGCCCGACCGCCACGCTGCAGGAAAAGTCGGTGATCTGGCTCGGCCAGGGCGAGCACAGCGTGACCACCACCTGCGCCTACTGCGGCGTCGGCTGCGGCTTCAAGGCCGAGATGAAAGGCAGCGAGGTCGTGCGCATGGTGCCGTGGAAGGATGGCCAGGCCAACGAGGGCCACTCGTGCGTCAAGGGCCGCTTCGCTTGGGGCTACGCGACCCACCAAGACCGCATGCTGAAACCGATGATCCGCGCGAAGATCACCGACCCGTGGCAGGAAGTGAGCTGGGACGAGGCCATCGGTCACGCCGCCAGCGAGTTCCGACGCATCCAGGCGAAGCACGGGATCGATTCGATCGGCGGCATCACCTCGTCGCGTTGTACCAACGAGGAGACCTATCTCGTACAGAAACTGGTGCGCGCGGCTTTCGGCAACAACAACGTCGACACCTGTGCGCGCGTGTGCCACTCGCCGACCGGCTACGGGTTGAAGCAGACGCTGGGCGAATCCGCCGGCACGCAGACCTTCAAGTCAGTCGACCAGGCCGACGTAATCATGGTCATCGGCGCCAACCCGACCGACGGGCACCCGGTGTTCGCATCGCGCATGAAGCGCCGCTTGCGCGCCGACGGCAAGGCAGGTGGCGCCAAGCTGATCGTCGTCGACCCGCGCCGCATCGACCTGATCCGCTCGCCGCATGTGCAAGCCGATCACCACCTGCAGCTCAAGCCCGGCACCAACGTCGCGGTGATCACCGCGATGGCGCATGTGATCGTCACCGAGGGGTTGGTCGACGAGGCCTTCGTCGCCGAACGCTGCGAGACGAAGTCGTTCAACGAATGGCGCGAGTTCGTGAGCCGCCCGGTCAATTCGCCCGAGGCGGTGGAAGCGGCCACCGGCGTGCCGGCTGCCGAACTGCGTGCCGCGGCACGGCTGTTCGCGACCGGCTTCGACACGCCGAACGGCCGCCGCAAGAACGGCCCGATCTACTACGGCCTGGGCGTCACCGAGCACAGCCAGGGCTCGACGATGGTGATGGGCATCGCCAACCTCGCGATGGCCACCGGCAACGTCGGGCGCGAAGGCGTCGGCGTGAACCCGCTGCGCGGCCAGAACAACGTGCAGGGTGCGTGCGACATGGGCTCGTTCCCGCACGAGTTGCCCGGCTACCGCCATGTGTCCGACGGCACCGCACGGGCCAGCTTCGAGGCCGCCTGGGGTGTCGACATCAACCCGGAGCCGGGACTGCGCATCCCGAACATGTTCGACGCGGCGCTGACCGGCAGCTTCAAGGGGCTGTACTGCGAAGGCGAGGACATCGTGCAGTCGGACCCGAACACGCAGCATGTGGCCGCAGCGATGCTGGCGATGGAATGCGTGGTCGTGCAGGACCTGTTCCTGAACGAGACCGCGAAGTACGCGCATGTGTTCCTGCCCGGCTCATCGTTCCTCGAAAAGGACGGCACCTTCACCAATGCCGAGCGCCGCATCTCCCGGGTGCGCAAGGTGATGCCTCCGAAGGCGGGTCTCGCCGACTGGGAGGTGACGGTGAAGCTCGCCAACGCGCTGGGTTACCCGATGCACTACACCCACCCCGAGCAGGTGATGGACGAGATCGCCGCGCTGACGCCGACCTTCAAAGGCGTCAGCTACGCGAAGATCGACCGGCTCGGCAGCATCCAGTGGCCGTGCAACGACGAGGCGCCCGAGGGCACACCGACGATGCACATCGACCACTTCGTGCGCGGCAAGGGCAAGTTCATCATCACGCAGTACGTGGCCACCGACGAGAAGGTGACGCGCCGGTTCCCGCTGCTACTGACCACCGGACGCATCCTTTCTCAGTACAACGTCGGCGCACAGACGCGACGCACCGAGAACAACCAGTGGCACAGCGAGGACCGGCTCGAGATCCATCCGCACGACGCCGAAGAGCGCGGCATCAGGCAGGACGACTGGGTCGGCATCCAGAGCCGCGCCGGCGAGACGGTGCTGCGCGCCACCGTCACCGAGCGCATGCAGCCGGGCGTGGTGTACACCACCTTCCACTTCCCCGAGTCGGGCGCCAACGTGATCACCACCGACAACTCCGACTGGGCCACCAACTGCCCCGAATACAAGGTGACCGCGGTGCAGGTGATGCCGGTGATGCAGCCCTCGGCGTGGCAACAGGAGTACAGCCGCTTCAACCGGTTGCAGCATGAATTGCTCGATGCGCGCGTCGATACCGTCGAAACCACCCCGGTGCGCTGAGGCGCGAACCGCCGACCGACACCGATGAAACCGAACGACGCGCTGCTGACGACCGGGGGTGCGCAGCATCTGGCCGTCGAAGGCGTGCGCCACGGCCGAGCGTTCGCCGGGTCCGACTGGGTCGCCGACGAGGTGCCGGTCGCGCTCGAGTTCAATGGCATCTCGCATGCAGTGATGCTCGCCACGCCACTCGACCTCGAGGATTTCGCGCTCGGCTTCTCGCTCAGCGAAGGCCTGCTGGCCAGCCGCGACGAGCTGTACGGCGTCGACGAAGAGCCATCGGTCGACGGCATCACCTTGAAGCTCGAGGTGTCCAGCGCCGCCTTTGCACGATTGAAAGATCGTCGCCGCTCGATGGCCGGCCGCACCGGCTGCGGCCTGTGCGGCGCGGAGAGTCTGGCGCAGGTGACTCGCCCGCTGCCTGCCCTGCCGCTTCCATCACGATCACCCGCAGGCTGCGGTCGCGTGTTGCGGCTGCAGCGCGCTGCGGTGGCCCGGGCCATGATCGAGATGAAGGCGATGCAGACCCTGCAGCACGCCACAGGCGCGGTGCACGCAGCGGCCTGGTGCACGGCCGATGGCGAAGTCGCGTTGCTGCGCGAGGACGTCGGTCGCCACAACGCGCTCGACAAACTGATTGGTGCGCTGGCCCGCGGACGTCCGGTCGGACTCATCGACCACGAGCGCGGATTCTTCGCGGTCACCAGCCGCGCCAGCTTCGAGATGGTTCAGAAAACCGCAGTCGCCGGTGTACCGCTGCTGGCGGCCGTGTCGGCACCGACCACGCTGGCGGTTCGCACCGCCGAGTCAGCCGGACTGACGCTGATCGGCTTCGCCCGCGACCATGATCTCGTCGTCTACAGCCACCCTGAGCGCCTTGCTCCAATCACTGCGGACTGACCCATGTGGACCTTGCCATGCACACCGACACCTTGATCCAGATGGCGAACCAGATCGGCGCCTTCTTCGAGGCCATGCCCGACCGCGCGGAGGCGCTGGAGGGCATCGCGATGCACATCAAGCGGTTCTGGGAACCGCGAATGCGGCGGGAGTTTCTGGCTTGCGTCGATGGCGACGGGGCCGGGGGGTTGAGTGCGATGGTCGCGGAGGCGATTCGGCTTCACCGGGGGGTGCTGGCCTGATCTGATGGCCTGGCTGGCACCGCGCAGGGTGTCCGCGCCGGCGGGCGTGATTTGCTTTTCGATGCAGCGCGTCGGGTTCCGCCCCGACAGGCGGGTAACTTTGGCTCCGCCGAAACTTCGTTTTCTTCTGCTGGCATGTTTAGACCGGAGAGCTGGGTAACGGGTGTGCGAGGACATGGGTAACACTTTTTCTGGCGCGAGTGGCGCTGGGAGAAGTGCATGACCTGGCAAGCGAAAGCCCTGAT
>JAURWR010000046.1 GCA_030654805.1 Burkholderiaceae bacterium
CGTTTCCGCCAGAACTTGCTGGGCAAGCGCGTCGACTACTCGGGCCGTTCGGTCATCGTGGTCGGCCCGACGCTGAAGCTGCACCAGTGCGGCCTGCCCAAGCTGATGGCGCTTGAGCTGTTCAAGCCGTTCATCTTCTCGCGCCTCGAAGCGATGGGCATCGCCACGACCATCAAGGCGGCGAAGAAGGAAGTCGAATCCGGCACGCCGGTGGTGTGGGACATCCTTGAGGAAGTCATCAAGGAACACCCGGTGATGCTGAACCGCGCACCGACATTGCACCGCCTCGGCATCCAGGCCTTCGAGCCGGTGCTGATCGAAGGCAAGGCGATCCAGTTGCATCCGCTGGTGTGCGCCGCGTTCAACGCCGACTTCGACGGCGACCAGATGGCTGTTCACGTGCCGCTGTCGATCGAAGCGCAGATGGAGGCTCGCACGCTGATGCTGGCGTCGAACAACATCCTGTTCCCGGCCAATGGCGAGCCGTCGATCGTGCCGTCACAGGACGTGGTGCTGGGTCTGTACTACGCGACCCGCGACCGCATCAACGCCAAGGGCGAAGGACTGATCTTCTCCGACGTGCCTGAAGTGCAGCGCGCACTCGACAACGACGTGGTCGAGATCACCACCAAGATCAGCGTTCGTCTGACCGAGTACACCAAGAACAAGGAAACCGGCGAGTTCGTGCCGTCGACCACCTTGGTGGACACGACCGTCGGCCGTTCGCTGCTGAGCGAAATCCTGCCGAAGGGCCTGCCGTTCAGCAACATCAACAAGGCGTTGAAGAAGAAGGAAATCTCACGCCTGATCAACGTGTCTTTTCGCAAGTGCGGATTGAAGGAAACGGTCGTTTTCGCTGACAAGCTGCTGCAGGCGGGTTTCCGCCTCGCCACGCGCGCCGGCATCTCGATCTGCATCGACGACATGCTGGTGCCGAAGGAAAAGCCGGACCTGATCGAGCGCGCCGAGAAGGAAGTCAAGGAAATCGAGCAGCAGTACGTCTCGGGTCTGGTGACGGCCGGCGAACGCTACAACAAGGTCGTGGATATCTGGGGCAAGACCGGCGACGAAGTCGGCAAGGTCATGATGGCCCAGCTGTCGAAGCAGAAGACGATCGACCGCCATGGCAATACCGTGGACCAAGAGTCGTTCAACTCCATCTACATGATGGCCGACTCGGGCGCTCGCGGCTCCGCCGCCCAGATCCGCCAGCTGGCCGGCATGCGAGGCCTGATGGCCAAGCCTGACGGCTCGATCATCGAGACGCCGATCATCGCGAACTTCCGCGAGGGCCTGAACGTTCTGCAGTACTTCATCTCGACCCACGGCGCTCGCAAGGGCCTGGCGGACACGGCGTTGAAGACGGCGAACTCGGGCTACCTGACGCGTCGCCTGGTCGATGTGACGCAGGATCTGGTCGTCATCGAAGACGACTGCGGCACCCACAACGGCATGAACATGCGCGCGCTGGTCGAAGGCGGTGAAGTCATTGAAAGCCTGCGGGACCGCATCCTGGGTCGTGTCACGGCCATCGAGGTGCTGCACCCCGAGACGCAGGAGCAACTGCTCGGTGCCGGCGAGATGATGGACGAGGACGTGCTCGACATGCTCGAGGCGGCTGGCGTCGACGAAGTCAAGGTGCGCACCGCGCTGACCTGCGACACGCGCTTCGGCATCTGCGGCAAGTGCTACGGCCGCGATCTGGGTCGTGGCGGCACCGTGAACCAGGGCGAGGCGATCGGCGTGATCGCTGCGCAATCGATCGGTGAGCCGGGCACGCAGCTGACGATGCGCACTTTCCACATTGGTGGTGCGGCCTCGCGCGCTGCGGTGGCGTCAAGCGTCGACGCGAAGTCCGACGGCCTGATCGGTTTCAACGCGACGATGCGCTATGTGACCAACGGCAAGGGCGAGTTGGTGGTGATTTCACGCTCTGGCGAAATCATCATTTCCGATCAGCACGGCCGCGAGCGCGAGCGTCACAAGGTGCCTTACGGCGCCCTGCTGTCGATCAAGGCCGACCAGCAACTAAAAGCCGGCACCGTGCTGGCCATCTGGGACCCGCTGACCCGACCGATCATCACCGAGTTCGCCGGCAAGGCGAAGTTCGAGAATGTCGAAGAAGGTCTGACGGTTGCCAAGCAGCTCGACGAAGTGACGGGTCTGTCCACGCTGGTGGTCATCGACTCGAAGCGCCGCGGCGCATTGAAGGTCGTGCGTCCGCAGGTCAAGCTGCTGGACGCGGCCGGCAACGAGGTCAAGATTCCGGGCACCGATCATTCGGTGACGATCGGCTTCCCAGTCGGCTCGCTGATCCAGATTCGCGACGGCCAGGACCTGATGCCAGGCGAAGTGCTGGCGCGCATCCCGGTCGAAGGCCAGAAGACGCGGGACATCACCGGCGGTCTGCCACGTGTGGCCGAACTGTTCGAGGCACGCACGCCGAAGGACAAGGGCACGCTGGCCGAGATGACCGGCACGGTGTCGTTCGGCAAGGAGACCAAGGGCAAGGTTCGCCTGCAAATCACCGACCCGGAAGGCAAGGTCTACGAAGAGCTCGTGCTGAAGGAGAAGAACATCCTGGTGCACGAAGGCCAGGTGGTGAACAAGGGCGAGTCCATCGTCGACGGACCGGCGGATCCACAGGACATCCTGCGCCTGCTGGGCATCGAGGAACTGGCGCGCTACATCGTTGACGAGGTGCAGGACGTGTACCGGTTGCAGGGCGTGAAGATCAACGACAAGCACATCGAGGTGATCGTTCGCCAGATGCTGCGACGCGTGCAGATCGTCAACGTCGGCGACACCGCGTACATCGCGGGCGAGCAGGTCGAGCGTTCCGAGTTGCTGGACACCAACGACCGGATGGTCTCCGAGGGCAAGCTGCCGGCCACCCATGCCGACGTGCTGTTGGGCATCACCAAGGCGTCGCTGTCGACCGACAGCTTTATCTCGGCGGCGTCGTTCCAGGAAACCACGCGCGTGCTCACCGAGGCTGCCATCATGGGTAAGCGCGACGAGTTGCGTGGTTTGAAAGAGAACGTGATCGTCGGCCGCTTGATCCCGGCCGGTACTGGCATGGCTTTCCACATGGCCCGCAAGGTCAAGGAAGAGATGGACGACGCTGAACGCCGTGCCATCGCCCTGCAGGAGGCCGACGAGTTGGCCGAAGCGCAGGCTCAGACAGCCGATGTCGGGACCGAGTCGAGCGAGTGATCGGTCTTCCGATCTGAGTTTGGAGGGCGGCTTCGGCCGCCCTTTTTGTTGCCTATTGGAGGGCCGTTCATCGGGCGACGGAGCGGCCGGCCGAGTTGAACCGCTCAGGCGTCACGATGGCCAGATTCAGCGGGTGCGCCCGGCGTGCCAGTTTCAGCAGCGCCCGGTCGCGGGTGATCAGCCATTGCGCACCGGTGTCCAGCGCCAGATCGACGAATTTCTGGTCGTCGGTGTCGGTGCATCGAGGGCGGCGCAGCGGCGGCGTGGACACAGTTGGTTCGCCGGGCATCGAGTGACGCTCCCACATCTGCCACAGACGTGACAGGTCCGGAGTCCACCGATCGACCACCCCGCGGCCGAGCACGTGAGCCAGCTCATCGCGCACCGCATCGTTGACGATCCAGCTCACGCGCCCCGACACAATGGCGGTGGTGACGGCCTGGCACGACGGGTTGTCGAAAACCAGCCAGTCCAGGACGGCGTTGGTATCGAGGACCAGCTTGGGGAGTGCCGGGGCGTGGCGGCTGGCCAGCTGTGTGGACATCATGGTTTCGCTGCGAGGCTACCGGAACGCGGTGTGCTAGAACCCGGTGGCGAGGTGTTGCATCTCAAGCCGAGACTCCGCCCAACCACTGTCGTACTTGCCGGATTTTGCCCAGACGAATATACTCGAAGGCTTTTCGGATGTCGGACCGCTGACCGAACGTCGGCGCACGTTTTCCGAAAGCAAGTGACTTCAAACGGGAACAAGTTACCTATGCCTACCATCAATCAACTCGTGCGTCACGGTCGCGAGACCGAGGTCACGAAGTCCAAGTCACCCGCGATGCAGGGCAGCCCCCAGCGTCGTGGCGTGTGCACGCGCGTGTACACCACCACTCCGAAGAAGCCGAACTCGGCTCTGCGGAAGGTCGCCAAGGTGCGCCTGACCAACGGTTTCGAGATCATCTCGTACATCGGCGGTGAGGGTCACAACCTGCAGGAGCACAGTGTGGTGCTCGTGCGCGGCGGCCGCGTGAAGGATTTGCCGGGTGTGCGTTATCACATCGTGCGTGGCTCGCTCGACTTGCAAGGCGTGAAAGACCGCAAGCAGTCGCGCTCCAAGTACGGCGCGAAGCGCCCGAAAAAGGCGTAAAGCCAAACGTTTCGGCAGGTCGCTGACTTGCCGAGTAAGTGGGCAACCCCAGATGTCGGTGGTGCCCGAGGTGAAGGCGAAAGCCCCAGCCAACTGAAGCCAAAGGAAGAGAAATGCCACGTCGTCGCGAAGTCCCCAAGCGGGACATCCTCCCTGATCCGAAATTCGGCTCTGTCGATTTGTCCAAGTTCATGAACGTCATCATGGAGTCGGGCAAGAAGGCCATCGCCGAACGCATCATTTACGGTGCTCTCGAGCAGGTCGAAAAGAAGTCGGGCAAGGACCCGCTCGAAATCTTCGTCACCGCCTTGAACAATATCAAGCCGATGGTCGAGGTGAAGTCACGCCGCGTCGGTGGTGCGAACTACCAGGTTCCCGTGGAAGTTCGCCCGGTGCGTCGTGTGGCCCTGGCCATGCGTTGGTTGAAGGAATCGGCTCGCAAGCGCGGCGAGAAATCGATGGCCCAGCGCCTCGCCAACGAACTGCTGGAGGCCGTCGAAGGCCGCGGCGGCGCGATGAAGAAGCGCGACGAAGTGCACCGCATGGCCGAGGCCAACAAGGCGTTCTCTCACTTCCGCTTCTGATCTTTTTTCGCCTTCCGGCCGCTCCTCGGGTTTACGCGAACCCCTGAGCGGCCCGTGTTTTTGGCTTGTTTACTGGAGTGCCACCATGGCCCGCAAGACCCCCATCGAGCGCTATCGCAACATCGGCATCTCGGCTCACATCGATGCCGGGAAGACGACGACCACCGAGCGCATCCTGTTCTACACCGGTGTGAATCACAAGATCGGCGAAGTGCACGATGGCGCTGCGACCATGGACTGGATGGAGCAAGAGCAGGAGCGTGGCATCACGATCACTTCGGCGGCGACCACCTGTTTCTGGAAGGGCATGGACCTGGCTCAGGCCGAGCACCGCATCAACATCATCGACACCCCCGGGCACGTCGACTTCACGATTGAGGTCGAGCGCTCGATGCGCGTGCTCGACGGTGCCTGCATGGTGTATTGCGCCGTGGGCGGCGTGCAACCACAGTCGGAAACCGTCTGGCGCCAGGCCAACAAGTACAAGGTGCCTCGCCTCGCGTTCGTCAACAAGATGGACCGCACCGGTGCGAATTTCTACAAGGTCTACGACCAGATGAAAGTTCGCCTGATGGCGAACCCGGTTCCCATCGTGCTGCCGATCGGCGCCGAAGACACCTTTACCGGCGTGATCGACCTCATCAAGATGAAGGCGATCATCTGGGACGAGGCCTCGCAGGGCATGAAGTTCGACTACCGCGAAATCCCGGCCGAACTGCTCGCGGAAGCCAAGAAGTGGCGCGAGAACATGCTCGAAGCTGCTGCTGAATCGTCTGAAACGCTGATGAACAAGTACCTGGAGGAGGGCGACCTCACCGAGGACGAGATCAAGCTTGGCATCCGCACGCGCACCATCGCCGCTGAAATTCAGCCGATGTTCTGCGGCTCGGCGTTCAAGAACAAGGGCGTGCAGCGCATGCTCGACGGCGTGATCGATTTCATGCCATCGCCGGCCGACATCCCGCCGGTGCCTGGTACCGACGACGACGACAAGCCGGTCGTGCGCCATCGCACCGACGAAGAGAAGTTCTCCGCTCTGGCTTTCAAGCTGATGACCGACCCGTACGTCGGACAGCTCACGTTCGTGCGCGTTTATTCCGGCGTGTTGAAGTCGGGCGACTCCGTCTACAACCCGATCCGTGGCAAGAAAGAGCGCATCGGCCGTATTTTGCAGATGCACGCGAACCAGCGTGAAGAAATCAAGGAAATTCTGGCTGGCGACATCGCGGCCTGCGTGGGCCTGAAGGAAGTGACCACGGGCGAAACCCTGTGCGATCCGACCTCGATCATCACGCTCGAGAAGATGATCTTCCCGGAGCCGGTGATCTCGCAGGCGGTCGAGCCGAAGACCAAGCCGGACCAGGAAAAGATGGGCATCGCACTGGGTCGCTTGGCGCAGGAAGATCCGTCGTTCCGCGTCAAGACCGACGAGGAATCGGGCCAGACCATCATCTCAGGCATGGGCGAGCTGCACCTCGAAATCATCGTCGACCGCATGAAGCGTGAGTTCGGTGTCGAGGCCAACGTCGGCAAGCCGCAGGTTGCGTACCGCGAGACTATCCGCAAGGCCGTGTCGGACGTGGAAGGCAAGTTCGTGCGCCAGTCCGGCGGCAAGGGCCAGTACGGCCACGTCGTGCTGAAGATCGAACCGCAAGAGCCGGGCAAGGGCTTCGAGTTCGTCGACGCGACCAAAGGCGGCGTGGTGCCGAAAGAGTTCATCCCTGCAGTCAAGAAGGGCGTCGAAGACTCGTTGCCGGCTGGCGTGCTGGCGGGCTATCCCGTTGTCGACGTCAAGGTCACGCTGACCTTCGGTTCGTACCACGAGGTCGATTCGAACGAAAACGCCTTCAAGATGGCCGCGTCGCTCGGTTTCAAGGACGGTTGCCGCAAGGCCACACCGGTCATTCTTGAGCCGATGATGGCGGTCGAGGTCGAAACGCCAGAAGACTATGCCGGCAGCGTGATGGGCGACTTGTCATCACGTCGCGGCATGGTGCAGGGCATGGACGACATGCCGGGTGGCGGCAAGGTCATCAAGGCCGAAGTGCCGTTGTCGGAAATGTTCGGCTACTCGACTACGCTGCGCTCGATGTCGCAGGGTCGCGCCACGTACACGATGGAGTTCAAGCACTACAGCGAGGCTCCTAAGAACGTCGCCGACGCGATCATCACAGCGCGCGGAAAGTAAGTCACAAGCCGGTCTTCGATGAGGCGCCGCCTGCTGCCAGTGGCAAGCGAATTCAGGCCCCACCGGAAACCTTAAACCAACCACTGGCATTGTTCTTTATTCGGAGAAATTGAAATGGCAAAAGGCAAATTTGAGCGAACGAAGCCGCACGTGAACGTGGGGACCATTGGACACGTGGACCACGGCAAGACGACGCTGACGGCGGCGATCACGACGGTGCTGAGCAAGCTGTACGGAGGCGAGGCCAAGGCGTACGACCAGATCGATGCGGCGCCTGAGGAAAAGGCGCGCGGCATCACCATCAACACCGCGCACGTCGAGTACGAGACCAAGAACCGGCACTACGCGCACGTTGACTGCCCTGGGCACGCCGACTATGTGAAGAACATGATCACCGGTGCCGCCCAGATGGACGGCGCGATCCTGGTGTGTTCGGCTGCTGACGGTCCGATGCCCCAAACGCGTGAGCACATCCTGCTTGCTCGCCAGGTCGGCGTGCCGTACATCATCGTCTTCCTCAACAAGTGCGACATGGTCGACGACGCCGAGTTGCTCGAACTCGTTGAAATGGAAGTGCGCGAGCTCCTCGACAAATACGACTTCCCCGGTGACGCCACCCCGATCATCCACGGCAGCGCCAAGCTCGCCATGGAAGGCGACAAAGGCGAACTCGGCGAGCAGGCCATCCTCAAGCTGGCCGAAGCCCTCGACACCTACATCCCGACGCCAGAGCGTGCCGTTGACGGTGCCTTCCTGATGCCTGTCGAAGACGTGTTCTCCATCTCCGGACGCGGCACCGTCGTCACCGGTCGGATCGAGCGCGGCATCGTCAAAGTCGGCGAGGAAATCGAGATTGTCGGTATCACCGTCACGCAGAAGACCACCTGCACCGGCGTCGAGATGTTCCGCAAGCTGCTCGACCAAGGTCAAGCCGGTGACAACGTCGGCATCCTGCTGCGTGGCACCAAGCGCGAAGACGTGCAGCGCGGCCAAGTGCTGTGCAAGCCCGGCAGCGTCAAGCCGCACACCCACTTCACGGCGGAGATCTACGTGCTGTCGAAAGAAGAAGGCGGACGCCACACCCCGTTCTTCAACAACTACCGTCCGCAGTTTTACTTTCGCACGACGGACGTGACCGGGGCGGTCGAGTTGCCGAAGGACAAGGAGATGGTGATGCCTGGCGACAACGTGAGCATCACGGTGAAGCTGATCAACCCGATCGCGATGGAAGAGGGTCTGCGCTTCGCCATCCGTGAAGGTGGCCGCACCGTCGGCGCCGGCGTCGTCGCCAAGATCATCGAGTGAGTTGAAGTCAGCGATAGGGGCGTAGCTCAATTGGCAGAGCGCTGGTCTCCAAAACCAGAGGTTGGGGGTTCGATGCCCTCCGCCCCTGCCAGTCGCCGATCATCGGTGGCTGGTGACGGGATAGAAGTGACACGCTGACAGCAGCGTCGCGCTGAAAACAGCCCGCTGGCACCTCAAAAGTGCTTGCGGGCTTTGCTCATGAATCACGGCGCATTGATTGCAGGTTTTCGAGGTGAATTGAACGACATGGCGAATCCAACCATTGAGACGGTTTCAACCGGCGCTGACAAGGTCAAGCTGGCCGGCGTCGTGCTGCTGGTCGTCGGCGCAGTGGTCGTGTTCTACGCGCTGGGCAAGCAGGACCTCTGGCTGCGCGTGGTTGCGCTGCTGGCGTTGATCGCTGCCGCTGTTGCGGTGTTCTTCACCTCCGAATCGGGCAAGGAATTGATGGCCTACGGTCGAGATTCGATCAAGGAAGTGCGCAAGGTGGTGTGGCCGACTCGCCAGGAGGCGATGCAGATGACCGGCTACGTGTTCGCCTTCGTGGTCGTCATGGCACTGTTTTTGTGGTTGACCGACAAGACCCTGGAATGGGTTTTCTACGACCTGCTGTTGGGTTGGAAGCGTTGAGGATCACACCATGAACGAAGAAACCGTCAGCACCGAAGCCCGTTTGTCTGGCGATCCTGTCGTGGCAACCGAGGCAGGTTCGACTTCCGTAGCGCCTGCGGCGCCGTCGAACAAGCGCTGGTATGTGGTTCACGCTTACTCCGGGATGGAGAAGGCGGTCGAGCGCAATCTGCGCGAGCGCATCGACCGCTCCGAGTTGCAGGACAAGTTCGGCCGCATCCTGGTGCCGATGGAAGAAGTGGTTGAGCTGAAGAACGGCAAGAAGGCCGTGACCGAGCGTCGCTTCTTCCCGGGCTACGTGCTGGTCGAGATGGAGATGGCTGACGACAGCTGGCACCTGGTCAAGCACACCAACAAGGTCACCGGCTTCGTCGGCGGCGCGAAGAACCGGCCATCGCCGATCTCCGAGGCCGAGGTGATGAAGATCGTTCACCAGATGCAGGAAGGCGTCGAGAAGCCGAAACCCAAGACCCTGTGGTCGGTTGGTGAGTTGGTGCGCATCAAGGACGGTCCGTTCACCGACTTCAACGGTGCGATCGAGGACGTCAACTACGAGAAATCGAAAGTTCGTGTTGCCGTGACGATCTTCGGGCGGGCGACGCCGGTGGAGCTGGATTTCGCACAGGTCGAGAAGGTCTGACGCTGATTTGAAATGACGGGCTCGGCGAGAGCTCTCCTGCGCTGCAAGGCCCAGGTCCATCTCGCCCGTTGCTGCCGATGACGAGACATCGGCATGAGGAGCCCGGGTATCCAGTCCCTGGCGTTTGCACTCGAGGAGTCCGGATCGAATCGGGCTTCTGTTTGAAGGATAGACATGGCAAAGAAGATCATCGGCTTCATCAAGCTGCAGATTCCTGCAGGCAAAGCCAACCCCTCCCCCCCAATCGGTCCGGCGCTGGGTCAGCGTGGACTCAACATCATGGAGTTCTGCAAGGCGTTCAACGCCCAGACCCAAGGTGTCGAACCTGGCCTGATGCTGCCGGTGGTGATCACCGCGTTCGCCGACAAATCGTTCACCTTCGTTCTGAAGTCGCCTCCGGCGACTGTGCTGATCAAGAAGATACTGAAGCTCGACAAGGGTTCGCCGAAGGCCAACTCACAGAAGGTCGGCAAGATCACGCGCGCGCAGCTTGAAGAGATTGCCAAGATCAAGGTCAAGGACCTGACGGCCGCCGACATGGATGCCGCCGTTCGCACGATTGCTGGAACCGCCCGCTCGATGGGCGTCACCTCGGAGGGTGTCTGACCATGGCCAAACTGACAAAACGCCAGAAGGCTCTGGTTGGCAAGGTTGAAACAACCAAGCTCTACACCATCGACAGCGCACTGGCGCTGGTGAAAGAGTGCGCTACCGCGAAGTTCGATGAATCGATCGACGTGGCAGTGCAGCTCGGCATCGATGCCAAGAAGTCCGACCAAGTCGTGCGCGGTGCCGTCGTGCTGCCCAACGGCACTGGTAAGACCAAGCGTGTCGCTGTGTTCGCCCAGGGCGCCAAGGCTGAAGAGGCCAAGGCCGCCGGTGCCGACATCGTCGGCATGGAAGACCTGGCTGAGCAGATCAAGGCCGGCGTGATGAACTTCGACGTGGTGATCGCCTCGCCCGACACGATGCGCATCGTCGGTACGCTGGGCCAGATTCTGGGTCCGCGTGGCCTGATGCCGAATCCGAAGGTTGGCACCGTGACCCCTGATGTGGCGCAAGCGGTCCGCAACGCCAAGGCTGGTCAGGTGCAGTTCCGCGTCGACAAAGGCGGCATCGTGCACGGCACGATCGGTCGCCGCTCGTTCGATTCGGACAAGCTGATCGGTAACCTGCGCGCACTGATCGAGGCACTCAACAAGGCCAAGCCAGCGTCGAGCAAGGGCGTGTACCTTCGCAAGGTGGCCGTGTCGTCGACGATGGGCGTGGGTGCCCGCGTGGACGTGGCTTCGATCAACGCTGCCGGGCCTGGCGCCTGATAGACGAGATGCCGGTGCTGCGAGGCGCCGGTGAATGAGTTTGGTGGGCTGGAGAGCCGGAGCAATCCGGTCCCAGGTCATCCAAGACCGCTGGTGCGATCCACCGTGATCGCTTAATGGAAGGCCGGTGTCGGTGATGAACCGAAACCGGCAACAAGCCAGCGCAGATGGCGGTCCCGCTGTAAAGGATTTTTTCCTGGACAGATGGTCGCTGAACCCCGGTGCACCCGGCTGCTTGAAAGAGCGAAGGGTGCGTGATGTGAGGAGCAGACCTTGAGTCTCAATCGCAACGAGAAAGCAGCCGTGATCACGGATGTGGCGGCCCAGGTGGCCCGCTCGCAGACGCTGGCGCTGGCCGAATACCGTGGCCTCACCGTAGAACACTTGAACAACCTGCGCCGTCAGGCGCGCGACAAGGGTGTGTACCTTCATGTCTTGAAGAACACGCTTGCCCGTCGCGCCGTTGCCGGCACGCCGTTCGAAGTGGTCTCGGAGAGCATGGTCGGTCCGCTGATCTACGGTTTTTCAGAAGACGCAGTTGCTGCGGCCAAAGTCATTTCCGACTTTGCCAAGGGCAACGACAAACTGATCGTCAAGGGCGGCGCGTACGCCGGCAAGGCGTTGAATGCCGACGGGGTGAAATCCCTCGCGGCCATCCCGAGCAAGGAAGTGCTGCTGGCACAGTTGCTCGGTTTGATGCAATCGCCCATCTCGCGCTTCGCGCGTGTGCTGGCGGCCATTGCCGAACAACGCGCGGTACCTGCTGCGGCTGAAGCCCCGGCTGTTGAGGCGCCTGCTGCTGAAGCAGTGGTTGCCGAGGCACTCGCTGTTAACGCACCGGCGGACGCACCCGCATCCGACGCACCGAGCGCCGAAGCCCCCGCCGCTTGAACGATCCTTTCTTCAACATTCATTGCAAATCTAGGAGCCTCAAATGGCATTCGATAAAGACGCTTTCCTGACCGCACTCGACGGCATGTCGGTGATGGACCTCAACGACCTGGTCAAGGCCATCGAGGTCAAATTCGGTGTGTCCGCTGCCGCGATGTCGGCACCGGCGGGCGGTGGTGGCGGCGCGGCCGCTGCGGTCGTTGAAGAGCAGACCGAGTTCACCGTCATCCTGACCGACTTCGGCACCAACAAGGTGTCGGTCATCAAGGCCGTACGCGAACTGACGGGCCTCGGTCTGAAGGAAGCCAAGGACCTGGTCGACGGCGCGCCGAAGCCGGTCAAGGAAGCGGTTTCCAAGGCCGATGCCGAAGCCGCCAAGAAGAAGCTGGAAGAGGCGGGCGCTAAGGCAGACATCAAGTAAGCCGTCTGTGCGCAACGGGCTGGGTGCCGCAACAGGCACCCGGCCCTTTGCACTTCAAGGGCGTCTGCGCACAGATTGCCCTTCGAGAACACTTGAGAGAATCCTGTGGTGACAATCAGGGTCTTCCCAAGTGATTTCAAAATAGTTCTCTGATCCGACTGCAGAGAACGGGTTTGGTCGGGCCCCGGTGCAACGCCGGGGTTGTCCGCCAGCGGTTGGTAGAGGCCAACCACCGAACTTCGAATGGCTTTGTCTTGCGAGACAAGGTTCGAACGACAGTCGCCGACGAGAGCGCAGCCTAGGCCAGGTCGCGCTCTTTGAGACGGAGTGGAAAACCACCTATGGCGCAGCACGCAACCCCCTACAGCTACACCGAGCGCAAGCGGATTCGCAAGAGCTTCGGAAAACGCGAAAGCGTCCTCAAGGTCCCCTACCTCCTGACCATGCAGCAGGAGTCGTACATCGCCTTCCTGCAGAAGGATGTCCCTGCACAGAAGCGCAAGCCCGAAGGCTTGCAGGCTGCTTTCTTGTCCGCGTTCCCGATCGTGTCGCACAACGGGTTCGTCGAGATGAAGTTCATCGAATTCAACATGGCCAAGCCCGCGTTCGATACGCGCGAGTGCCAGGTTCGTGGACTGACCTATGCAGCGGCCGTGCGTGCCAAGCTGCAAATGATCATTTACGACCGTGAATCGCCGCAGGCGAAGACGGTCAAGGAAATCAAGGAACAAGAGGTCTACATGGGCGAAGTGCCCCTGATGACCGACTACGGTTCCTTCATCGTCAACGGCACCGAGCGCGTCATCGTTTCGCAGTTGCACCGTTCGCCGGGCGTGTTCTTCGAGCACGACAAGGGCAAGACGCATTCGAGTGGCAAGCTGCTGTTCAGCGCGCGGATCATTCCCTACCGTGGGTCGTGGCTCGACTTCGAGTTCGATCCGAAGGACATCCTGTACTTCCGCGTCGACCGCCGCCGCAAGATGCCGGTGACGATCCTGCTGAAGGCCATCGGCCTGAACCCGGAATCGATCCTGGCGCACTTCTTCGTGTTTGACAACTTCCGTCTGATGGATTCGGGCGCGCAGATGGAGTTCGTCGCCGACCGGCTGCGCGGTGAAATCGCGCGCTTCGACATCACCGACAAAAACGGTGTGGTCGTGGTCGAGAAGGACAAGCGCATCACCGCACGCCACACCCGCACCATCGAAACCTCGGAAACCACGCACATCAGCGTGCCCGAGGACTACCTGGTCGGCCGCATGCTCGCGCGCAACGTCGTCGATGCCGACACCGGCGAGATCCTCGCCAAGGCCAACGACGAGCTGACCGAAGCGGTGCTGAAGAAGCTGCGCGTGGCGGGAATCAAGGAAATTCCTTGCCTGTACACGAACGAGCTGGACGAAGGCGGCTACATCTCGCAGACGCTGGCTGCGGACGAGACCGCCGACCAGTTGGCCGCGCGCGTTGCCATCTACCGCATGATGCGCCCCGGCGAGCCGCCGACCGAAGACGCGGTCGAGGCGCTGTTCCATCGCCTGTTCTACAACGCCGACACCTACGATCTGTCGCGCGTCGGTCGCATGAA
>JAURWR010000074.1 GCA_030654805.1 Burkholderiaceae bacterium
TGTGCCGCGTCGGTGCTCGGGAAATCAAACTGAAAGGCCGTCCCCATGAACCTCGACTGGAACCACTTCACCCCCTGGGCCTCGCTGGCCGGGGGCCTGCTGATCGGCGTCGCAACCGCCCTCTATCTGCTGGGCGACGGCCGCATCGCCGGCATCGCGGGCATCCTCTCCGGTCCGTTGCGCGCGGTGCTGTCCGGCGGCAACCTGGCGGCTGAGCGCGTGCGGCTGCTGTTCATCGGGGGGCTGCTGGTCGCGCCCTGGGCATGGCGGCTGTTCGCGCCGCTGCCGGCGGCAACGGTCGATGTGGGGCCGGGGGCGATCGTCGTGGCGGGCTTGCTCGTCGGCGTCGGGGTGCGCATGGGCAACGGCTGCACCAGCGGACACGGCGTGTGCGGGCTCAGCCGCTTCTCGTTGCGATCGCTGGTCAACGTGCTGGCGTTCATGGGCGCCGGCGGAGTTGCCGTTTTCATCGCCCGCCACGTGCTCTGAAGGATCGACATGCGCGAACTGATTGCACTGCTGAGCGGCCTGATCTTCGGCCTGGGTCTGATCGTGGGTGGCATGACCGACCCGGGCAAGGTCAAGGGCTTCCTCGATGTGGCCGGGCTGTGGGACCCGAGCCTGGCGCTGGTGATGGGCGGCGCGATCGCGGTCGGCGTGTTCGCCTTCGCCGCAGCCAGGCGCCGCAGCACCGCGTGGAGCGGGGACCGCATCGACATCCCCTCCAACACCACCATCGACGGCAGATTGATCGGCGGCGGCCTGCTGTTCGGCACCGGTTGGGGCATCGGCGGGTTCTGTCCGGGTCCGGCGCTGGTGGCGATGAGCAGCGGCCTCGGCAGCGCCGCGATCTTCGTCGTCGCGATGCTCGTCGGGATGGCGTTGCACGACCGTTTTCTCGCGCCACGCTGACGCGATCCACAGACAAGCCGAGGAATTCACCATGCTCGTCTTCCGACAGCTCTTCGATCCAACGTCATCGACGTACACCTACCTGCTCGGCGATTCCGAGGCCGGCGAGGCGGTGATGATCGATCCGGTGTTCGAGCACGCACGCCGCGACGCGGCCCTGCTGAGCGAACTCGGCCTGCGACTGGTCGCCACGCTCGACACCCACGTCCATGCCGACCATGTCACCGGCGCCTGGCTGCTGAAGCAGCGTTGCGGCAGCCGCATCCTGCTGTCCGAGTCATCGGCGGCCATCAACGCTGACCGGTTGCTCAAGCATGGCGATCGCGTCACGTTCGGTTCGCGCCATGTCGAAGTCCGGGCCACGCCGGGCCACACGAGCGGTTGCCTGACCTACGTTCTGGACGACCACAGCATGGCCTTCACCGGAGACAGCCTGCTGATCCGTGGCTGCGGCCGGACCGATTTCCAGCAGGGCAGCGCGACATCCCTCTACCGCTCGGTCCACGAACAGATCCTGTCGCTGCCCGACCGCTGCCTGCTGTATCCCGGTCACGACTACCGGGGCCTCACCGTCACCAGCGTCGCCGAGGAAGCGCGCTACAACCCGCGCCTCGGCGGCGAGATCAACGCCTCGGACTTCGCGGGCTACATGAACAACCTGGGGCTGCCGCACCCGAAGCTGATGAGCATCGCGGTGCCGGCCAACCTGCGCTGCGGTCGGCCGGAGAGCGACGCAGCCCTGCCGGCGGACCCGGAGTGGGCACCCCTGACCAGCACCTTTGGCGGGATCTGGGAAATCCAGCCGAACGAACTCGAGGAACGCCTCGTGGGCGATCCGTCCAGCGACATCCAGGTCATCGACGTGCGCGAGCCGTCGGAGTTCAGCGACCAGCTCGGGCACATCCACGGCGCGCACCTGCTGCCCTTGTCGCAGCTGACCGCCCGGCTGTCGGAAATCGACCCGGCCCGCCCGGTGGTCACGGTGTGTCGATCCGGGGCCCGGTCCGCCCAGGCCAGCGTGCTGCTGGGCAAGTCCGGCTTCGACAAGGTGGCCAACCTGGCCGGCGGCATGCTGCGCTGGCGCGCCCAGGCCCTGCCTGTCGACCAGGGTTCGGACTGAGCCGTCAGGCGCTGGCCACCCGCACCACCAGTTTGCCGAAGTTCTCTCCCTTGAGCAGGCCCATGAAAGCCTGCGGCGCGTTCTCCAGGCCCTCGACGATGTCCTCGCGGAACTTGACCTTGCCTTCGGCCAGCCAGGCTCGCATCGGCCCGAGAAACTCGTTCTGGCGACCGTCGTAGTCGAAGATGATGAAACCCTGCATGTGGATGCGCTTGACCAGCAACGTGCGCATCAGCACCGGGAGGCGATCCGCCGCAGCGGCGGCCGGGGCGCCGCTGTACAGCGAGATCAGCCCGCACACCGGCACGCGCGCATGCGTGTTGAGCAGCGGCAGCACCGCATCGAACACCGCGCCGCCGACGTTCTCGAAGTACACGTCGATGCCTTTCGGGCAGGCGGCCGCCAGTTGCGCGGGCAGATCGGCGCTGCGGCGATCCAGGCAGGCATCGAAGCCGAGCTCGTCGACGACGAAGCGGCACTTGTCGGCCCCGCCGGCGATGCCGACAACGCGGCATCCTTTGATCTTGGCCATCTGGCCCACCACCGCGCCGACCGCGCCGCTGGCTGCCGCGACAACCACGGTTTCGCCGGCCTTCGGCTGGCCGATGTCCATCAGGCCCATGAAGGCGGTGAAGCCCGGCATGCCGAGAACCCCGAGCGCGAGCGACGGACGGGGCATGTCCGCATCGAGCCGGGTCAGGCCGATGCCATCGGACAGCGCGTAGTCCTGCCAGCCGGTGTAGCCCATGACCAGGTCGCCGACCCGGAAGTCCGGGTGCTGCGAAGCCTGGACGCGGGACACCGCGCCGCCGGTCATCACCTCGCCGATCTGCACCGACGGCGCATACGACGGTCCGTCGTTCATGCGGCCGCGCATGTAAGGATCGAGCGACAGGAACACGGTGCGCAGCAGCACCTGCCCCGCAGCAGGCACGGGAACCGCGCGCTCCTCAAGGCGAAAGTGCTCCGGCCCCACCGCCGCAGCGGGACGCGAGGCGAGGACGATCCGGCGATTGACGGTCTGGCTTTGAGGCATGGCGAAGTCCTGAGGCGTGAAGTGAGACGGCCTGAAGTGGCGCGCAGGATCGTAATCGCCCTGCGGTTGACCCGGGAGAGCGAATGCCGCGACCATCGGCCATGCACCCTTTCATGCGCGGCCTTGTTTGTCTCTTGTCCTTCATCCTGCCAGCGATGGGCCACGCCATCGAGGAGCCGGCCTACGAGGTTCTGCGCAAGATCGATGACGTCGAAGTGCGGCAGTACGCGCCGTACGTGGTGGCCGAGGTGGTGATCGAGGCCGATGCCGACGAGGCCGGCAACCTGGCTTTTCCGATCCTCGCGGGCTACATCTTCGGCAAGAACAAGGGCAAGAAGGAGTTCGCGATGACCGCGCCGGTGACCCAGACCGCCGCACCGGTGCGGCTCGAGATGACCGCTCCGGTGACGCTGGCGGCCGCTCCAGGCGCGACGGGCAGCTACGTCATCCAGTTCGTGCTGCCGAAGGGCGTGACCCTCGACAGCGCGCCGGAGCCGCTCGATGCGCGCGTCCGGCTGCGGGAGATTCCGGTCCAGCGGGTGGCCGCGATCCGCTACTCGGGCTTCTGGTCCGATGCCAATTACAACGAGCATCTCGATCGGCTGCGGGTGACGCTGAAGGGCGCGGGCCTGAGTCCGTCGGGCGAGCCCGTGTTTTCACGCTACAACCCGCCCTTCATGCCGTGGTTCCTGCGGCGCAACGAGATCTGGCTGCCCTTGCCGTCGGTACGCTGACGCACAGACCACCGGATGCCAGGCGCACTATCGTGGCACCCACGTTGATATCCAACACCCGCAATCCGACGATGGGCTGTCCATGATCCGCATCGAATTGCATGTCGAACTGAGCTACGAAGTCGACGCCCAGGGCGCCGACTTCGTGTTCAACATTCATGCGGCGCAAACGCGCTGCCAATCGGTCGCGGCCGAAAGTCTGGTGATCAGCCAGCTCGTGCCATCGCAGATCCATACCGACCCCGCCACCGGCAACCGCTATCTGCGCCTGCGCGCGCTGCCCGGCCAATTGAAGCTGTCGTACATGGCGACGGTGGACATCACGCACCACGTCGCCGATCCGATGCAGCTGCCCGAGGTGCCGGTGCACCAGCTGCCACCCGAGGTGATGGGTTACCTCTACCCCAGCCGCTACTGCCAGTCCGACCGGCTGGTGAAAATGGCGATCAACGAGTTCGGCACGCTGTGGCGCGGGCACAGCCGCGTGGAGGCCATACAGGCCTGGGTGCGCCGGCACGTGACCTTCACGTCGAACACCTCCAACTCCAACACGTCGGCGGTCGACACACTGATCGAACAGGTCGGCATCTGCCGCGATTTCGCGCACCTGATGATCGCGTTGTGCCGCGCGCTGAGCATCCCGGCGCGCTTCACCACGGCCACCGACTACGGCGCCGACCCCATACTCGGCCCGCCCGATTTCCATGCGTATGTCGAGGTCTACCTGGGCGACCGCTGGTACCTGTTCGACCCATCGGGCACCACCATCCCGATGGGGTTGGTGCGCTTCGGCACCGGCCGCGATGCGGCCGATGTGGCGTTCGCAACGATCTTCGGCGGCGTCGTGACCCACGCGCCGGTGATCCACGCCTGGGCCGTCGATGACGCCTCGCGCGGCATGACGATGCCGTTTCGCTGCCTCGAAGCGCTGTCGACCGACTGCGGGACCCCGCTGCCGGCGCACTGAGCCGGCAGGCGACTGCAATGGCGCTTTTCGGGCTGGAACACAGCCGCTTCGCCTACCGCGCGGACTTCGCGTTGCACGGCACAGCCGTGGCTGCACTGGCCGGCGTGCTGATGCTGGCCGGGCCTGCCGATCGATGGCTCGTGCTCGTGTCGTTCGTGGTTGCCGGCCTGGTCGGCTGGACGGCACTCGAATACGCCTTGCATCGATTCGTGCTGCATGGAGTGCGCCCGTTCAGCGGCTGGCATGCGCAGCACCATCAGCGACCCACGGCGCTGATCTATGCCCCGACGGTGATGATCGCGCTGCTGTTCGTTGTCGGTGTCTTTCTGCCGACACTGGCCCTGTTCGATGCGTGGATCGCCTGCGCGTTGACGCTGGGCCTGCTGAGTGGCTACCTGGCCTACTCGGTCACGCACCACGCGACCCACCACTGGCGGGCTGATGGCGCCTGGCTGAAGCGGCGCAAGCGCTGGCACGCGCTGCACCACCATCACACCCAGCAGCCGGCGTGTTACGGGGTGACCATGGCGGTATGGGACCATGCATTCGGCAGCACCGGCCAACGACGCCACGCCGACCATGGTGCGGGCGGGGGCTGGAAGCGCGCCCGATGGCCCTTGGGCCCTGTGCGCCGCAGGACCATCTAGGACTGGTCCTACGACGCGAAGCGCCCCGTCCGACAGACATCTCCGTCGGCCATTCCTACGATGTGTTCATGGCGGTGCCCCGCTTCCACGACGTGCGCTACGTCACCCGGCACACCGCATTCCTTCACCCATTTCTGTGCGGCCTCACGGCCCCGCAGGCGGAGCCATCCCATGCACACCTCATCGATTGCCGCGCCACGCTGGAGCACCTCGTCCTTCGGAAACACCGTCGACACCTCGCCGACGGAACTGACCGCACTGGGCGAGCACCTCGATCGATGCCACGCGATGCGAGGCCGCCTGTTCGACGCACGCTGCGTCGCGGAGTCGATGCACGGCTTCGTCGCGTCGCGCTTCGTCACCACCCTGGTGGTTGCCACGCTGCTGATCGGTGTCAGCTCGCTGATCCTGTAACGCATGGTGCCGTCCGAGTTGCGGCGTCTGATTCCGGATGCCACGCCCGCCCTGTGCGACATCCTCGACGGCGTGCGCGGTCGGATCGAGCCACCGATCCGGTCGGAAATCTTCGGTCTGCAGCGCTTTGCACAGCACGGGCGCAGCCTCGGTGAAACGCACCGTGCCGCGCGGGCTGGATCACGCAGCGCCGCGTTCTTCCCGCGTCTGCGCAACAACATCCAGACACTGCGCGAAGCGCATCGCTACATCGGCATCCAGGCGCGAACCGGCTACGACATCAGCCCGGCAGCCGAGTGGCTGCTCGACAACTTCCACCTGATCGAGGCGCAGCTCGAAGAGATCCACGAAGGTCTGCCGCGCCGCTACTTCCGCGCGTTGCCGGTGTTGCTCGATGAACCGCTGGCCGGTCTGCCGCGCGTCTACGGCGTGGCCTGGGCCTTCGTCGCGCACACCGATGGCGCGTTCGACGAAGACCTGCTGATCCAGTTCCTGCGCGCGTACCAGGAGACGCGCGAGCTGACCCTGGGCGAGATGTGGGCGCTTCCCACCACCTTGCGTGTGGTGCTGATCGAGAACCTGCGCCGTCTGGCGGAGCGGGTCGCGACCAACAAGGCGGCACGCGAGGTCGCCAACCTGTGCTGCGACCGGATTGACAGCACCTCGGTCGAAGCACTCGACGATCTGCTGGCACTTCTGGAGCAGCGCGGGGTCGCCCGGGTGTTCCTCGCGCAAATGGCGCTGCGCATGCAAGACGGCCGGACCACATCGCAAGGCGGAAACCGCGCCAGCGACCACGCCGATGCGCGGGCGGCGCAACACGACTGGCTGCGACGTTCGCTGCCCGACCCGGCCGCCACTCAGGCCCAGCAGCGGGCCGACCAGACCGCCGACAACCTCAGCGTCAGCAACGCGGTGACCTCGTTGCGCGCCATCGGCGACGCCGACTGGACCGACATCGTCGCGCGCAGCAGCACGCTGATGCACTTGATGCTCGGCTCACCGGTGTTCGAGGCCGAACACACGATGACCCGCGACCGGGCGCTGCACGGCATCGAGCGCCTGGCCAGGCAGAGCGGACGCAGCGAAGTCGCGGTGGCTCAGACGCTGCTCGGCCTGATGCATGCGGCGCAGGTCGGGCCCGACGCCGTCGAAGGCGACCCGAGCGCCGCGGTGGCCAGCCACTGGCTGAGCGGCGCCGGGCGGCCCGCGCTGATGCACGAACTCGGCCTGAGCGAACGCGCAGCGGCCTCGTGGCGCGCCGTCGCGCGCCGCCTGGCGCTGCCCGCGTATCTCGGCTCGCTGCTGCTCGTCACGCTGGGGGTGGTGTCCTGGCTGCTGCGGCACGGTGGCGGCCTCACCGACCCCGGTGTGTCCATCGGGCTCACGTTGCTGGCCGCCGCACTGATGCTGTTCCCGGCATCGGAGGCGGTGGTCGCGGTGATCAACCGGCTGATCAGCGAATCGGCCCGGCCCGCGCACCTGCCGCGCCTGGCGCTGAGCGCGGGCATCCCGGTGGAGCACCGGGTCATGGTGGTGATCCCGGCGATGCTCACCGACGCCGCCTCGACCCGCGCACTGGTGCATCGATTGCAACTGCACCACCTCGCCAACCCCGAGCGCCACGCACAGTTCGCGCTGCTGACCGACTGGGCCGACGCCGACAGCGCCCGGGTCGCGGCAGACGACGGCTTGCTCGCCGAGGCCACGCAAGAGATCGATGCGCTCAATGCCCGCTACCCCACCTGCTATCAAGGCGGCAGCGACGAGCTGACAGCGCGGACACCGGCCCCGCCCCGTTTCATCCTGCTGCACCGGGAACGCCGCTACAGCGAGACCGAGCAACGCTGGATCGGATGGGAGCGCAAACGAGGCAAGCTCGAGCAGCTGATCACGCTGCTCGCCGACACAGCCAGCCCACCAGCAACATCCGCCGTTCCCGCATTCATCGACCTGGGCGAGGCCTCGCGGATCGCCGAAGGCACGAAGTACATCGTCACGCTGGACAGCGACACGCAACTTCCACCGGGACGCCTGCACGATCTGGTCGGCGTTGCCGCGCATCCGCACAACCAGCCGCAAATCGATGCGACCGGCCGGGCGGTGGCCAGCGGCTACGCGATCCTACAGCCGCGCATCGTCACGCCGCTGCCGGCTCCGAAGGACTTCACGCTGTACCACTGGCTGTTCGCCGGCCAGTGCGGCATCGACCCGTACAGCGCCGCCACGTCCGAGGTCTACCAGGACGTGTTCGGCGAAGGCACCTACACCGGCAAGGGGCTGCTGCACGTGCAGGCGATGCACACGGTGCTGTCGGGTCGGCTGCCCGAAGGCCGGGTGCTGAGCCACGATCTTCTTGAAGGATCAATAGCGCGCTGCGCGGCCGTGACCGACATCACGCTGATCGAGGACGCACCGTTCCATGCCGACGTGGCCGCCTCGCGCGTGCACCGCTGGACCCGTGGCGACTGGCAGTTGCTGCCGTTCCTCGCCGCCTCGCTGACGCACAACTCGCGCTACCGCCTGCGATCCATCAACCGCTGGAAGATGTTCGACAACCTGCGCCGCTCGCTGGTCGCACCGATGTCGCTCGCGCTGTTGCTGCTGGCTTTGGGCAGCTCGGTGGTGTCACCGTGGTTGGCCCTTTCGCTCGTGCTGGCGGCCTTCTCTGCCGGGCCCCTGATGGGTGCGGTGGCGGGTTTTTCACCCAGCCGCGACGACATCGCGCAACGCTACTTCTACCGACAGGCCGCCACCGATCTGGCGCGCGCCGTGTGCGGCGGGGCATGGCTGCTGGCCCAGTTGCCGGCGCAGTCGATGCTGGCGTTGGACGCGATCTCGCGTGCCGTGTACCGCATGGCGATCAGCCGGCATCACCTGCTGCAGTGGACGACCGCTGCGGCCGCGCAAGCTCGCGCGAAGACCGCGTTGCCGGCACTGGTCCGCCAGCACTGGCGCGAACCGGTTCTGGCAGGGCTGCTTCTTGCCCTCCTGTTGGCCGTCGGCACGCCGTCACCGTGGCTGGCGGCCAGCCTGTGCCTGCTGTGGGCGGCCTCGCCGGTCTGGACCTGGTGGGTCAGCCGGCCGCGTCCGGCGAGCGCCGAAGAAGCGCTGTCGGCTGCCGACCAGGACTACTTCGAGAGCGTGGCGCGGGACACCTGGCGCCTGTTCGAACGCTGCGTGGTCGCCGACGAGAACCACCTGCCGCCCGACAACCTGCAGACGCTGCCCTACGACATGGTGGCGCACCGCACCTCGCCGACGAACATCGGCCTGTATCTGCTCAGCACCGCGTGCGCGCGGCAGTTCGGCTGGATCGAGTTGCCGGAGTTGATCACGCGGATGGAAGCGACGCTCGCGACGCTGTCGAAACTGCAACGCCATCGCGGGCATTTCATGAACTGGTACGACACGCAGACGCTCGCACCGCTGCTGCCGATGTACGTGTCCACGGTGGACAGCGGCAACCTCAGCGGTCACCTGCTTGCGGTGGCCCAGGCCTGCAAGGAGTTGGCTTCAGGCTCCCTCTCCCCCTGGGAGAGGGCTGGGGTGAGGGCACCGCAGGGCACCACTGGTGGCACGCCGCCCCTCACCCCCACCCTCTCCCCAGAGGGGCGAGGGAGTCAGGCTGAGACGAACGAGCGGCTGCGCGCACTCGCCGATCACTGCGAGGCGCTCGCCTGGCAGGCCGATTTCAGTTTCCTGTACCACCGCAAGCGCCACCTCTTCCACATCGGCTACCGGGTCGCCGAGCAGCAGCTCGACGCGGGCTTCTACGACCTGCTGGCATCCGAGTCGCGGCTGACCAGTCTGCTGGCGATCGCCAAGGGCGACGCGCCGGTTCGCCACTGGGCGTCGCTCGGACGCATGTTCTATGCGGTCGGAGGCGATGCGGGCCTGCGATCGTGGTCGGGCTCGATGTTCGAGTACCTGATGCCGACGCTGGTGCTCGACGAGCCTCATGGCAGCGTGTTGCGCGGCGCCTGCCATGCGGCACTGCACGAACAGATCGCGTTCGCGCGGACCCAGAGCGCCCCCGGACGCGAGGTGCCCTGGGGCATCTCGGAGTCGGCTTACGCCGGTCGCGATCACACGCTGGCCTACCAGTACGCGCCGCAGGGCGTGCCCCGGCTGGCGCTGCGCCGCACGCCGCCCGCCGAACTGGTCATCGCGCCCTACGCCACGGCGCTGTCGGCCCAGATCGCGCCGCACCTCGCGCGACTCAATTTCGCCGCACTGGAAGCGCTGGCGCCGCGCGAGCAATATGGCTTCATCGAAGCGCTCGACTTCACCTCCGCGCGGCAATCGGGGGAACAGTCGTTCACCCCGGTCAGCACCTTCATGGCCCACCACCAGGGCATGACGATCGTCGCGCTGGCCAACGTGCTGCTGGACGGTGTGGCACAGCGCTGGGGCATGGCGAATCCGCACATCGAGGCAGTCGCATCGCTGCTGCACGAGCGGGCCCCGCGCGAGGTGTCGATGCTGTACGCCCCCCCCGCAGCGCCTTTGCCACTGGCCATGCAGCGCCGCGCCCCGGGCCTGCTGCGCGAGGTGTTCCCGGGCGCGACCGCGCTGGAGCCGACCCATGTGCTGTCGAACGGCCGCTACAGCGTCAGCCTGCGGGCCAACGGCGCCGGCTGGAGCCGCTGGGGCACGACCGGCATCACGCGCACACGCGACGACGCATTGCGCGATGCACAGGGCAGCTTCTTTTACCTGCGTTGGCCGGATGGCACGCGTGACCCCACACCGGAGCGGACGGCGGCAACGCCCCTCTTTTCCATCACACAGCATCCCGCCCCCGACCCGGCCGCGAACTACCGCAGCGTGTTCCACGCCGACCGCGTTTGCTTCGACGCCGCCTGGCCCGAAGTGCAGGCGCACACCACGGTGTGGGTCAGCCCGGAAGACGACATCGAGTTCCGCCAGATCGAGTTGCACAACCTCGGCGACGACGTGCTCGACATCGAGCTGATCTCGGCCTTCGACGTGACGCTGGCCGACCCGCGCGCCGACGAGGCCCACCCCGCGTTCAGCAACCTCTTCGTGCGCGCCGAATGGCAGGCCGAGCAGCAGGCGCTGCTGTTCGAGCGCACGCCGCGTCTGGCCACCGAGAGCGGGTTGCAGGCTGCGCATTTCCTGGCCGAATCCGACCCTCAGGTGGTGTCGATTCGCGTGCAGACAGACCGCCAGCGCTGGCTGGGCCGCAACCGAAGCCCCCACCAGCCGCAGGCCTCGTTCGAGTCCGTCCCCCTCTCCCCAGAGGGGCAAGGGAGTAACACCCTCGACACCGGGCTCGACCCGGTCTGTGCGATGGCAGTTCGACTGCGCATCGAGCCGCAAGGCAAGGCGTTGCTGACCTTCGCGACGACAGCGTCCGACAACGGCGGCACGCTGCGCGCGGTGATCGACAAGTACCGGCAGGCCAGTCATGTCAAGCGCGCCTCGCTGATGTCGGCGACGCTGGCCAGCATCCGTTTCCGCACGCTGCGCATCAGCACCGAGAACTTCGATGCGATCCAGACGCTGACCACGGCACTGGTGCTGACGCTGACGCGCCCACGCACCCACGCGGCACGCCTCAACGAGGCAGCGGCAGGGGTGTGCGACCGTCGACTGCTGTGGCGCTTCGGCATCTCGGGCGATCGGCCGATCGTGCTGGTGTCAGCCGGCGCGCCGGAGGGGCTGGGGCTGATCCGCTCGCTGGCACAGGCGCTGCGCCTGTGGTCGTGGAGCGGCGTGGCCTGCGATCTGGTGGTTTTGAACGCCGAACCGGCCTCGTACCTGATGGCGGTGCAGCGCGAGCTCGGCGCGATGCGCGAGCGCCACGACGCCGACAGCGGCGCCGAATTCCGGCCCGCCAGTGCATCGGGACCGTCGAGCACCGGCCTCCACGTGCTGCGCGCCGACGAGATCTCGGCCGATGAATTGAGCACACTGCAAAGCCTGGCACGGGTGCGGCTGCAAGCCGACGGTCGACCGTTGACACACCACGTGCACGAGTGGGCGCAGCTGCACGAACAGGCCTTCGAGCAGCGGCACGACACCTCCAGCGCGCTTGTCTCGGTGTCCGCAGGAACCGGCAGCACCGCGCCCGCACCGACCGGCGCTTTCTCGCCGGTTTCGGGCGAGTTTCGATTCAGCGTCAGCGCCCGCTCGCGCCCGATCCGTCCCTGGGTCAACGTGCTGGCCAACCGGGCCTTCGGCACCCAGCTGACCGAGACCGGGGGCGGCTACACCTGGGCGGTGAACAGCCGCATGAACCAGCTCACCGCGTGGTCGAACGACCCGGTCGGCGACCCGCCGTCGGAATGGTTCCTGCTGCAGGACCTGAAGACGCTGGACACCTGGAGCATCGCGCCCTCGGCCTGGGGCGACGACAGCGTGACCTACCGCATCGCGCACGGCCAGGGCTACAGCGTGATCGGCCACCGACGCGGCGATGTCGAAGTGACGGCGTCGTGGTGCGTCGACGCGCAGACCTCGGTCAAGCAGGTGCGGCTGCGCATCGTCAACCGCAGCCACCGCACGCTGCTGCTGCGCGTGGTGGGCATCGCCGAATGGATGATGGGCGCCAACCGTTCGGACCGCGCCACGGTGCACACGGCGCTGCATCGCCAGCGCCTGCCGGACTTGCCCGCGTCCAGCGAGGGTGCAGACGGCAGCCGCTCGCAGAAGCTCACCGCGCTGATGTGCACGCAGCCGGAGCGCTCGGCCGGCTTCGGCGACGGCACCGCCTTTCTGGCGATGGCCGCATCCGATGACCGCAACAGCGATGAGCGAGACAGCGACGACTGGACCTGCGACCGCCGCGAATGCTTCGATGCGCGCGGCCGCCTGGTGCTGCCCGACCATTTCGGCCAGCGCAGCGGCAGCGGTCTCGACCCCTGCGCGGCGCTGTCGACACGGCTGAACCTGCTGGCCGGTGACGCAGTGGAGCGGGTGTTCCTGCTGGGCTATGCCGAGAGCCCGGATGCCGCCCGCCAGCTCGCGACACGGGCGGCGGCAACGCCCGCAGCACAGCGGATGGAGGCCGTGCGCGAGACCTGGGACGCGCTGCTGGGCGCGACCACGGTGCAGACGCCCGATCCGCTGTTCGACGCGATGGTCAACCGCTGGCTGCTGTACCAGACGGTGTCGTGCCGGCTGTGGGCCAAGGCCGGCTTCTACCAGGCGGGCGGCGCCTACGGTTTCCGCGATCAGCTGCAGGACGCGATGGCCTTGACCTGGGCCGCCCCCGAAATGCTGCGTGATCAAATCGTTCTGGGCGCGTCGCGGCAATTCGCCGAAGGCGATGTGCAGCACTGGTGGCATGCGCCGGGCGGCGCCGGCGTGCGCACGCATTTCTCGGACGACCTGCTGTGGCTGCCGCACGCCTGCGTGCGCTACCTGCGCGCCACCGGAGACACCGAGTTGCTCGACGAGAGCGTGCCTTTCATCGAGGGTGCGCCGATTCCCGATGGCGCCGAAGACGCCTACTACGCGCCCACCGTCAGCGACCAGCAGGCCTCGGTCTACGAGCACGCCGCGCGCGCCATCGACCGCAGCCTGCGCGTCGGCGTGCACGGCCTGCCGCTGATGGGCACCGGCGACTGGAACGACGGCATGAACCGCGTCGGCCACGAAGGCCGCGGCGAGTCGGTGTGGCTGGGCTGGTTCCTGTGCGAGTTGGTCGCCGACTTTGCGCCGCTGGCGCGCGATCGCGGCGAAGAGACGCGCGCGCTGGAATGGGAAGCTGCCGCCCGGGGCTGGCGAGAGGCGCTGAACGGCGCGGCCTGGGACGGACAGTGGTTCACGCGTGCGTTCTTCGACAACGGGCAGGCGCTCGGCTCGCACGCCAACGCAGAGGCCCGCATCGAACTGATCGCGCAGGCCTGGGCGGTGCTGTCGGGCGCTGCACCGCCTGCGTTGCAGCGCGAGGCCATGCAGGCGGTCGAGGCGCACCTGGTGGATCACGAGGCCGGCCTGATCAAGCTGCTCGACCCGCCGCTGGCCCATGCACAGCCGAGCGCCGGCTACATCCAGGCCTACCCGCCTGGGGTGCGCGAGAACGGCGGGCAGTATTCACACGCCGGCGTCTGGGCGCTGATGGCGCAGGCGAGACTGCAACTCGATGCTGTGGCGAACAACACCACCAGCGTTCCCCCCATCGCCGATCTCCCCTACCGCTACTTCACCTGCCTGAGCCCGGCTCACCGCGCCGCCCATCCGACGCACGGCGCCGTCTACGGCATCGAGCCCTACGTGATGGCAGGTGACGTCTACACACACGCACCGTATGTCGGACGCGGCGGCTGGAGCTGGTACACCGGCGCGGCCGCCTGGCTGCACCGCGCGGCGATCGAGTCGATCTTCGGCCTGCGACAGGGCGCTCACACGCTGAGCTTCACGCCGTGCCTGCCATCGCACTGGCCACAGGCCGAGCTGACCCTCATGCGCGGACACGGCAAGGACAGCCGCACGATGCGATTCATCCTGATCCGCCCCGCAGCACTCGCCGAACTGGAAACCACGGCCCCCTGGGGCGCCCAGATCCTGGAGCCTGGCGAGCCGCTGGCCTGGCGCGACCTGGCGCCGCAGTCGTGCTTCGTGATCCCGTTGCCGCCGCTGCCTGATTCTCAATTGCGGGGTGAAAGCGAGACAGTCGCCGACCGGATCGTGACTTCAGCGATCTAGACTCGAAACTGGCCGACCCCTGTTGTCGGCCCCGACACCAACGCCCCGGGCATGCCAGTCACTTCCACCCACGCCAGCCGGTTCATCTCGCAGGCTCCCCGCCGCCAGCGGGACCTCGGGCGGCAGCGCGCCACGACGCCATGAATTCACCGGCTGAGCGTCTCGGGCAAGGCTGCGGGCTGGGCGCGCTGCTGCTGATGGCGCTGTCGTACGCCGTCGTCGGCCGGCTGTCGCTGCTGATGGCGATACCGCCTGGCTACGCCTCGCCGCTGTACCCTGCCGCAGGCATGGCGCTGGTGTTCGTGCTGGTCTGCGGACGGAGAGCGGCGCTCGCGGTGACGGTTGGGGCCATCGCCGTCAATGTGCTGCTGAATCCACGGCATGCGCTCGGCGCGACCGAGGCGGTGATCGGACTGGGCGCCGGGCTGCAGGCCTTGTTCGCCGCTGAACTGGTCCAGCGCATGGTTCGGCAGCCTCTCACGCTGTCGGCACCGCGCGAGATCGCGCGCTTCTATCTGTTCGGCGCCGTGATCGGCTGTCTGGTCAGTGCCAGCGTGGCGACCACGGCCCTGGGTGCCGCGGACGTCGTGCCCGCCTCGGCCTGGCCCGTGACCTGGCTGACCTGGTGGATGGGCGACACACTCGGCACCCTGATCGCCGCACCGATCCTGCTGACGATGATCGGGCGCCCTCGCGAAGCCTGGGCACCTCGACGCCGGACCGTGGGCCTGACACTGGGCATCGTGACCTCGCTGCTGGTGGCGACGACCGTGCTGGTTGCACGCTGGGACCGCGAGCGGGTGCAAACCAGCTTCGAACGCGACGCATCGGCTGCATCGACGGCCGCCCTGTCCCAGCTGAACACGCCGCTGCACGCACTGGAGGCCCTGCGAGGGCTGTACCTCGGCTCGAACCACGTCGATGCCACCGAACTGCGTGCGGCTGCCGCCTACTGGCTGAACCACGACGGCGCCCTTCAGGGGATCGGCTACCAGGAACGCGTGCCGCTGGCGGATGTGCCCGCTTTCGAGGGGCAGATGCACACCGAAGGACAACCCGACTACCGCGTGCTGGATCGGACCGCCTCGGACACGCGGGTACCGACGAGCATGCCGGAGGCCTACGCCGTTCGGTTGGTCGAACCGCTGGAAGGCAACGTCGGCCTGCTCGGCATCAATGCGTTGTCGATCCCGGTCGCCCGGGAAGCGATCGAGGCAGCGGTGCGCACCGACCGGCCGACAGCCAGCGCCGCCTTCCATCTGTCTCAGGACGCGGCGGACTCACCGAAAAGCGGGGTGGTGATCTACCGCGCGATCTACCGCGGCAAGCCCACGTCCGATGAGGAGCGGATGTCGGCGGCCGTGGGCGTGGTGTTCGTCACCGTGCGTGTCGAAGACCTGCTGAGATCGGTGCTGGCGCAGGCCCCTTCCTACCTGCACTTTTGCGTGACCGACACCGATGCATCGGCCCGCCAGCGCCAGCTGGCGGCCACCTCGCTGTGCGCCGATGCTCCCGACGCACTCGTGCACCGCCGGATGCTCGCCTTCGCAGGGCGTCAATGGGAATTGAGCGTCAACGCCAGCGAAGTCGGCGCCAGCCAGGCGGCCGGTGCGCGCCACTACGCCTGGCTGTTTTCGAGCGTCGGGCTGCTGACCGCCGCAGTGCTCGGGGCCCTGCTGCTGACGGTGACCGGCCGCGCCCGCATCATCGAGCTGGCGGTGCAGGACCGCACCGCCGCGCTCGAACAGCAGGTGCGCGAACGGGTGCAGGTCGAGGCCGCGATGCGCGAAAGCGAGCAGCGCTTCCGAAACATCTTCAACAACGTGCCGATCGGCGTGCTCTACACCGACATCGACGGCACGGTGCGGCAGGCGAATCCGCGCTTCTGCGAGCTGGTCGGGCGCGACGCTGCGACGCTGGCGCACCTGAAGACGCGGGATTTCCTGCACCCGGACGACCTCGACGAAGACGTGGTCCTGTTCAACCGGCTGCTGGCCGGGGAGATCGCGACCTACCGACGGCAGACACGCTATGTGGCGCCGGACGGCCATGCGGTCTGGGTGCAATGCAGCGTGTCCCTGTTGCGCGACGAGAGCGGGCGCCCGCAGCGCATCGTCAGCGTGGCCGAGGACATCACCGAGCACCTGCGGCTGGCCGAGGCGGTGCGTGCTCGCGAGGCGGCCGAGGCGTCGAACCGCGCGAAGAGCGAGTTCCTGTCGCGCATGAGCCACGAGCTGCGCACGCCACTGAACGCGATGCTGGGCTTCGCCCAGTTGCTGGAGCTGGAAGACCGCCCGGCGCTCGGCAGCGCGCAGCGCGCCTGGGTCGGGCAGATCCAGCAGGCCGGCTGGCACCTGCTGGAGATGATCAACGACGTGCTGGACCTGTCGCGCATCGAATCCGGCAACCTGCGCATGGAACTGGAAACCCTGGATCTGCCCGAGCTGCTGGCCGCCACCCGGTCCCTGGTCGAGCAGAGCGCCGACCTGCGCCACATCGTGATCACCGAGGAACTGGCGCGCGGCGCGCGCTTCATCACCGGCAACGCCACCCGCGTCAAGCAGATCCTGACCAACCTGCTGTCGAACGCCGTCAAGTACAACATCGATGGCGGGCGCATCCACCTGTCCACCCAGGTGCAGGGCGACTTGGTCGAGCTGATGGTCACCGACACCGGGCTCGGCATGAGCGCCGAACAGATGGCCTCGCTGTTCCAGCCCTTCAACCGCCTGGGCCGCGAAACCAGCGGGACCGAAGGCACCGGCATCGGCCTGGTGATCAGCCAGCGGCTGGCCGAACTGATGGGCGGCGAGTTGCGGGCGGCCAGTCACGTCGGCCAGGGATCGTCGTTCATCCTGCGCCTGCCGGTGGCGGGCGACCCGGATACCGTGCCGTCGGACCTGGACGGACTGGCCGCCGATCGCAACGACTACCACCGGCGCCACGTCCACTATGTCGAGGACAACGAGACCAATGTCGAGGTCATGCGCGGCGTGCTGGCGCAACGGCCGCAGGTGCAGTTGGACGTGTCGGCCACCGGGTTGGACGGCCTCGCGGCGATCCGCGCGCAGCGCCCCGACGTCGTGCTGCTCGACATGCACCTGCCGGACATCAGCGGGCTGGAATTGCTGCGGCACCTCAAACTCGATCCGGCCACGCGGTCGATCCCGGTGGTCGCGGTGTCGGCCGACGCACTGCCCGCGCAGATCGACGATGCGTTCATGGCGGGTGCGCACCGCTACCTCACCAAGCCGGTCAATGTCGCCGAGCTGCTGTCGGTTCTGGACGAATTGCTGAGTCAGGCGGAGACCGGTTTTCAGTGACCCCCTCTTTGGCACTCGACACTCCAGAGTGCTAATATCTTGGAACCAAGACCCGTTTGGGGGAGTCCATGACTGCCATGAACATGACCATTTCCAACGCTTCCACCACCTCGGCCCTCGCCCTGCGGGATCCGTGGGCGATGGCGCCCTCGCTGGGCAGCCTCGACGCCTACATTTCGGCCGCCAACCGCGTGCCGATGCTGACGCTCGACGAAGAGCAGACGCTGGCGCGCCGGCTGCGCGACCAGGGCGATCTGCAGGCGGCCGGGCAGCTGGTGCTGTCGCACATGCGGCTGGTGGTGTCGATCGCACGCCAGTACCTGGGCTACGGCCTGCCGCACGGCGACCTGATCCAGGAAGGCAACGTCGGCCTGATGAAGGCGGTCAAGCGCTTCGATCCCGATCAGGGTGTGCGTCTGGTCAGCTACGCCATGCACTGGATCAAGGCCGAGATCCACGAGTACATCCTGAAGAACTGGCGCATGGTCAAGGTGGCGACCACCAAGGCGCAGCGCAAGCTGTTCTTCAACCTGCGCTCGATGAAGCAGAGCCTGAAGGATGATGCTGTCGCGGGCGAGACCCACCGCAGCACGCTGACCCAGGGCGAAGTCGACACGATGGCGCGCACGCTCAACGTCAAGCGCGAGGACGTGCTCGAGATGGAAACGCGTCTGTCCGGCGGCGACGTACCACTCGAACCGCTGACCGATGACGGTGAGGAAAGCTACGCACCGATCGCCTACCTGGCTGACGACACACACGAGCCCAGCCAGGTGCTGGAAGCGCAGCGCCGTGACTGGTTGTCCAGCGACGGCATCTCGCTGGCGCTCGATACCCTGGATGCACGCAGCCGCCGCATCGTCGAGGAGCGCTGGTTGAAGGTCAACGACGACAGCTCGGGCGGCATGACGCTGCACGACCTGGCCGATGAATACGGCGTCAGCGCCGAGCGCATCCGGCAGATCGAGGTCGCCGCCATGAAGAAGATGCGCAAGGCGCTGGACACCGGCCACTGAGCCGATCGTCGCGATCAATGACAAACGGCCCCGAGGGGCCGTTTGTCATGGGCGAGGCGATGGGTCAGCCCATGGCGAGCAGCGTCTTCAAGTCGGCCGCCAGCGCTTCGGCGCCGCTCCCGTAGCGAATGAAGAGGCGCACCTTGCCCTGGGCATCGAACACATACGAGCCGGCCGTGTGGTCGACGCTGTAGCTGCCCTCGGTCTTGCCAGGCACCTTGGCGTAGAACACCTTGAATTCCTTCGCCGTGGCGGCGATCTGCTCGGGCGTACCACGCAGCGCGACAAAGCTCGGGTCGAAGCCGCTCATGTAGGTCTTCAGCACATCTGCGGTGTCGCGATCGGGGTCGACCGTGACAAAGACGCCCTGCACCCGGTCACCGTCCTTGCCGAGGGCGGCCTTCACCTGCGCCAGCTCGGCCATCGTCGTCGGGCACACATCGGGGCACTGGGTGAAACCGAAGAACACGACCGTGACTTTGCCCTTGAAATCCACCAGCGTGCGCGCCTGCCCGTTCTGGTCGGTCAGTGACAAGGAGCGTGCGTACTCGGCGCCGGTGATGTCGATGCCCTTGAACACGGCTGCGTTGCCGCCAGACGACGGTGCATCGCAACCCACCAGCGACAGCGATGCCAGTGTCAACGCGGTTGCGCAGCGCAGCAGATACCGACGGGCGAAAGCCTTGTGGCCGATGAAAGGAGTCACAGCAACGGGCCCAGGTAATGATCGACGAGCAAAGCAGCGAACAGCAGCATCAGGTGCCAGATCGAGAAACGGAAGGTCTTGCGGGCCAGCGTGTCGGAGTAGTTGTGCCAGAGTTTCCAGGCGTAGCCGGTGAAGCCAGCGCCGAGCAGCACCGCCGACACAAGGTAGATCCAGCCGCTCATCCCGGAAATGAACGGCAGCAAGGTCGCCGCGAACAGCACCAGCGTGTACAGGAAGACGTGCAGCTGGGTGAAGGCGGCGCCGTGCGTCACCGGCAGCATTGGCAGGCCGGCCTTGCGGTAGTCCTCGGCGCGGTACAGCGCCAGCGCCCAGAAATGCGGCGGCGTCCACAGGAAAATGATCAGGCACAGGATCAGCGCCTCGGGGCCGACCTCGCCCCGGATCGCAGCCCAGCCCAGCACCGGCGGCATCGCACCGGAAGCGCCGCCGATGACGATGTTCTGCGGCGTCGCCGGCTTCAGCAGAACGGTGTAGACGATCGCGTAGCCAACGAAGGTGGCGAACGTCAACCACATCGTCAAGGGGTTCACCATCGTGTACAGGATCACACTGCCAATCGCGCACAGCACCGCCGAAAACGTCAACGTCTGTGTGTTCGTGAGCTCGCCCTTGGCGGTCGGTCGCCACGCGGTGCGTGCCATCTTGGCGTCGATGTGCTGCTCGACCACGCAGTTGAACGCGGCTGCAGCGCCGGCGACCAGCCAGATCCCGGCCGTGGCGGCCAGCGCCAGCTTGATGTCGGGCATCCCCGGCACGGCCAGCAGCATGCCAATGACGGCGCAGAAGACGATCAGCTGGACCACACGCGGCTTGGTGAGCGCGTAGAACTGCTTCAACCGCGACGAGCGGCTGGCAATTGGCAGCGAAGGGGCGAGAGTTTCAGGCATGGCGGAAGCCTGCGATTCTACGAAGGCACGCCGGCGGTGCCTGCAGGCGACCTTGGCGAAGCAAAGGATGGGAGCTGTGACCGGCGCGCCCGGCTCAGCAGCATCGTCAGCACGACCACCAAGGCGGCCGCGCCACCGGTGTGTGCCACCGCCGCCACCAAGGGCCAACCCAGCACCACGTTGCTCAGGCCGCTCAGCACTTGCCAGGCGACGACTGCCCCCAGCGCGCCGGCCCAGCGACGCAATGCGGGATGTCCGGCAACGCGCAGGCGCCAGGTCAGCAAGCCGATGGCGATGACCGCCACCGCCGCGCCCATGCGGTGGGTCATGTGGATCGCGGTGAGCGCAGCAAATGGCAGATAGCCGCCGTCCTTGCCGGCACCCAACTCACGCGCCACGGTGAAACCGTGCTCGAAATCCATGCGCGGCCACCAGACGCCTTGGCAGGTCGGGAAGTCGGTGCACGCCAGCACCGCATAGTTGGTACTGACCCAGCCACCGAGCGCGATCTGCATCACGCTGACGACGAACACGACGACCGCGCCTCGGTACAAGGAGCGCGGCATGGCCAGCGGTGGCTGCGGCGCCTGGCTCTGGGCGGACAGCAGCGCGAGCAATCCCAGCCCGCCCAGCAGATGCAGGGTCACGATGGCTGGATACAGCTTCATCGTGACCGTCAGCGCACCGAACGCGCCCTGTGCGCAGACCCAGACCCAGGTGAGCGTGGGCCACCACGGCGACAGCGTGGCCGACGCCCCGGCGCGGCGGCGCTTTCGCGCGTCGAGCCATGCTGCCACGGCCAGCCAGGTGATCAGCGCGCCGACGCCGGTCGCAAGGTAGCGGTGAATCATCTCGATCCAGGCCTTGCCGTGCGTCACCGGGCCGGTGGGCATCGCGCTCTGCGCCGCGCCGATGGCCTCGTGCGCGCCCAGCGGGCTGACACTGCCGTAGCAGCCGGGCCAATCGGGGCAACCGAGCCCCGAATCGGTGAGCCGGGTGAAAGCCCCGAACAGCACCAGATCGAAGGTCAGGAACAGCGTGATGAGCGTCAGCGCGCGGCGCCGCTGCGGTGCGTCAGATCGACGGTGACACCACCCAACCCACAACACCGGCACCATTGCCAGCACCGCGCCCACAAGCGCCAATGTCGGCACCGGGCCCAGATCGTAGGCAGGCGGATTCATGCTGTGAAGCTCATGCAGCAAGGATCATTCGACGCATGGGCCGCGCCTCAGCGTCCCGGCTCGTCCCAGGACGCCGAGGCGCGCAACAGGCGCTCGAGATCCTTCTTGAGCTTGGCCGGGTCGGGATCGACCGGCGTGCGCATCATCCACTGTCCCATCGGATCGACCAGGTACAGGTGCTCGTCGAGCCGGTGTCCGTCGACCGGACTCAGCCACTGCGAAAGCGCTGCGGCAGGCACCTTCAGCACTTGAGTGGCCTGGCCGGGCGTGATGGCCTGCAACACCTCGGGGCGCGGAGCGACATCGTCGGGGATCAGCCAGACCTTGTCGACGCGGGCCTTATCCTTGCCCAGCGTCTCGCGCAGTTGCCGCTGGAGCAGCAGGTGGGACTCGCATCGCGCATCGCATGCACCATCGGCCACCACGACGATAAGCCACTGACCGCGCAGGCTGGAGGCCGGCACGGACTGACCGTCTAGGGTGGTCAGCGGCAAGGCCTCGGGCATCTCACGCGTCGGCGTGACGAACTCGCTGTAGTTGGTCCGGCCGTCGGGCCGGATCACAAAATAGGTGAAGTACGAGGCGATCACGGGCGAGGCGCAGACAGCCAAGACTGCCAGCATCTTCCAGCGCCCGGACGTGGTCCGGCGTGCCGACAGATCGGGCGTCGGCATCGAATGCACCGTGAAGCTCAGGGGCGACACCGGATCAGATTGGGCGCTTCGATCGGAGTCGCGGGTGGATGAGTTGGAACCAGACATACAGACCTGTCATCAAAGCGCAAAGCGCAAACCACTGGAACGCGTAGCCGTAGTGTTTTTGTATCCCGATATCGGGCCGAGTCCACTGCCGGGACAAGCCATCCTGAGGCGCACCGTCGGCGTCCTGAACGACGGACAGCGGCTTCAGAGACAGCGAGAACTCGCGCGCAAAGGCGTCGAGTTCGAGATTCTGGCGGATCGCACCCGAGGCAGCTCCGGCAAACTCGTACAGCCGACCCGGCGGCGGGGCGATATGCCCTCGAACCGTGACCTCGCCGGGCTCGTTGGGCAGCATGGGCACCTTTGTGCGATCCAGCGCATCTCGCGGTGCCCAGCCTCGCTGCACCAGCACGGAACGGGGCGAGTCCGCAAGGCGCAGTGGCGTGACGACGAAGAAGCCTGGGTGCCCATCCATCTGGCGGTTGTCGAGGAACACGGTCGCCGCGGGCACCCAATGGCCGCGCACAACAGTAAGCCGGTACTGCTGATCAGCCGCCGCATCAGTCGTGTCGGCCAGCATCGACGCGTCGATGACCGGCAGCAGCGCACGGGTGTCGAGGGACCGCTGCAATGCCACCTTCTGAGCAGCCCTGTCCAGCTGCCAGATGCCAAGCCGCGCGGTAGACGCCACGCCAACCACGGTGGCAATCAACACGATGGCCGCGCGCTGACGCGATCGGGAAGGCAAGTCCACGGGCTGCGACATCAACGCTGTTTTTCATCCCACACAACAACAATAGCGCGCTGATAATTCGGGCTCATGAAGTACCTCATAGGAATCGCATTCGCAACCATCATCGGCGCGTTGGTGTACGCCGGGGTATCGATGGTTCAGGATGGTCGGGATGGCAAACCGAAGAGCCACTCGATGATGCACGCGCTGGCGCTGCGCGTGGGCGTGTCGGTGCTGTTATTCCTCTGCCTGCTCGGGAGCTACCTGATGGGGTGGATCCAGCCGACCGGCATCCCGCGCGGTTGATTTCGCGAGCTCTTCGCTCGATCGCCCAACAAAAAAGCCGCTTGGAGCGGCTTTTTTGCTTCAAGACGAGGCGTCGATGCTCAGAGCCAGTAAACCACGATGTAAAGACCCAGCCACACCACGTCCACGAAGTGCCAGTACCAAGCGGCACCTTCAAAACCGAAGTGTCGCTGCGTCGTGAAGTGCCCCTTCTGCAGACGCAGCGTGATGAACAGCAGCATCAGAGCACCCACGAACACATGGAACCCGTGGAAGCCGGTCAACATGAAAAACGTCGAACCGTAGACACCGGAGGTGAGCTTCAGATTCAGCTCATGGTAGGCGTGTGAATATTCGTAACCCTGAACGAAGAGGAAAGTGAAGCCCAGCAGCAGCGTGATCCACATGAAGGCGATCGTCTTGCTGCGGTTGCCGGCCAACAGCGCGTGGTGGGCAATCGTCAGAGTCACCCCCGAGGTCAACAGCAATGCGGTGTTGATCGTCGGCAGCGGCCACGGACCCATCGTGGTGAACGGCTCGACAGTTCCGGCTGGCGAGGCAGTGATACCTGCCTGAACACTGGGCCAAATGGCCTTGAAGTCAGGCCACAGCAGCGCGTTTTCTAGGCTGCCGAGGTTCGGAACCGCGTGCATCCGTGTCCACCACAGGGCACCGAAAAACGCAGCAAAGAACATCACCTCGGAAAAGATGAACCAGCTCATGCTCCAGCGGAACGACACGTCGATGCGGTCGCTGTAGAGCCCGCCTTCGCTTTCGCTGATGGCCAGGCGGAACCAGCCCTGCAACACAAAAGCCCACATCAAGAAGCCGACCAATGTCGCGTAAGCGCCCCAACTATGGCCATTGACCCACTGGCCCGCTCCGATGATGACCAGGAACAGGCCCATCGCAGTCAACACCGGAAAGCCTGACGGCGCCGGAACGAAGTAGTAAGGGGCCGAGCTGTGTGCGCTGGCCGAAGAGGTCGCTGCCGACATGATTTCTCCTGAATCCCAATCTCTCTACATTTCCAAGAAGGCCTGACCGCGATGGACTGCGCTCGCGCCTCCGCAAACCATCAAGCGGCCACGCCGCTCGACAACACCCAGTTCACTACCGTCATCAATACAGCGATCAGGACCAAAGCCCCGATCACACCCGCTATCACGACATGAACCGGATTCAACTGGCTCACGTCCTTCTCGTAATCCGCCGACTTGCGAACGCCGAAGAATGACCATCCGACTGCGCGCATCGTCTGCAGAAACGAACCCCTGCGGCTGGCGGCCGCTCTCAGGTCGGATTCCGGCTGACTCATGAACGCAGCGGCTTCGAAACAACGCCGACAGCGGCCTGAGGCGCCATCGGCACCTTTCCACCAACTTCGAAAAAGGTGTACGACAGTGTGATCGTGTTGACGTCCTTCGGCAGTTTCGGGTCGATCACGAAGACGACCGGCCACTGCTTGGTTTCACCCGCCTTCATCGTGTATTCGCTGAAGCAAAAGCACTGCAGCTTGTTGAAGTGCGCCATCGCCTGCATCGGCGCGTAGCTTGGTATGGCCTGCGCCGCCATCGTCCGGTTCTGCGTGTTGGTGAACTCGTACATCACCGTGGCCAATTCACCAGGATGCACCTGCACGCTGCTGACAGCGGGTTTGAATTTCCAGATGCCCCTTGCGTTCGCGTCGAACTCGACGGTGATCGTGCGACTGCGATCGACCTGCGTGTTGACGTCCTGCGACACGCCACCACGCCCCGAGACAACCTGCTCGGACAGCGACAGCACGTTAACGCCCAGAGCGGTGCAGATCGCCTTGTAAATCGGCACCAATGCATACCCGAAACCGAACATGACAGCCGTGATGACCAGCAGCTTTCCAACCATGCGCGCGTTGTCACCACGCAGCAAAGCGACTGCTCGGGGTGAACGATGGCATTGCTCCGTCACGGATCAGATACCGAACAACGCCGCCTTGGTCACGAACCCGATGAAAAACACCGCTGCAATCGACGCGAGCACGAGCGCCAACCGGAGATTCTGTTTTTTCTGTTCGGGCGTGGTCATGGTGCAGATCAGGCGATCACCTTGGTGGCCGAAGCGTTCAGCTTCGGAGGGGTTTCGAAAGTGTGGAACGGCGCCGGCGACGGCACTTCCCATTCCAGACCTTCAGCACCTTCCCATGGCTTGGCAGCTGCAGGTTCGCCCTTGCCTCGCATCATCGGCAGGACAACAAACAAGAAGAAGTACACCTGCATCAGACCGAATCCGAAACCACCGATCGTTGCCACGGCGTTGAAATCGGCGAACTGCATCGGGTAGTCGGCATAGCGACGCGGCATGCCGGCCAAGCCCAGGAAGTGCATCGGGAAGAAGGTAACGTTGAAGAAGATCAACGAACCCCAGAAGTGGATTTTTCCGTGCGTCTCGCTGTACATGAACCCGGTCCATTTCGGGCCCCAGTAGTACACGCCAGCAAACATCGCGTACAGCGAACCGGCCACCAGCACGTAGTGGAAATGGGCCACAACGTAGTAGGTGTCCTGCAACTGGATGTCGACTGGCGCTATAGCCAGGATCAGCCCGGTGAAGCCCCCCATCGTGAACACGAAGATGAAGCCGATCGCAAACAGCATCGGCGTCTCGAAAGTCATCGAGCCGCGCCACATCGTGGCAATCCAGTTGAACACCTTCACGCCTGTGGGGATCGCGATCAACATCGTCGCGTACATGAAGAACAACTGACCCGTCACCGGCATGCCGGTACTGAACATGTGGTGGGCCCAAACCATGAACGACAGGATCGCGATCGACGCGGTGGCGTAGACCATCGAGGTGTAACCGAACAGGCGCTTGCGAGCGAAGGCCGGGATGATCGCGCTGACGATGCCGAAAGCCGGCAGGATCATGATGTAGACCTCGGGGTGGCCGAAGAACCAGAAGATGTGCTGATACATCACCGGATCACCGCCGCCAGCGGGGTTGAAGAAGCTGGTGCCGAAGTGGCGGTCAGTCAACGTCATCGTGATGGCGCCGGCCAGCACTGGCATCACAGCGATCAGCAGGTAGGCCGTGATCAGCCAGGTCCAGCAGAACAGCGGCATCTTCATCAGCGTCATGCCAGGAGCGCGCATGTTCAGGATGGTCACGACAATGTTGATCGATCCCATGATTGAGCTGGCACCGAGGACGTGCATTGCGAAGATGCCGGCGTCCATCGACGGACCCATCTGCAATGTCAGTGGCGCATAAAGCGTCCAGCCAGCAGCAGGCGCACCGCCGGGCATGAAGAACGAGCCGACCAGGGTCAGCGCCGCAGGGATCAGAAGCCAGAAACTGAGGTTGTTCATCCGCGCGAAGGCCATGTCGGCCGCACCAATCTGCAACGGAATCAACCAGTTCGCGAAGCCGACGAATGCCGGCATGATCGCGCCGAACACCATGATGAGGCCGTGCATGGTGGTCATCTGGTTGAAGAAGTCGGGGTTGACGATCTGCAGGCCGGGGCTGAACAGCTCGGCGCGGATTACCAGGGCCATCACGCCGCCCACCATGAACATGGCGAAGCTGAACCACAGGTACATCGAGCCGATGTCCTTGTGGTTGGTGGTCGTGACCCAACGCATGAATCCGCCGTAGCCGTGGTGGTGGTCGCCGTGGTGATCACCTTCCTTGCCGTGACCGTGGTCGTCGAGGACTGCGCTCATGTACTTCTCCCGGATCGTTTAATCTGTTGGTTACTTGCGCAGGGACTTGACTTCGGCCGGCTGGATCGCCTCGCCGGTCTTGTTGCCCCAGGAGTTGCGCGTGTACGAGATCACCGCGGCGATCTCCGTGTCGTTCAGCTGCTTGCCGAAAGCGGCCATGGCGGTGCCGGCCTTGCCGTTCAGCACCAGCGCGACCTGGTCGGCCTTGGGTCCGGCGACCACCTTGGAGCCGTCGAGCGCCGGGCAGGCCGGCGGCGTGCC
>JAURWR010000083.1 GCA_030654805.1 Burkholderiaceae bacterium
CAGCGCCACTCGCGCCAAAAAAAGTGTTACCCATGTCCTCGCACACCCGTTACCCAGCTCTCCGGTCTAAACATGCCAGCAGAAGAAAGTGAGACGCCCGCCGGGGCGGAATCCCGGCGCGGTCTATCGAAAGGCAACCCCGCCGGTCGGCGCAAGATCACGCCGTGTAGCATCCGCCCGCAATGAATTGGCCCTACGAACTCCAGATCGGCTGGCGCTACACCCGAGCCGGTCGTAGCGGGCGGCGCAACGGGTTCATCTCGTTCATCTCCGGCGTGTCGATGCTCGGCATCGCGCTCGGCGTGGCGGCGCTGATCATCGTGCTGTCGGTGATGAACGGCTTCCAGAAGGAAGTCCGCGACCGCATGCTGTCGGTGATCTCTCACGTCGAGATCTACCAGTCGCAGGGCGAGGCGCTACCCGACTGGCAGGCCACTGCCGCGCAGGCCCGACTCAATCCGCAGGTTGTCGGTGCGGCGCCCTTCATCGCGGCGCAGGCGCTGATCGCGCGCGGTGACGACATGCGCGGCGCCATCGTGCGTGGCATCTCGCCGATGGAAGAAGCCACGGTCACCGATCTGGCCGCCAAGCTGCGCGACACCACGCTCGCGAAGCTGGTGCCGGGCGGCTGGGGCATCGTGCTCGGCGGCGAACTGGCGCGCGGGCTGGGGGTCCGGGTGGGCGACAAGGTGACCATCGTCGCGCCCGGCGGGCAGGTGACGCCGGCCGGGGTCGTGCCGCGCCTGAAGCAGCTGACGCTGGTCGGCACCTTCGATGCAGGTCACTACGAATACGACAACGGACTGGCGCTGATCCACGTCGAGGACGCGGCGCGGCTGTTCCGCGTCGAAGGCCCGACCGGCGTGCAACTGCGGCTGAAGGACGCGCAGGAGGCCCGCGCCGTGGCCGACGAATTGCAAGTGCGGCTGGGGCCGACAGTGCGGCTCAGCGACTGGACGCGCACCAACCGCAACTGGTTCCAGGCGGTGCAGATCGAGAAGCGATTGATGTTCATCATCCTGACGCTGATCGTCGCGGTCGCGGCCTTCAATCTGGTGTCGACGCTGGTGATGACGGTGACCGACAAGCAGGCCGACATCGCGATCCTGCGCACGCTGGGCGCCAGCCCGCGTTCGATCATGGGGATCTTCATGGTGCAGGGAGCCGCCTCGGGCGTGATCGGCACGCTGGCCGGCATGGTGCTCGGGCTGGCGGTGGCGTTCAACATCGGCGTCATCGTGCCGGCGATCGAGCGCGCGTTGCACATGAGTTTCCTGCCGAGCAGCATCTACCTGATCAGCCGCATGCCGAGCGATCCGCAAAGCGGCGACATCGTGCCGATCGTCCTGATCTCGCTGGCGCTGGCCTTTATTGCGACGATCTACCCGAGCTGGCGCGCGAGCCGCGTGCAGCCGGCCGAGGCGCTGCGCTATGAGTGAACCCCTGGTGTCGGCCGGCAGCGTCATCCGCGCGGTCGGCCTGCACAAGCGCTTCCACGAAGGCGCGCTCGACGTGCATGTGCTGCAAGGTGTCGACCTCGACATCGCAGCCGGCGAAACGGTGGCGATCGTCGGCGCGTCCGGTTCAGGCAAGAGCACGCTGCTGCACCTGATGGGCGGGCTCGAAGCGCCGACGCAGGGGCAGGTCACGCTGATGGGCCGCGACCTGATGGGCATGGACGCGCAGGCGCAGGGGGTGTGGCGCAACCGGCACCTCGGCTTTGTCTACCAGTTCCACCACCTGCTGCCTGAATTCACCGCGCTCGACAACGTCGCGATGCCGCTGCGCATCCGGCGCGTCGCGCAACCCGAAGCGCGTGCGGCCGCCGAGGCGGTGCTCCAGCAGGTCGGGCTCGGTCACCGCATCGGTCACCGGCCAGCCCAGTTGTCGGGCGGCGAACGCCAGCGCGTGGCGATCGCGCGTTCGCTGGCCGGTCAGCCGGCCTGCGTGCTGGCCGACGAACCCACCGGCAACCTCGACCGCGAAACCGCCGACGGCGTCTTCGATCTGATGCTGTCGCTGGCCCGCGACCGTGGCATGGCCTTCGTGCTGGTCACACACGACGAAGCGCTGGCTGGGCGTTGCGATCGGGTGCTGCGCCTGAAGCTGGGGCGGCTGGTAGATTCTTAAATATGTGTGCCACGCAACTCCGATGGAGACACGACACATGCTGACTGAAACTGCTCATCGGGCGGGCCGGGCTTTCACCGCGACCCTTTCGCGAGATGAACAGCGTGATCTTGGCCAGTTCATGACGCCGCCGGCCATCGCTGCTTTCATGGCCCGCCGCTTGATTGCCAATGTTTCCGACGATCATGTTCGTGTGCTTGAGCCTGCGGCGGGTGCAGGCGTGCTGGCTGCTGCAGTCATTGAAGAATTGCTGGCGCGCACGCACAAACCGAGTCACATCGATTTACTGCTCTATGAGATCGACGAACGACTCGCGCCTCATTTGCGATCGCTGTGTCAGCAGATGACCGAGGCGTGTTCAAAGCAAGGCGTTCGCCTCGACTGGAACGTGACCGTTGGTGACTTTCTTCTGTCTGACCTTGCGCTCGATGGGCGGCCGATTGAAGGCTTGGTCGTCATCTCGAACCCACCGTTCTTCAAGCTTGCAGGGAACGACCCACGCGCCGTGGCGCACCGATACGCAGTCTGGGGCCAGCCGAACATCTACTCATTGTTCATGGCCGCTTGCGCTCGCATCACACCACCGGGCGGGCGTTTCTGCTTCATCACGCCACGCTCCTGGATGAGCGGTGCCTACTTCCAGGCGGCGCGTCAATCGATGCTGCGCGATCTGACCATCGATGCGATGCATGCGTTCGAAAGCCGAACCGACAGCTTCGAAGCAGATGCCGTATTGCAAGAAACGATGATCACCTGGGCCGTGGGCCGCATGACCAGTGAGCCCGGCCTTCCAGTCTTGCTGACTCGAAGTCAGGGCGTGTCAGACATCGAAGACGCTGTGGTGCAAACGGTTCCGACGGAACGTATCATCAGCCATGACAGGTCTTCCATGCTGTCTCTGCCTGGTGTGGGCGGCGATTCGTTTGAAGGCTGGACCTCGACGCTCGGCAGCCATGGACTCAAGGTATCGACAGGGCCTGTGGTGGCCTTCCGTGCGTCGCGCCACCTGCATGAAGCCGGAGCAGGTGGCACTGTGCCATTGCTGTGGATGCAGCACGTCGGCCAGCAGGCCATTCGATGGCCGTTAGGCAAGAAACGCGAGCACATCGCAGCGACGGCCGATAGCGCATGGATGCTGTTGCCCAATGTGCCGATGGTATTGATGCGCCGCTTCAGCCCCAAGGAAGCCCCGCGCCGAGTCGTGTGCGCGTCGTATGAAGGCGCGCTGCCAGGACCGGTCATCGGCCTCGAAAATCATCTGAACTACATCTATCGCCCGGCGGGCAAGATGAGCGTGCACGAGACGAGAGGGCTGTCCGCCTATCTGTCCAGCAGGATCGTGGACCGCCATCTGCGCGCATTCGCCGGAACCACGCAAGTCAACGCGGTTGAGTTGCGCGAGTTGCCACTGCCTTCGCTGGAGCGACTGATCGCCATCGGCATGAGCCTCGGCTCCGATCCCACGTTGGACGAAACCGATCGAGCTGTCGAAGTTGCCCTCGGCATGAGCGCGGTCGAGGAGTGCGCGGCGTGACATTGCCGTCACTGCTGCCGATCCACGAGATTCGCAAGCGGCTGGAAATCATCTTCCCCGAGGGGCTTGTCAGCCGCTCCAAGCTCGTGAGCGAGATGGCGGCGCGGGTCTGCTATGTGTTTCTCTATGGCGGCATGCTCGAAGGCGCTGGGCGGTTACTGCGACCGTCGCATGTCTACTTCTTCACTGCTGAGCAATCATCCAAAGTGGACGCTGTAAGCCGAGAGCATTGGTTCATACACGCCACGAAGCCAAAATTCCGTCCCTCAGGATCGCGGTGGTACGCAGACACCACGCGCGAAGCTATCCGTGATGACACCATTCGATTGGGCTTGCGCGAGATAGGTGCAGTTGGCGCAATCCCTGGTTTTGCAGTCACAACGCCGAGCCCCGTCTATTTTTTGGAAGCTGACTTCGCTGCGTTGCTGCATCCCTCGTTGACGGATGACGCCTTCGAAGCCGCTGCGTCTGCATGGCGTGAACGGCATTTGACCCCGGCGGCCAAGGTTCGCGCGAAGCTGCTTGCAGGTGGCAAAGTCAAAAAGTCGGATGCAGTGCTTGTGACCTGCCCGGACGGCTCGGTGGCGACGCTTTCAGCGGGACCATCATCCGTGATTGCCAAGGCCGTCGTCGAGCAATTTGCCTGCGAGTTCTTGCCGAACCCAGCGCTGTTGTGGCTGTCGGAAAGTGGAAGCAAAGTTCGGCATCAGGATCAGGCCGCTGCCTCTGACTTGGGATTGAAGATCGACGCAGCGAAGGTTTTGCCCGACATCATCCTGGTCAACGTCGGTCAGTCCGGGAAAGACACGGCGCTGGTGTTCGTCGAAGTCGTCGCGTCGGATGGCGCGATGACCGAATCCCGCAGACAAGCGCTGCTCAACTACGTGCACGAGTCGGGCTTCCCGGCGGATCAGTGTTTTTTTGTCACCGCCTTTGAAGACCGCGCTGATGGTGCGTTCAGGAAATGTCTGCCGCAATTGGCGTGGGGAACCTTTGCGTGGTTTCGCACCGAACCACAGTGTCTGATCTGGCTGGCGGCAGAACCATTCGATGTCACCAGACGGGCAAGCGATGCCCGCTCGCCATAACCGAACTTGAAGCCGGGCTTTCATATGTCGTTCAACCTTGCGACAGCGCCAGCCAGCGTTGCACCGACGGGCGCTGCCACTGCCGGTGCGCATAGCGCGCCAGCGATTCGGGCACCGCGTCGCCGTTGATCACCAGACGGTTGAGCATCAGCGCGAGGTCGGTGTCGGCGATCGACCAGGCGCCGAACAGTTGCTCGGCTTCGTGGCCCAGCCACTCTGTCGCGGCGACGCACAGGCGATCGGCTGCGGCGCGTGCGGCGGGAGACAGGGGCGTGTCGATCGGCTGATCGAAGATGACGGTGGTCGGCCGCTCCTCGCGCAGTGGCATCAGGTCGCTGCGCAGCCAGGCCTGGATCTGGCGGGCCCGGGCGCGGTCGGCCATGTGCTCCGGGTAGACCGCGACGTGGCCGGGCGCCGGAAACAGCTCATCGAGGTACTCGGAAATGGCCGACGATTCGGACAGATCGAAGTCGCCGTGCGACAGCATCGGGATGCGGCCGGTGAACGAGCGTGTCTGGTAATCGTTCTCGCGGTGCCGGCCCGCCGACAGGTCGAGCTCTGCGAGCTCGAAGTCGATTCCCTTTTCGACCAACGTCACGAAAGCAGACATCGCGTACGGGCTCATGTAGCGGTGGTCGACGTGGAGGACGAAGGTGTTGAGTGCCATGCTGTGTCGTGTCCTGAAGTGGGAGAGATTGTTGCGGCCAGGTGCGAAGGCTCTCAGGCGACGCAGCCGAACCACGCCACAGTCCGCTCCCCCCGCAGGCAGCACCATCAAGCAGTGCGGCCGCGCTGGCGAACAGTCAGCTGACCCCGGTCGTGCGCTGGGCGTCGGTGAGCCGGGTGATGGTGGTCGAGCCGATCACCTTGGAGAGGAGAACCGTATCACGGGCCATTGCGGGGCGCACGGCGTGCAGATGAAGCCCGCCGAGGCATCATCGACGCATGCGCTGGATCGACACGCACTGCCACCTGGATGCCGCCGAATTCGGCGGCGATGCTCGTGCCGTGGTGGCGCGGGCGCGTGCTGCGGGCGTGGTGCAGATCGTCCTTCCCGCAGTCGAGGTCGCCAACCTCGACAAGGTGCGACTGCTGGCACACGCGCACGATCTGGCCTATGCGCTGGGCATTCATCCCTTGTACGTCGGCCGGGCCGAAGAGGGTGATGTCGAGCGACTTGCGCACTTCCTCGACGCACATCGCGGAGACCCTCGGCTGGTGGCAGTTGGTGAGATCGGCCTCGACCATTTCGTTCCAGATGCCGATCGACCTCGCCAGGAACGTTTCTATGCCCAGCAACTGCGCCTCGCGCGCAAATTCGACCTGCCTGTGATCCTGCATGTGCGGCGCTCTGCCGACACCTTGCTGAAACACTTGCGTCGCACGCCGGTGCGCGGCGGCATCGCGCATGCGTTCAACGGCAGCGAGCAGCAGGCACTGGCCTTCGTCGCGCTGGGCTTCAAGTTGGGATTCGGCGGCGCGATGACCTTCGAGCGCGCGCTGCAACTGCGGCGGCTAGCGCAGTGTTTGCCGCTGGATGCGATCGTGCTGGAGACCGACGCGCCCGACATCCCGCCGCAGTGGCTGTATCGCAGCGCTGCCGAGCGCATCACCTCGCCCGGCGATGTGGCGCCCAACGAACCGGCGCAGTTGCCACGCATTGCGGAAACGCTGGCAACGCTGCGTGGCCTGAGCCTGGCCGAAGTCGCTGCAGCCACATCGGCCAACGCCTGCGCGGCGCTGCCGAACCTGAAGGGGCTGGTATGACGCAGCCGTCGGTCGTCGATCCGCTGGGCGATGCGGACGTTCTCAGCAGCCTGCCGCCGGTTCTGGCTCCGCATACCCGACTGGTGGTGCTCGGCAGTTTTCCCGGTGTCGCGTCGCTGCGTGCGCAGCAGTACTACGCGCATCCGCGCAACCAGTTCTGGCCGCTGCTGTCGGCGATGTGGGGCATCGATCTGGTCAGCCTGCCCTATGCGCAGCGCCTCGTCGAGGCGAGCGCACGCGGGTTGGGTTTGTGGGATGTTTACGCGAGCTGTCGCCGAGCCGGCAGCCTCGACAGTGCGATCCGCGACGCTGTGTTCAACGACCTGGCCAGTCTGAATCAACGCGCGCCGCAGTTGCAGGCTGTGGCGCACAACGGCGGCGAGTCGGCGCGGGCGATGCGTCACACGCAGGTGCTGGGCGTGGCGGTGATTCGCCTGCCGTCAACCAGCCCGGCCAACGCCAGCTGGAGCTTCGATCGCAAGCTGGTGGCCTGGCGGGCAGTGTTTTCCGACTGCGGCCTGGTTTGAGCTGCAGCGAATGAGATCGGTGTAAACCCGTGACCTGAGCAGGCATCCCGCTTTTGCGCAGAGAGAAAGCGTGTTCGCGCATCCAAAGGACGAGGTTCTTCGTAACATGGAGTCTGGAGCCGTGTCATTTTTTTGACTGGGAACAGACTTACTTCCATCGCATGCCCATGGCATGCCGGTGATTTCAACTGTCAAGACAACCATCACTTCATAAGGAACCGCCGTGATGACAAAACTCGCAATGGCAGCCGTAGCCGCCGGTGCTATGGCCGGGCAACCCGCTGACGCGGCCAAGATGGTCAAGAAGGACGATGCGGCCTTGTCAGCCATGATCGTCGGCACGTGGGTCAACCCACCGGACAGTGCCGACTACGAGGGTATCCCGAGCGCCGAAGTGTTCAACGCCGACGGAACCTACTCGTACATCGAGTACGAGGACAAGGAGTGCCAGAAGGTCTCGGGCGCGGTCCACTCGAAGTGGTACGTCTGGGACGGCACGATCGTCAATGAAGTCGGTGAAGGCAAGACCTTGAAGGACGAAATCGTCAACATGGCGCCGAAGAAGATGGTGCTGCGATCGCTCGAAGACAGCCTGACTTATCACCGCGTCCGGTCGACGGTCAAGACCAGGATATGCGCGGGGATTCCACAGCCGTCGAAGTAGGCTGCGGCCCGCTTTCGCGGGTCGAGCACATCATCCCTGTGCTGCTGGCCGGTGCCCATGCATCGGCCAGCAGCGCGTGTCAAAGGTGGTTCGGCGGGGTGATCCCGAATCGCTTCATCTGTCGATAGATCGTTGCCCGGCACAGGGCCAGTTCGTCGGCGGCCCGCGTCACGTTCCATTTGTGACGCTTCAGGGCATTCAGCAACCGTGCGGACGAGTCCTCGTTCGTATCCAGCGCGAGCGATGCGGGGCTGTCCACGAAGACCGTTCTGGGCTGGATCACTGGCCGCACACGATCGGCCTGCTGTGCGCCGCAGAGTTCGTCGGGAAGATCGGCCAGTGTCACCGGTGCATCGTCGCTCAGCGCGATGGCGAAACGCAAGGTGCTGCGCAGTTCCCTCACGTTGCCAGGCCAGTGGTGGGCCGTCAACCGGTCGACGATCTCCGCAGACATCGTCGAGCGCGAATGTGATCGTCGAGCCTCGTCCTGGAAGATTGTCTCGATCAGGTAGCGTTGATCCGCGCGGTCTCGCAGCGCCGGCAGGCTGAGCGTGGCCCCACACAAGCGGTAATACAGGTCTTCCCGGAAGGTGCCGGCTTCCACCTGGTCGCGCAGGTCGCGGTGGGTGGCGGCGATGACGGTGCAGTTGACCGGGATTGGATGGTCGGCACCCAGCGGCAGCACCTCGTTTTCTGACAGCACGCGCAGGAAGCGTGTCTGCAGCTGCAAGGGCATGTCGCCGATTTCGTCGAGAAACAGCGATCCGCCTTCGGACTGCAGGATCAAGCCCTTCATCCCCTTGCTGCGGCCACCGGTGAAGCTGCCGGGCATGTAGCCGAAGAGTTCGCTCTCGATCAGCGATTCAGGTATCGATGCGCAGTTGACCGCCACGAAAGGCTTGCGCGCGCGCTTGCTGTAGCCGTGCAGCGCTTTGGCGAACACCTCCTTGCCCGACCCGGTTTCGCCCTGGATCAGGATGTTCACCTTGCGATCGACCAGGCGCTTGGCCTGCCGGATCAGGTTCTGCATCGTCGGGTCGCTGCCGGCGAGTCGGTCGAGCGCCAGTGGCTCGTCGCGGCCTTCGCTCGTCGCTGGCAAGGCGGCAGGGGTTCGCGCTTCCGCCTGTGCCGGGAGCGTCGTTCTGACCACTGCGAGGTTCCGGGGCGGAATGACAGTCGCATACTGGCGGTCTTGCAGGTGAGCGCCGATGCCCGACAGCTCCATCGTGGTGCCACCCTTGGCCAGGCGCGACAACTCGTCCTGTGACGTTTCAAGCAGATCCATGACCGTCTGGCCGACCAGGTTGTTGCTGGCCCACTGCGGTACGCCCGGGGCTGCGAACTTCTTGCGTGCCCCGGTGTTCGCGCCGACGATGCAGCCGTCCTCGTTGAAGGCAAGCATGATGTTGCCGGACACCTCGACCAGCCCGCAGACTTGCCCGAGCCTCAGGATCCAGTGCTTGTCGAAGTGACGCAGGAAATTGGCGTCCTCGATCATCTGCCCGTAGATCGACGTGAGGTGAAGCACCAGGTGCTGGCTCTCCTTCGCTTCGGGCGAATGCAGGGCCGACACGTCGAGCACGGCCAGCAACTGGCCGTCCGGCGTGAACAGGGGAGCCGAGGTGCAGGTCAGCCCGATGTGCGTGGCGTCGAAGTGTTCGGCCTGATGGCAGGTGATGATTTCCCGCTCGACAAGGCAGGTGCCCACCCCGCAGGTGCCGGCATGCGCTTCGTTCCAGTCGGCCCCGAGGTACAGCCCAGCCGCCTTGAGCTGCTTCTCGGTGGCCGGGTTGCCGATGTAGTCGACGGTGATGCCGTCGCTGTCGGTCAGCAGCATCATGTATCCGAGGTCGGCGACACGGCGGTACATGTCTTCCATGCCGGCGCGAGCGACGCGAATGAAACCCTCCAGCCGTTGCTGGTGCTCGCGTACACGCTCGAACGGCAGGATGTTTGCCGCCTTGGGCTTGGACGGGTCCAGCCCGTGCTGCTTGATGCAGCGGGTCCACGACTTGTGGATCAGGGCATCAGCACCCCGGGCGTGAGCGAAATTCGATCCAACGTTGATGACGTTGTCGATGTGCTCTATTTGCGCGTTGCTCATCGGTCGTCTCCTGAAGTCGATCGCTCTGCTGGCGATCTGACGCGTTTAGCGGCCAGTGATGGTGAGTCCGTCTTCGCAGCGTCGCAAGGGGGCATTTCCCCGTGCTGTAGCGGCAGGATGAGGGTGGCAATCCGGACCTCATTTTTGCAAGCCGCAGATAAAGCGATTCGCGTGCCAAAGCATTGATTTCCAGCAACGTGAACCTCGTTGCCTGGTGCGCTCGTGGGATGAGCGCTGTGCAGCCGTGTTTCGCCGCCGCCGAAGGCTGATTTGCATGCGACAACTGTCGCTTTGAGGACTGTTGAATTTCGCGACACCTGTTGCGCGCAACAGCGTCCGAGCAGGAGCCACAGCACGCTGAGAGCCAGCTGCCGCTGCCGGTCTGCTGTGCGGTGGTTTTGGCAGCGTGCGAGCGTGGCATCCCGGTGATGGCACGGTGATTGCGCTTTCGATGGGCCTGCGAACAGACAGGAGCGACCCGCGCGACACCTCGGGCCAGCGGCAGCCGCCATCAACCTGGAGACAACTCGTGAATGCATTGAACGCGATATCGCTCAGCGTCGGCCTGTGGGTCGGCATCTGGTGCTTCGCCACGCTGGGCTTCCTGGAGCCCCAGGTCATGACCTGGATCACCTTCCTGACCTGGGCCTCGTTTTTTGCGGCCGGTGGCGGCAAGGTCGGCTTGACGAAGTCGATCGCCAGCGCGTTTGCCGGCACGTTGATCTCGGCGGCGGTCGTCTGGCTGAACGGCTACCTCGGCGGTGGCGTGCAGGGCTTCGGGCTGCTGATTTTCAGCGCGCTGCTGGCGCTGCTTGGCTGGTCGTTGTGCCAGCTGTCGAAGATCGATCTGTTCAGCTTCATTCCCGGCGCCTTCATCGGTGCCGCCTCGTTCTTCGGTGCCGGCGCGCCGCTCGACGCCAAGCTCGGGTGGGTGCTGGTGTCGATCATCTGCGGTGCGGTTATGGGGCTGGTCTCCGAGCGCGTCGGGCAGTCGATCACCGCCAAGGCCTGAAGCGACCGATCGAGAGCTGCACCGTGACCCGATTGACGCTCAACGGCATCGCCACCTACACCGAAGGAACGTTGCCGAGGCCGGGGCAGGAAGCGCCGAAATTCCTGTTGACCACCTCTGCTTTCGAGGACGTCGGGCTCGATCACTTTCCGGGCCGGTGCAAGGTGCTCAACATCGTGCCCAGCATCGAACTCCCGAGCTGCCGGCTGTCGTCGCGTCGTCTCGAAGAGGGGCTGCGGTGCATGCCGAACGTGGCGCTGCTGACGATCTCGCGGGATCTGCCTTTCATCGTGGATTTCGGGCGAGACGACGGCGGTGCGCGGTCACGCAGCGTCACGCTCTCGACGTTTCGCTGTCCATTATTTGCGCGCAGCTACGGTGTCGACATCGTCAGCGGACCGCTGCGCGGACTGATGGCGCGGGCGGTTCTTGTGCTCGATGCTCGAAACAGGGTGCTGCATGCCGAGCTCGTGCGCGAACTCAGCGAGGACCCCGATTGTCTCGCCGCGCTGTCCGCAGCCCGCCTGGCGGTCGAGCTCGGCAGTGCGACGGCTGTGTCATCGGCAGATGAAACAGCTGTCGCGGTGTGACACCTGACAGCACCTGCATTCACGACGACGTGGATGCCACAAACGAAGGTTCAGCGCGGTGATCCGGGCCGTCGACATCGCCCTGCGCCCACGTCGAATGGCGTGGCATGCGGCTTGCGCCCATGGACGCCAAAGCAACGCAGGAGACAGTGAATGAGTTCAGCCGGGACCGGTGCACAGGATTGCATCGGCATCATCGCCAACCCGGTGTCGGCACGCGACGTCCGGCGCGTCATCGCGAATGCCAGCGGGCTGCAGATCTCGGAGCGCGTGAACATCGTTCTGCGGGTTCTCAGCACCGTTCGCAGTCTGGGCATCAAGCGCGTGCTGATGATGCCCGACCGGGGCGGCATCCGGTCGATGCTGCTGCGGCACCTGAAGCGCGAACACAACCTGCATCACGCGTTTCCGGAGGTCGAGTTCCTCGACATCAACGCGACCTCGACCGTCGACGACACGATCCTCGCCGCGAAGATGATGGGCGAGGCGGGCGTCCGCGCGATCGTCGTGCTGGGTGGCGATGGCACGCACCGCGCCGTCATCAAGGGCTGCACCTCGGTGCCCATCGCCGGACTGTCGACGGGCACCAACAACGCCTTCCCCGAGATGCGCGAATCGACGGTCGCTGCGATGGCCGTGGCGCTGTACGCCACAGGCCGGATCGGCGCATCGGAAGCCCTCGCCGGCAACAAGGTGCTGCATGTCTCGATCAACGACGGCGAGCGGGAGGACATCGCGCTGGTCGATGCGGTGATCTCCACCGACCGCTACGTCGGCTCGCGTGCGCTGTGGAAGACCGACCACCTCCGCGCCGCGTACCTGACCTTCGCCGACCCGCAGGCGATCGGCTTGTCGGCTCTGGGTGGCTTGCTGCAACCTGTCGGGCGACGCGAGTCCGGCGGCCTGGTGGTTCACCTCAGCGACGACCCGGCCACCCGAAAAATCGGGCTGCGCGTCCCGATCGCCCCCGGGATGATTCGAGAGGCCGGCATCGCGGGCTGGGAGCCGATGCCCGCCGGTCGACCGTTCGACGTTGCACTGAGCGCCGGCATCGTCGCGCTCGACGGCGAACGCGAGATGCCTTTCGGCCCCAACGACCGTGTTCGCATCACCTTGCGCAACAACGTTTTTTCGACCGTGGACGTCGCCCGCTGCATGCAGATCGCTGCACGCGAAGGCTTGTTCCGCTTCACTTCCCAGACCGACCAGACCTAAAAGGAGACAACGCCATGCCCGCCACCAACCCATTCCCCCTCAGCAGGGACGCCCTGCTCGATTGCTACCGGATGATGCGCACGATCCGGGATTTCGAGGAGCGCCTGCACGTCGACTTCGCCCGCGGTGACATCCCCGGCTTCGTCCACCTGTACGCCGGCGAAGAGGCCACTGCGGTCGGCATCATGAGCCACCTCGGCGACGGCGACCGCATCGCCAGCACGCACCGCGGCCACGGGCACTGCATCGCCAAGGGCGTCGACCCCGTCGCGATGATGAAGGAGATCTACGGCAAGAAGGGCGGCTGTGGCAACGGCAAGGGTGGCTCGATGCACATCGCCGATCTGTCCAAGGGCATGATGGGCGCGAACGGCATCCTCGGCGCGGGCGCACCGCTGGTCTGTGGTGCTGCGCTGGCCGCCAAGTTCCGCAAGAAGAACGAGGTCGCGATCAACTTCGTCGGCGATGGCGCGTCCAACCAGGGCACCTTCCTCGAAAGCCTGAACCTCGCGGCCGTGTGGAATCTGCCCGCGCTGTTCGTCATCGAGAACAACGGCTACGCCGAAGCGACCTCGCGTGACTACGCCACCGCAGTGGACAGCTACGTCGACCGTGCTGCCGGCTTCGGCATGCCCGGCATCACCGTCGACGGCACCGATTTCTTCGCCGTCTACGAAGCCGCCGGCGAAATCATCCGCCGCGCCCGCGAAGGCGGTGGTCCGTCGCTGCTCGAATGCAAGATGGTCCGCTTTTACGGCCACTTCGAGGGCGATGCGCAGACCTACCGCGCCGCCGGTGAGCTCGACGACATCCGTGCCAACCACGACTGCCTGAAGATTTTCGGCGCCACCGTGACCGGTGCCGGCGTCATCGCCGAGTCCGAACTGCGCTCGATCGACGACCAGGTGCTCTCGCTGATCGAGGACGCTGTCAAGCAGGCCAAGGCCGCACCGCTGCCGCCGCCTTCCGACCTGCTCACCGACGTCTACGTGTCGTACTGAACGCGCGCCCCCGCAAACCTCTAGGAGACTTTCCATGGCCAGAAGAATCAGCCTGAAACAGGCAGTGAACGAAGCAATCGATCAGGAGATGACACGCGACCCGATGGTCATCATGTTGGGCGAGGACATCGTCGGCGGCACCGGTGCCGACGGCGAGATGGACGCCTGGGGCGGCGTACTCGGCGTCACCAAGGGTCTGTACGCCAAGCACGGCGACCGCCTGATGGACACCCCGCTGTCCGAAAGCGCCTACGTCGGCGCCGCCATCGGCGCAGCCGCCTGCGGCATGCGGCCCATCGCCGAGTTGATGTTCATCGACTTCATGGGCGTGTGCTTCGACCAGATCTTCAACCAGGCGGCGAAGTTCAAGTACATGTTCGGCGGCAAGGCCGAGACGCCGGTGGTGATCCGTGCGATGGTCGGTGCGGGCTTCCGCGCGGCCGCCCAGCACAGCCAGATGCTGACGCCGATCTTCACGCACATCCCCGGACTGAAGGTGGTGTGCCCGAGCAATCCGTACGACACCAAGGGCCTGCTGATCCAGTCGATCCGCGACAACGACCCGGTGATCTTCTGCGAGCACAAGAACCTCTACGCCATCGAAGGCGAGGTGCCCGAGGGCTCGTACACGATCCCGTTTGGTGAAGCGAACATCGTTCGCGAAGGCAAGCACTGCACGATCGTGACCTACGGCCTGATGGTGCACCGTTCGCTCGATGCGGCCCTCACGCTTGCCAAGGAAGGCATCGATGTCGAGATCGTCGATCTGCGCACGCTGTCGCCGCTGGACATCGACACCGTGCTGGAGAGCGTCACCAAGACCGGTCGCCTGGTCTGCGTCGACGAAGCCAGCCCACGCTGCAACATCGCAACAGACATCTCGGCGCAAGTCGCGATGCACGCCTTCAGCGCGTTGAAGGCGCAGATCGAGATGGTGGCTCCGCCGCATGTGCCGGTGCCGTTCTCGCCGTCGCTCGAAGACCTCTACATTCCGGGCGCTCCGGCCATTGCCGAAGCCGTTCGCCGCACGATCAAGGGGAAGCACTGATGGCTGGCATCACGCCCATCGTCATGCCTAAATGGGGCCTGTCGATGAAGGAAGGCACCGTCATGGCATGGCTCGTCGAAGAGGGCACCGAGATCACCGTCGGCATGCCGATCCTGGATGTCGAGACCGACAAGATCGCCAACGCGGTCGAGGCGGCCGACCCGGGTCTGCTGCGCCGCAAGATCGCCAATGAAGGCGAACTGCTGCCGGTCAAGGCGCTGCTCGGCGTGATGGGCGGCGACGATGTCAGCGATGCCGATATCGACGCCTACGTGGCGGCCTACGTCATGCCGGTCGTGGGTGACGGCGACGACGAGGACACCGGTCCGAAGACGCAGTGGGCCGATGTCGATGGCCTGCGCATCCGCTACGCGAAGCGCGGTGCGGAGTCCGGCACACCGGTGCTCTTCATCCACGGGTTCGGTGGGGACCTCGACAACTGGCTGTTCAACATCGATGCCGTCGGCGAGCACTCGCCGGTGGTGGCGCTCGATCTGCCCGGCCACGGCCAATCGACCGCCAAGCTGCCGGGCACCAGCATCACCGCGCTGGCGGAATTCGTCGACCATTTCATGGCCGCGATCGATCTGCCGAAGGCCCACATCGTCGGTCACTCGATGGGTGGCGCGGTGGCGTCGCAACTCGCACTGGCGCATCCCGACCGGGTCGCCTCGCTGACGCTGATCGCCAGCGCCGGTCTCGGTGATGAGATCAACGTCGGTTACACGGGTGGTTTTGCTGCTGCGGGCTCGCGGCGGGATCTGAAGCCGCTGCTCGAACAGCTGTTCAACGACGGATCGCTGGTCAGTCGTCAGATGATCGATGACGTGCTGAAGTACAAGCGGCTCGATGGCGTCGACGCGCTGCTGACCGAGCTCAACGCCGGCCTGTTCGACGGTGGCCGCCAGTCCGAGCAACCGGGTCTGAAGCTCGAATCGACCGGCAAGCCGGTGCTGGTGGTGTGGGGCCGCGAGGACCGCATCGTGCCGGCCAGCCACGCGGGCAATGCGCCAGTCGGGGCCACCGTCGAGGTTTACGACGGTGCCGGACACATGGTTCAACTTGAGCGCGCAAGCGACGTCAATGCCCTGATCAAGCGGCATGTGGGTGTCTGAAAGACCGCGCTACGCTCCGATGGCGATCCCATCGGAGCCGCCTCGGCTCGCCTTGCTGATTCATCGCAGTGCGGGGGCGCAACCCCTCGCGATCGAGCAGAACCTGCTCGACAGTGCGGCGCTGGGCGAGCCGGTGGCGTGCGTGTGGGAGCCGGGTCCATCGCTGGTGGTGCCCAGCACCTACCAGCGCTACGAGCGCTTCCCGATGTTGTGCGAACGCTTTGAGCAGAGCGGCTGGCCCGTCTCGGTGCGACGCTCGGGCGGGGGCCTGGTCCCGCAGGATCGCGGGGTGGTGAATATCAGTCTGGCCTGGCGCACGGAGGCCGACATGGCGACCGGCATGACGCAGGTCTACGAAGCGCTGTGTGGTCTGTTGCAGGACGCCGTCGAGCCGTTCGACATCGACCTGAACCCGCAGGCCGTCCATGGGTCTTTCTGCGATGGGCGGTTCAATCTGGCGATGAACGGTCGCAAGGTCGCCGGCACGGCGCAGTACTGGCAGCGACTCAGCAAGACCGAGCATGTCGTGCTGGCGCATGCCTGCCTGATGGTTTGTGCCGATCTCCAGTTGCTGACGCAATGCGCCAACGAGTTCGAAGGTCAGCTCGGCAGCGACAAGACCTACGACCAGGACGTCATCGCCAATCTTCTGGGCGATGCACCCACCGCGTTCACGACGACGTCGGTGCTGCTGTCGCTGCGCGACACGGTGCGCGAACGCGCAGTGCTCTGCTGAAACCGCAGCGCCAGATTCGACGCCAGCGCGGTTGCGGCTCTCGTCAGGGTGCGGGTGGCTGGGTCGACAAGAACTGGATGTAAGCCACCAGTTCCCAGATCTCCTCGGGTTTGAAACCCTTGCCCCAGGCGGGCATCACGTCGGCGGCGCGCCGACCTTCGGTGATGACCTGGAAGGTTCCTTGCACACTGAAATCCTTGTTGCCCTTGAACGGCGGCGTCTTGCCGCCCGACCCTTCGGCCCCGTGACAGTAGGCGGCACAGTTGGCATTGAACCGCTTCTTGCCGGCCGCGATCCGCTCCGGATCTGTGAGATCAAAGGGAGCGCCATCCTTGCTGGCAGACGCAGCCCCGGCTGCGGGAGGTGGCGCTGGCTCGGACGGAGTCGCCGACGCCGGTGTGAGCACTGCGCTCGATCCGATCAAGAGCACGAGCAGTACCGACGGCAGGGCGTGACTTGAGCGAGACGGAATCTTCATCGAACGGAACTCATGAAAGCAAAAAATTAAAAAAGGGAGGCCGAACGAATCGGCCTCCCCAAATGTACGACCCTCACGTCGCACAGATGACAAACCAGATGAATGGAGAAAGGATCAGTCCAGCGTGAACACCATCAAGGCTGCGCCGCCCGGCAGGGTCCGAATGTCGGGGAACGCGCCGGTCAGGAAGCCCGGTGCGTGCGAGCCGAGACCCGTCGGGATCGCGATGTACTGCTTGCCCTTGACCGAGTAGCTGATCGGGCCGCCGCGTGCGCCCGAACCGGCGTTGAATTTCCACAGCTCCTTGCCGTTGTCGGCGTCGAAGGCGTACAGATTGCCGCGCATGTCGCCGGTGACGACCAGGCCGCCTGCGGTGGCGAGCACCGAGCTCAGTGGTGGCAGATCGAAGCGAACCTTCCAGGCTTCCTTCCCGGTGAGCGGGTCGAACGCCGCGAGCCAGCCATCGGCCTTCTTGCCCGGAGGATTGACCAGCGTGATCTCCGACAGACCCAGCGACAGGCCGCCGACGCCCGGCACCGGACCCTGCTTGGCGCTGGTCACGGTGTTGCAGACCTCCATGCCATGCGAGTACCAGAGCTTGGTGGTCGGGTTGTAGGCGCCGTGGTTCCAGCTGCGTCCACCCAGCAGGTTGGGGCAGTGCAGCTTTTGCTTGTCGGTCTCGGGGAAGACCGGATCAATCGGCAGACCGGTCTTCGGGTCGACGCCCTTGGCCCAGTTCATGTTCTCGGTCATCTGCCAGGCGTTCTTCATCGCCCCGTTGTCCTTGTCCATGACGTAGACGAAGCCGTTCTTGTTCAGGTGAACGAGAGCCAGCTTGCCCTTGCCATCGGGGACCTGCAGCGCTTCGTACGAAGCGTCGAAGTCCCACGAGTCGTTTGGTACTTCCTGGCGGTGCCATTTGACGGCGCCGGTCTTCGGATCAAGCGCCAGCAGGGTGGCCGTGTACAGGTTGTCACCCATGCGCGACTCGCGGTTGAAGTCGGGGGCCGCGTTGCTGGTGCCGATGTAGATGGTGTCGGTGGTCGGGTCGTAGGTGCCGGGCAACCACGCCGATCCGCCGCCAACCTTGCGGCTGTCGCCGGGCCAGCTCTTCTGGTCGTCGCGTGGCACTTCGAAGGTCCAGGTGCGCGCGCCGGTGTCGGCGTTCACCGCGAAGATCTTGCCGATGATCGGCTGGTCACCGCCGGTGGTGCCGCCGAACAGCGTGTCGCCGGCCAGTTGAGGCGGCGACGAGAACGTCGCGCCGTACTCGGCCTTCTGGTCGGTCAACTGGGTGGACCACAGTTCCTTGCCGGTCTTCTGGTCGAGGGCGACCATGCGGCCGTCCAGCGTGCCCAGGTACACCTTGCCACGGCCCACGGTCACGCCGCGGCTGGCCGATTGGTAGAACATTTCCTTGACGATCGGATCGAGCTTGGCGGTGTAGCGCCACAGCGTCTTGCCGGTCGCGGCGTCGAGCGCGAACACGTTGTTGTCGGCCGCGATCGTGTACATCACGCCGTCGATCACGATGGGGGTGGCCTGCAGGCCGTGCGTGATGACGCCCGGCTGGTGGATCCAGGCCACGTGCATGTTCTTCACGTTGGTCTTGTTGATCTGGGCCAGCGGGCTGTAGCGCCAGGCGTTGTAGCTGCGGTGGTACTGCGGCCAGTTGTTCGGATCGTCATAGCCCGGGCCCGTGCCAGCGGCACGCGTGGTGCCGACTGAACCCAGGCTCAGTACCGCACAGGTGATCAACGTGAGCAGGGGAAGTCTGCAGTACGTCGTTTGATTCATTGCCGTCTCCTTCAGGTTGTTTTGTCGCGGACGCGCACAGCGTGTGGTCGGTCCCGCATCGCCTCTAGCGCAGCATTCATGCCATCGGTTAATGCGCCTCAGACCCCCGAAATCACAGGGGTTACCACGGGTGAAGCGGTTTCATTTGTCGCCCGCGACACATCAGTCGCGCGACAGGTGTCGCATCGACTGACGCATTTTCTGCGACCCGATCGAGGGGCCCACGCAGGGCGCGCTTCGCTTGAATCGCTCTTTCAGTCGCATGGCATGGATGGTGCGGACAGGTGCCGCCGAGATCACTCGAAAACGGGTGTCTTGGCTATGGCGAACACCGCCCGGGTGTTGCGCACAACAAATTCAACCCAATGAGAAGGAGACAACATGGGTCACCCATTCTTCAACCGCACGCCAGCGGCCGCCGGTCGGCTACTCGTGCTTGCAGGGTTCATGGCAAGCGCCGGTCTGGCCTCTGCGCAATCCAGCGTGCAGGTGTTCGGCATCATCGACGTCGGCGTCTTGGGGCAGAACAACACTGCCGGCAGTAAAAAGGGCAACACACGCCTCGAAACCAGCGGGTTGCGCCAGAGCGTCTGGGGCCTGAAGGGCACCGAAGATCTGGGTGGCGGCCTGAAGGCGTTCTTCAACCTCGAGTCGCACTTCGACACCGACAACGGCAAGCTCCACGGCACGGGTGACGCAGACCAGAGCGGCACGCGCCTCTTCCGACGGCAAGCCAACGTCGGCCTGGCCGGCGACTGGGGCACGGTGATCCTGGGTCGCCAGTACGGCCCGGCGCTGCTGGCGCACATCGGCACCGAGCCGCGCGCCTTCAAGGAGCAGTTCTCGAACCTGTACGCCTGGGCCTACAACCAGCTGGACGCCTTCGCTGGCGGGGGTGCCGCGGGTTCCACCAACGACGTGGGCATCTTCATGAGCAACGCGGTCCAGTACCGCAACACCTTCGGTCCGGTGACCCTCGGCGTGCTGTACGCGTTCGGCGAGGAGTCCAAGAAGATCTCGCACGGCAACACCTTCGCGGTCGGTGCCACCTACAACGGTCCGGTCACGCTCTCGGGCTCGTACCAGGTCATGAAGGACAAGGCCACCGGCGAAGACATCATCGAGCACTACGGCCTGGGCGCCGCAGTTCCTTTTGGTGACTTCACCTTCAAGCTCAGCTGGCTGCGCGGCGAGAACTCCGGCGCCGATGGCGTCGAAACGTCCAAGGTCGACGGCATCAGCGGCGGTGTGGACTGGAAGTGGAGTCCGTCGAACAGCGCCACCCTGGCCTATTACGACAACAAGGACAAGAACCACAGCAGCAACCACACGAAGAACATCATCATCAGCAACGACCTGTTCCTGTCGAAGCGCACGACGCTCTACACGCAGGTGGCTTTTGTTGACGCAGGCAAGGGTGCCACGGGTATCGCTGCGTACAAGACCAGCATCGTTGCCGATGCGAGCTTCCTGGCGAACAAGACGACCACCTTCCTGAACATCGGTATCAACCACACGTTCTGACCCGTTCTCCAGACGCTCTATCCGTTCTCCACACGCCACCCCCGAGGTGGATTGACGCCCTCCAGCTTCCGTCAAAGCAACTGGAGGGCGTTCTTTTCTTCGCCCATGTCGTTTGCGAGCGCGCGGCGATGTGGCTTCCATGAAGGAGACACACCATGATTTCAATTCATCGCCCCGCCGCCTTGCGGCTGCGTCCGCTCGTGGCCTGCATCGGACTCGGCCTGATGCTCACCTCGGTCTGTCGGGCTGAAGACCCGGAGCCACCACTCGGCGTCAACGTGCTCGAGAACACCTTCAAGTGGCGTCCGAACTACGTCAGCGACGACATGCTGCTGCACGCAGACAAGGACGCCAACAACTGGCTGCACTACGGCAAGGATTACCAGAACACCCGCTTCAGCGCGCTCACGCAGATCACCACCGACAACGTGCGCAAGCTCGTGCCGAAGTGGAACCTGTCGTTCGGCGTCAACGAGGCGCAGGACAGCCAGACCACGGTGATCAATGGCCGCGTGTTCGTGACGGCCAGCCAGAACAAGGTGTTCGCGCTGGACGGCGTCACCGGCAAGATGCTGTGGAAGTACGAGCGCTCGCTGCCGGGCGACCTCGGCCCCAAGCTGTGCTGCGATGCGGTGAACCGCGGTGTCGCGCTCTACAAGGACATGGTCTTCATGGCCACCCTCGACACCCATGTCGTCGCGCTGAACAGCTCGACCGGCGCGGTGGTGTGGGAAAAGAAGATGGGCGACTACAAGTCGGGCGAGATCTACACCTCGATGCCACTGGTCGCCAAGGGCATGGTCATCGTCGGCAACTCCGGTGGTGACGTCGGCGGCAACGTCGGGCGCATCACCGCGCTGAACCCGGCGAACGGCGAAGTGATCTGGGAAACCAAGACGCGGCCGACCAGCGCCGACCATCCGCAGGCCAAGACCTGGGCGAACGATTCGTGGAAGACCGGTGGATCGTCGGCGTGGCTGACCGGCACCTACGACGCGAAGACCGACACCGTGCTGTGGGGCGTGGGGAACCCGACGCCCGACTTCGACCCGAGCGTGCGCAAGGGCGACAACCTGTACAGCAACTCGACGCTCGCGCTCGATGCCAGCACCGGCAAGATCAAGTACCACTTCCAGTACACACCGAACGATTCGTGGGACTACGACGGCAACAACGAAGTCATCCTGGTCGACGACGAAAAGGGTCGCAAGGTCTGGGTGCACGGTGACCGCAACGGCCACCTGTATTCGATCGACCGGACCAATGGCAAGTGCAACTGGGTGGTGCCGATCGCCCGCGTCAACTGGGTCACCGGCTTCGGCGACAACTGCCGTCCGATCGTCAACCCGGACAAGGTGCCGCGCTACGACAAGATCGTGACCGACATCGCGCCGATTCTGGACGGTGGCAAGGAATGGCACCCGGCTGCCTACAGCCCGCGGACCAAGCTGGTCTACATCCCGTTCATCGACAGCTCGATGGACGTCCAGGCCAAGAAGACCGAGTGGAAGCATGGCGAGTGGTTCCTGTCGTCGCGCGTGCTGAAGGCCAATCCGTACACCGGTGGCGTGAAGGCCTTCAATGCGACCACCGGCGAGCAGGTGTGGACGCGTCCGCAGAGCACGCCAGCGACCAGCGGCTTGCTGGCGACCGCCGGCAAGCTGGTGTTCTCGGGCGATGCCGAGGGCTGGTTCAGCGCGATGAAGGACGACACCGGCGAAGAGATGTGGCGCTTCAACGTCGGCTCCGGCATCCACGGCAACCCGACGACCTTCACGGCCGACGGCAAGCAGTACGTGGCGATCGTCTACGGCCCGGGCGGCGGCAGCCTGTTGCCGCTGATCTACGACGAACTGTTCAAGCGCAACAACCGGGGTGGCGGCATGATGGTGTTCGGTCTGTCTGACTGATGACCTGATGCATGGACAAGGGGCACGGCGCAGGCTGTGCCCCTTCCACACACGGATTCCCATGAAACCATTTCACAGATTCGCTCTCGCCGCCGCGCTGCTGGCGGTCGCTGCCGGGCTGCATGCCGCAGAGGCCGATGCGCCGGCTTACGTCAGTGTGTGCGTGGACGACGACAACGCGCCGTTCTCGTCCGAAGCCCGACCGGAACGCGGCATCGATGTCGAGGTTGCGCAGGCCATCGCCGGCCAGCTCGGTCGCCCGCTGAAGCTGGTGTGGGCGCAGGTACCCAACCGCGGCGGCATCGGCAAGGCGCTGCGGCAGACGCTGTCCGCCGGCAAGTGCGACGCCTACCTCGGCATCCCGCAGGATCCCGACCTGGCCAAGGATCTGGCCGAGCGCAAGCTCACCACGTCCGCGCCGTATCTCGTCCTCGGCTATGTGCTGGTCGCCGCACCCGGCAAGCCGGCGCCGACTGTCGCCGCGCTGCGTGGCGCGCGTCGCATCGGCGCCGTCACGGCAACACCCGCCGATCTCTATCTGTATCGCAAGCAGCTCGGTCGTGTCCCTTACCCGGGCAGTGCCGCGCTGATCGAGGCATTGAAGGCCGGCGAGATCGATCTGGCGCTGGTGTGGTCATCGGCACTGGCTGGGGACGCCGGCAAGAGCGTGGTGGCGGCCACCGAGGCGGTGGACGACGCCGACCTGTACACCGGCATGACCGTGGCGACTCGCAGTGCCGACACGGCGCTGGCGAAAGACCTCGCGACTGCCATTGAAGCCCTGCGCAGCGATGGCCGCATCAACGCGATCATGCAGCGCCACGGCCTGCCACGCATCGCACGACCTTGACAACCTGTTCCCATCGATTCGACATGAAGTGTCTTCCCATTCACCTGCTTCGCCAGCTCGCTGCGGTGCTGTTCACCGCGACCCTGTCCACAGCTGCGCTGGCCTTCGGCCCTGCGCCGACCGTCACATCGGCCCCCCATACCGTCACTGTGGCCCAGACCACCGAGCCTGCCGCTGCACCTGCTCCCGCTGCTCCCGCCGACCTGGAACGCCAAGGCGAGGAGCTGTTCGGACGCAACTGCCAGCTGTGTCACAACTCGCGTGGCAAGGGCGGCAAAGGCCCGCAGTTGATCAAGGGCGCCTGGGGCCCCGGCGGCGCCAACAGTGACGAGTTCATGTTCAACACCATCAAGAACGGTCGCCCCAACACGCAGATGGGTGGTTTCATCGGCTCGCTCACCGATGCGGAGATCCGGGTCGTCGTGGCTTTTCTGCGTTCCGAATCGGTGCGCGTGAAGGCGGCCGACCGCAAGACGGTGAGTACCGACTACGAGCCCTGGTGAGTTCGGCGCTGACGCCGAATTTTCCACAGGATTTACCGTGCTGCGCGGGCCCGAGGCCTCTGCCTGTCGCGGCCTCCTTCGCACGCGAACCCCATTTTTCTCGCCATTGAAAGGTTATTGATGTCCAAGTCATCTGCCGGCTGCCTCGCGGCTGCTTCACTGTTGCTGTGCACGGCTGCTGCCCATGCGCTGGATCGCATGCCGGTCCTGTCACTCGATACCGCTCAAACCATGTCCCGCACCTGCGAGACCCTGGCGAAGGCGAAGGGCTGGCGCATGAACATCGCGGTGGTCGATGCGGGCACCAACCTGATCGTCTTCAGCCGCATGGATCAGGCGTTCCTCGGCAGCAGCGACATCGCGATCCGCAAGGCCAAGTTCTCCGGCAGTTTTCCGTTCTCGACGCGCTATGCCGGTGAACTGACGTTCGGCAAGGATGGCAAGCCGGGTCCGGTCCCCGGCCTCGCGGACATCCCGGGGGTGGTGACTTTTGCCGGCGGCCTGCCCATCCTGGTGGCAGGCGTCCAGGTGGGCGGCATCGGTGTCAGCGGTGGGTCGCCCGATGAAGACGAGCAGTGCGCGGCAGCGGCGATCGATGCCGTCAAGGACGCGCTGAAGTGATCTGAGGCCGGCTCGGGCCTGCCGCACGCTGCGACAGGCCGAGCGTGGCGGGCCCTCCCGGGCCCGCCGTGCGATCAGTCGATGCTGATCACGACCTTGCCGAAGTGCGATGCGCCTTCGAGGTGGGTCAGCGCCGCACGGGCTTCCGCGAACGGGAACACCCGATCGATCACCGGCTTGATCTGACGCGCGCTGAGCAGTCGGTTCATGGACTCGAACATGTCGCGCGAACCGACGAACACACCGCGCAGCAGCGTGGTGTTGAACAGGATCGCCAGCGGGTCGATCTGACCACCGGTCAGCACGCCGATCAGGTGCACCGCGCCGCCGTGGCGGGCTGCTGCGATCGAGCGCTGGAGGGTGCCTGGGCCACCGACCTCGACCACGTGGTCGACGCCGCGGCCACCGGTGACTTCACGCACGCTCTTTTCCCAGTCCGGGTGCGTCTTGTAGTTGATCAGGTGATCGGCGCCCAGTGCCTTGGCCTTGGCCAGCTTGGTGTCGCTCGACGAGGTGGCGATGACCGTGGCGCCCGAGGCCTTGGCGAACTGCAGGGCAAACATCGAGACGCCACCGGTGCCGAGCACCAGCACGGTGTCGCCCGGCACGAGTTGTCGGCCCTCGTACAGCGCGTTCCATGCGGTCAACGCCGCGCAGGGGAGGGTGGCGGCCTCCGCGTCGCTGAGGTGGGCCGGCGTGGCGACCAGCGCCTCTTCGGGGAACACGCGGTATTCGGTCAGCACGCCGGGTACCGATCCGCCGAGCGCGTTGTCGTAGTGCTTGGGCGTCATCGGGCCGCCGAGCCAGGTCTCGAAGAAGCAGCCGGTCACGCGGTCGCCGCTGGCGAAGCGCTTGACACCGGGGCCCACCTCGGCCACCACTCCGGCGCCGTCCGACGCAGGCACCAGCCCTTCGGACTTCATGCCGGGATAGCGCCCTGTGATGATCAGCAGATCGCGGTAGTTGAGCGAGGCTGCCTTCATGCGGACCAGCACCTGCCCGGGACCCGGACGGGGGGTCTCGCGCTCTTGAAGCGTCAGGCTGTCGGCGTCGTTTTCTTTGAGATAGGTATAGCAGCGCATGTCTTGTCTCCGGTGGGAAGGAACGAATCAGCGTAACCGTGGCCGAAGCCCGTTTTCGATGATGCCATGCAGTAGCAAAACGCGCACCGCGCGTCCTCGGCACTCGATGGCAACATTCGTCGCATGATGAAAAAGAAAAGACCGGCACTCGAATTGGCGCCCGCCACGATCTCCGAGGCCGATGGCGTGCGCTACCTGCACCTCGGAACGCCCTGGGTTCAAGGCGCCATGTGCATCCGCAAGCCGCTGGCGATCGATCTGGAGTACGTGCAGCGCATGATGGTCTGGATGCTGCTGCGACCGAGCAGCGACTGGCCCGAAGGCCATGCGGTGCAGCTCGGACTGGGCGCCGGAGCGATCACGCGCTATTGCCACGGTGTGCTGCGCATGCGGTGTACGGCGGTCGAGCTGAACGACACGGTGATCGGCGTGTGCCGGGCGTACTTCCATGTCGAGTCCGGCAAGCGACTGAAGGTGATCGAAGCGGATGCCGGCGTCTACGCCGCCGACCCCGAACACGCCGGCAGCGCCGATGTTCTGTGCGTCGATCTCTACGACCACGACGCGGCGAGTCCGGTGCTCGACAGCGATGCGTTCTACGCCGACTGCCACCGTCTGCTCGCCCCGGGCGGCGCCATGACGGTCAACCTGTTCGGGCGCGATGCCAGCTTCGAGCGCAGTGCGCGGCGCATCGCCAAGGCGTTTGGAGAGGCCCAGGTGCTGAGTCTGCGCCCGACGCGCGAGGGCAACACCATCGTCGTCGCGCTGAAGGACGCGGCATGGCCGGCTGCCGACGTGCTCGCCGCGCGTGCCGACGACATTCAGCAGCACGGCGGACTGCCCGCGCGAAAATGGCTGAAGATGCTGCGTGCGCTGCCTCAGGCGGTCCCGGCCGTTCCCCCGGCTTGACGCCTGCTCGCGGCCGTATTCACCCGACCTCGCAAGGACGCTCTCCATGAAATCCGTCGACCGTCCAACCGAACGACCGCACGCCGGCAAGCTCGACTGGCGCAAGCTGCTGGACTGGTTGCGTGACGACGGTCTGATCGAACGCGAGGATGCCGACCGCACGATCAAGCGCTTCGGCTCCGCGCACAGCGCGCAGCACCCGTTGGTGCGGCTGGGTGCGGCCGGGCTGGTGCGCAAGGGGGGGCATGGCACGGGCAGCGGCAAGCAGCTGGACCTCGAGACACTGACCGAATGGCTGGCCAGCCGTTGCGGGCTGCCCTACCTGCGCATCGACCCGTTGAAGGTCGATGTCGGCCGCGTCGCCGACGTGATGTCGATCAACTATGCCGAGCGCCGCTTTGCGCTGCCGTTGCAGGTGGGTGTGCACGACATCACCGTGGCGACCTGCGAACCGTACGACACCGACTGGGTGCCCGAGATCGAGGCCCACACGCGCAAGACGCTGAAGCTGGTCGTCGTCAGCCCGCTCGAGTTGCAGAAGTACACGACCGAGTTCTACACGCTGTCGCGCTCGGTGCGCGCGGCCATCAAGAACGGCGAGACCTCGACGATCGCGAGCTTCGAGCAACTGGTCGAACTCGGCCGCAGCAACAAGCAGCTCGACGCCAACGACCAGGGCGTGGTGCAGGTCGTCGACTGGCTCTGGCAGTACGCGTTCGACCAGCGCGCCTCCGACATCCACCTGGAGCCACGACGCGACCTGAGCGCGATCCGCTTTCGCATCGACGGCGTGATGCACACCGTGTATCAACTGCCGCCCGGCGTGATGAACGCGATGATCGCGCGCGTCAAGCTGCTCGGCCGCATGGACGTGATCGAGAAGCGGCGCCCGCTCGACGGCCGCATCAAGACGCGCAACCCCGAAGGGGACGAGGTCGAGATGCGCCTGTCGACGCTGCCCACCGCGTTCGGCGAGAAGATGGTGATGCGCATCTTCGACCCCGACACGACGGTGAAGCCGCTCGAGGCGCTGGGCTTCGGTACGCACGACGCGAAGCGCTGGGAGGCGCTGGTGGCGCGGCCCAACGGCATCATCCTGGTGACCGGGCCGACCGGCTCGGGCAAGACCAGCACGCTGTACTCGACGCTGCGCCGATTGGCCACCGAAGAGGTCAACGTCTGCACGATCGAGGACCCGATCGAGATGATCCAGCCCGCGTTCAACCAGACACAGGTGCAGCCGGCGCTCGACTTCAGCTTTGCCGAAGGCGTGCGTGCCCTCATGCGCCAGGACCCGGACATCATCATGGTCGGCGAGGTGCGTGACCTCGAGACCGCCGAGATGGCGATCCAGGCGGCGCTGACCGGCCACCTGGTGTTCAGCACGCTGCACACCAACGACGCGGCGTCGGCGATCACCCGGCTGGTCGATCTGGGCGTGGCGCCGTACCTGATCGGCGCCACCGTCATCGGCGTGCTGGCGCAGCGGCTGGTGCGCACCTTGTGCCCGGCCTGCAAGCAGCCCGACGAGTCGCTGACCAGCGAGGATCTGGCCGACTTCGTCAAGCCGTGGCGACTCAACGGCAAGGCCCAGCCGTACAAGCCGGTGGGCTGCCTCGAATGCCGCATGACCGGCTTCCGGGGCCGCACCGGGCTGTACGAGTTGCTGTCGGTGACCGATGCGGCGCGCACCTGCATTCAGCCGGTGCCCGATGTCACGAAGCTGCGCCAGCAGGCCCTTCAGGACGGCATGCGCCCGTTGCGTTTGGCCGGTGCGATGAAGGTCGCCGAAGGCGTGACGACCTTGCAGGAAGTCATGAGCGCGACGCCTGCGTGGGAGTGAGCGAGCCCGCGCCGGCGGCGCCGCCGCCCGCCGCCTCGTCCGCGCTGTGGCCCGGCCTGCTGCTGGCCACGTTGGGCGCGATCGCGTTCTCGGGCAAGGCCATCATCGCCAAACTGGCCTACCGCCACGGCGTCGATGCGATCACGCTGGTCATGTATCGCATGCTGTTTGCGCTGCCGCGGTTCGTGATGCTCAGCGTGTGGGCGAGCCGCGGCAGGCCGGCCCTGCACCGTCGCGACTGGGGGGTGATCGCAGGCCTCGGCTTCACCGGCTACTACCTGGCGAGTACGCTCGATTTCCTGGGCCTGCAATACGTCAGCGCCAGCCTGGAGCGGCTGATCCTGTACCTGAACCCGACGCTGGTGCTGGCGCTCGGCGTGGTGCTGTTCGAGCGGCGCGTGTCGAGTCGGCAGCTGATGGCGCTGGCCGTCAGCTACGGCGGGGTGCTGCTGGTCTTCGGTCAGGAGCTGACGCACGTCGGGCCGCATGCGGTGCTCGGCGCGGCGCTGGTGTTCGGCAGCGCGACCAGCTATGCGGTCTACCTGGTGCTCAGTGGCGAGGAGGTGCGGCGCATCGGCGCGTTGCGCCTGACCGGCCTGGCGAGCACGGTGGCCTGCGTGCTGTGCATCGCCCAGTTCCTGCTGCTGCGCCCGCTGGCCGCGATGGCAGTGGCGCCCGAGGTCATCTGGCTCTCGCTGCTGAACGCACTGGTGTGCACTTTCGCGCCGGTGCTGATGGTGATGATGGCAATCGAGCGCATCGGTGCAACGCTGGTCGCGCAGACCGGCATGATCGGTCCGATGTCGACCCTGCTGATGGGCGTGCTGCTGCTCGGCGAGCCCTTCACCGCCGGCATTGCAGCCGGCACGGTGCTGGTGATCGCCGGCATCTGGCTGCTGGCGAAGTGGCGTTGACTGGGGTCAGTCGGCGTTCTTCGGGCGCCCCGGCTTCAGCGGCGTGATGCGCTCCAGCGCTGCTTGCAGTTGTGCATGCGGCAACGCTGCCAGCACCTGGAGGCCCGCGCGCAGCAACTCGCTCTTCTTGGCCGAGTGACGGAAGTCCAGCGCGCGCTGCTTCAGCATGTCGATCAGGTCGAAATCGGTCTGCGGCATCGTGAAGCTGTCGCGTATCAGCTTGGCCTTGACCTTCGGCGCCTTGTCGTCGACGAGGGCCTTGGGCTTGGCTGGACGTTTGACGACGGCCTTGGGTGCCTTGCGAGCGACGGGCACTGCAACCTTCGGAGCTTTTGATTTCTTGGCCGCAGGTTGGCTCGTGACGCGTGCCTTCGACGGGGACGCTGCCTTGACGGCCGGAGCTGGCTTGCGTTTCTTGGCCGGTGCGTCGTGCGTCGTCGTGGTGGTGCCTGCCGGAGCGTCGGTGGTGTCGGTCTGGGCGGGGAGGCTGGTCATGTTCATGATGGCAATTCCTCAAAATTATAGATAAATAGTTTATACGATATGTTTGTTTGATTGCAAGTTGGGCCTCGCCGAGGCTGCCGATTGACCCAGGTCACGACCGGGGCGGTCTCCAAGGCATCCAATCGAGGCCAGGTTGCTTTCGGCAGTCGTGCCGGCACGAGTTCAGTCACGAGGGGTTCGACATGGAAGTCAAGGTTCTGGGGACGGGGTGCAGCAAGTGCCGCAGCACCGTCGCGATGATCGAGCGGGTCGCCCTGGCGGCGGGGATCGAGGTCGACATCCTGAAGATCGAGAACCCGGACAGCATCCGGCGCTTCGGCGTCAGCCACACGCCCGCCGTCGTGATCGGCGACCAGGTCGTGCACAGCGGGGGGATTCCGTCCCATGCGGAAGTGCTGAGCTGGCTGCGCCCGGATACGCCAGGATTCCTGAACCGGCCGACGCGACACCTGTTCTTCACCGGCAAGGGTGGCGTCGGCAAGACATCGCTGTCGACGGCTGCCGCACTGTCCTTGGCGGACGCGGGCAAGAAGGTGCTGCTGGTCAGCACCGATGCGGCTTCGAACCTCGATGAGATGCTGGGCATCGAGCTGCGCAACACGCCGACGCCGGTGCCGGGTGCGCCCGGGCTGTCGGTGCTGAACATCGACCCCGACACGGCGGCCGAGTCGTATCGCCAGCGTGTCATCGCGCAAATGAGCGCCGACTCCAGTGACAGCGATCGGGCGACCGTGCGCGAACAGTTGTCTGGCGCCTGCACCACCGAGATCGCGTCGTTCGACGAGTTCGCGTCGCTGCTGTCGGGCGATGCCGAACACTTCGATCACATCGTCTTCGACACCGCGCCGACGGGTCACACCTTGCGTTTGCTGAGCCTGCCGAAGGCCTGGAGCGGCTTTCTCAGTGGAAACGATCGCGGCGCGTCGTGCCTCGGCCCGCACTCCGGTCTGAAGATGCAGGAAGTTCGCTTCCAGGCTGCGCTCGATGCCTTGAGCGATTCGGCGCTGACCACGGTCGTCCTGGTGACAAGGCCGGACGCCGGCGCCGTGGCCGAGGCGGCGCGCACCTCCGAGGAACTGTGCGCACTCGGCTTGAACAATCAGCGGCTGGTCATCAACGGCGTGTTCCACGCCCGCGATCGCACCGACGCCGTGGCTTGTGCCATCGAGGCCCTGGGGCTGCAGGCGCTGGCGGACATGGCGCCGTCGCTGCGCGCGCTGCCTCAGGACCGCGTTCCGTTGCGGTCTTTCGATACCGTCGGCCTGCCCGCGTTGCGTGCGTTGCTCGGTGCGCAGACCGACGTCATCGAGCCTACCGGGGTGTCGCCCGTCGCACCGACCGAGCCCGGTGAGCACTTCCCCGGCCTCGATGCGCTGGCCGATGAACTGGCCACGGCCGAACACGGTCTGATCATGGTCATGGGCAAGGGCGGTGTCGGCAAAACGACGGTGGCGGCGGCGTTGGCACTCGGCCTCGTCCAGCGCGGCAAGACGGTGCACCTGAGCACCACCGATCCGGCGGCCCACGTGGTCGGGACGCTGGCCGGTGAGGTCCCGGGCCTGCACGTCAGCCGCATTGACCCGAAGGCCGAGACGCAGCACTACATCGACAAGATCATGGCGGCCAAGTCACCCGGTCTCGATGTGCAGGAACAGTCGCTGCTGCTCGAGGACCTGCGTTCGCCGTGTACCGAGGAGGTGGCCGTCTTCCATGCGTTCTCGCGCATCGTCAGCGAAGGTCGCAGCGCCTTCGTCGTGCTGGACACCGCGCCCACCGGGCATTCACTGCTGCTGATGGATGCGACCGGCGCCTACCACCGGCAGATGATGCGGGAGTTCGAGGGGCGCAGCACCGCGCGCGTCGTCACGCCGCTGATGCGGCTGCAGGACGCGGCGTACACGAAGATCATCCTGGTGACGCTGCCCGAGGTGACGCCGGTGTCGCAGGCTGCGGCGCTTCAGGACGATCTGCGCCGCGCCCGCATCGAGCCGCACGCCTGGGTGCTCAACAAGAGCATCGTCGCCGCAGGAACGCACGACCCGTTGCTGTCTGCGCGGCTGGCCGGCGAACGCAAGCAGATGGCGCGTCTGCACGCCGGGCTGGCGAAGCGCCTGTACGTGCTGCCGTGGCTGTCTCGTCCGCCGATCGGATTGGCCGAGCTGTCGAAACTGGTCAGCCCGCCCGACACGCACAAACCCGGGTGAGCGGATCGGTCGATCCGACGTCTCAGATGCTTCGCTGGTTCACCCGCTGCGACAGCGCCTCGGCGCTTTCCTTGCGCTCGCTGTAGCGGTCGACCAGGTACGGCGCGGCGTCGCGCGTCAGCAGCGTGAACTTCATCAGCTCTTCCATGACGTCGACCACGCGGTCGTAGTAGGCCGACGGCTTCATCCGGCCGGCATCGTCAAATTCGAGGAACGCCTTCGCGACGGACGACTGGTTCGGGATCGTCAGCATGCGCATCCAGCGGCCCAGCACGCGCAGCTGGTTGACCGCGTTGAACGACTGCGAGCCGCCCGAGACCTGCATCACCGCGAGCGTCTTGCCCTGCGTCGGTCGCACGGCGCCGAGGGCCAGCGGAATCCAGTCGATCTGCGCCTTCAGGATGCCGCTCATCGCGCCGTGCCGTTCGGGCGATGACCACACCATGCCTTCGCACCAGTCGGCCAGCTCGCGCAGCTCGACGACCTTGGGGTGTGAATCGGGCGCGCCGTCGGGCAGCGGCAATCCGGTGGGGTCGAACAGACGCGTCTCGCCGCCCATCGCTTCGAGCAGCCGCGCCGCTTCCTGTGCCAGCAGGCGGCTGTAGGAGCGCTCGCGCAGCGAACCGTAAAGCAGCAGGAAGCGTGGCGCGTGTCGCGATGGTGTAGCGGCCTGCAACTGCGCGACCGTGGGAACCGAGAACAGCGCCGCATCGACATTCGGAAGTTCAAGCAGTGATTCAGGCACGTTGTCCGCTCTTGTTGATCCCACGCTCGTACCAGCCCTTGCTGTCGTTGACCCACTTGACCACCAGCAGCATCACCGGCACCTCGATCAGCACGCCGACCACCGTCGCCAGCGCGGCACCCGACTCGAAGCCGAACAGGCTGATCGCGGCGGCCACGGCCAGCTCGAAGAAGTTGCTCGCTCCGATCAGCGCCGACGGGCAGGCCACGCTGTGCGATTCGCCCAGACGGCGATTCAGCCAGTAAGCGAGCCCCGAGTTGAAGAACACCTGGATCAGGATGGGCACCGCCAGCATCGCGATGACCAGCGGCTGGTCGATGATGGCGCGGCCCTGGAAGGCGAACAGCAGCACCAGCGTGGCCAGCAGGGCGGTGATCGACCACGGTCCGATCTTCTCCAGCAGCGCATCGAAAAACGCTTGCCCGCGCCGCAGCAAGGCGCGGCGCCATAACTGCGCCAGCACGACCGGGATCACGATGTACAGCACGACCGAGGTGATCAGCGTGTCCCACGGAACCACGATGGCCGACAGGCCGAGCAGCAGCGCGACGATCGGCGCAAACGCGAACACCATGATCGTGTCGTTGAGCGCCACCTGCGACAGCGTGAACAGCGGGTTGCCGCCGGTGAGTCGGCTCCACACGAAGACCATCGCGGTGCACGGCGCGGCGGCCAGCAGGATCAGCCCGGCGACGTAGCTGTCGGCCTGATCGGCCGGCAGGTACGGTGCAAAGACGTGGCGGATGAAGATCCAGCCCAGCAATGCCATCGAGAACGGCTTGACCGCCCAGTTGACGAACAGCGTGACGCCGATGCCGCGCCAGTGCTGCTTCACCTGCGACAGCGACGCGAAGTCGACCTTCAGCAGCATCGGGATGATCATCACCCAGATCAGCAGCCCGACCGGCAGGTTGACCCGGGCGAATTCCATGCGGCCGATGGCCTGGAACGGGCCGGGGAACAGCTGGCCGAGGGCGATGCCGACGACGATGCACAGGAAGACCCAGACGGTCAGGTAGCGCTCGAAGACGCTCATGGGCGCGGGTGCGGCGATGGGTGCAGGCAAGGTGGTGGTGTTCATGGTCGGGTCGGGCGGGTCAGGCGTTGCCGATCTGCTTCAACTCATGGTGGATCGCCATGTGGTCGAGGCTTTCGATCGGCAGCGACAACATCAGCTCGATGCGCCGCTTCAGCGTCACCGCGGTGGCCATGAAGGCTCGTGCCTTCTCTTCATCCGTGCCTTCGACCGCCGCCGGGTCGGGCACGCCCCAGTGCGCGGTCATCGGCTGACCGGGCCACACGGGGCACATCTCGCCGGCCGCGTTGTCGCACACGGTGAAGACGAAATCGAGCGCGGGCGCGCCGGGCAGCGAGAACTCGTCCCAGTTCTTGCTGCGATAGCCTTCTGTCGGGATGCCCAGTGCGCGCAAGGTCGACAGCGCGAACGGGTTCACGACGCCGTTCGGATGGCTGCCGGCCGAGTGCGCGATGTAGCGACCCTTGCCCAGTTCGTTGAGCAGTCCCTCGGCCAGGATCGAGCGGGCCGAGTTGCCGGTGCAGACGAACAGAACGTGTTTCGGGGTGTCGGACATGGGAACTCCTGGGATGAGATGAAGAACGGAAAGCGAGGCGGTGCGTTCGCGGCGGACGCTCAGCAGGTCGTGCAGGCGGGCGCTGCCGCGGCGATGCAACTTTCACCCTGACAACAGTTCGCGCTCAGGTAGCCCATCAGATCGTTCATCCGATCGAACGCCGCGCGGTAGATCAGGCTGCGGCCGTCGCGCTGCTGCGAGATCAATCCGGCGTGCATCAGTTCCTTGAGGTGGAAGGACAGCGTCGATGCTGGCACCACCAGTGTTTCGGCCAGACCGCTGGGCGTCATGCCCTGCGGTCCGGCAACGACCAATGCCCGGAACACCCGCAGGCGGGCCGCTTGAGCCAGGGCGGCGAGTGCGACGACGACTTCTGTCTCTTCCATATTTCCATTTTTATGGAAATATTGATTTGCTGCAAGCCCACCGCTTCCGATCCCTGTTTGTCTTGTGGACCGGGTGTCTCAATAAATCGCACGATTGATCGCATGATTTAGAATGCGCTGATCGGGCTATTGAATGTCAACGCCATGTCCCACCTCACCGCCAATGACCTGAAGACCCGCGGCATCGCCGCCATCGAAGCGTCGCTGGCCGAAGGGCAGACCGAGGCCGTCGTTTCCGTGCGTGGCACCGACCGCTACGTGGTGATGGAACTCGCCCATTACCAACATCTGCGCGAGTGCGAACTCGAGGCTGCATTGGCCGAGAGCCGGGCCGAGATCGCCGCAGGCCGCTTCGTGGTCGAGTCGCCTGCGCAGCATGTGGCCCGCCTGCAATCCATGATCGCCAGCCAAGCTGCGGCCGGCAGCGTGATTGCGCCTGCCTCTGCAAACAAGACCAAAACGCGCCAACGACCGACCAGCACGCCGAGCAAGAGCGTCGGACGCGCGCCTCGCTGATCGGGTCTCGGCACATCCGGCGCGGCTCGGGCATGGTCTACAGAATCATTTACACCGAGCGCTACACGCGCATCGCGGTGCGCTTTTTGCAGCGCCATCCGGAGATGGCCCGCGCCTACGAAAAAACGCTGGCGCTGCTGGAGCTGAATCCGCATCACCCCACACTGCGCCTGCATGCACTGAGCGGACGGCTGACTGGGGTGCATTCGGTCTCGATCAACCTGTCGTACCGGATCACGCTGCATCTGCTGATCAGCGAGCAGGAGATCGTTCCGATCAACGTGGGCGATCACGACGCGGTGTATTGATCCCGCAGACGAGCTTTACGGCATCGCCGCGCCGCAGTTCCAGCACTGCTCGAACGGGCCGTCGATCATTTCGCGGCAGGCGGGGCACATCCAGTGCCGCGACACCGGATGCTGCAGTTCGACGAGCAGGCGTTCGGCGCGCTCGAAGTTGTCGGCGTCGGTCAGCCACAACTCTGGCAGCGTCTGGTCGGGTGGCACCTGCCCCGCGAGGCTGCTGTTGTAGGCGCGCTGGACCGTCGTCGGCACGCCCGCGTGGCACAGCAGGTCGGCCCACAACGTGGCGATGGCGAGGTTGGGGGCGGTGGTGAGCTTTTTCATGGCCAGGCTTCTCGATCGACCCCCGGCGTGTGCGCGTTTCGGGCTTCGGGCACGATAGTCCATCGTTTCATCGAGGAGCCCCTGCATGTCAGCCACCCGCCAATTCACCACCCGAGCGATCCGCATCGACCAACCCGGTGGGCCCGAGGCCATGCATCTGGTCGAGGTGCCGATCGGCGAGCCCGGGCCGGGCGAGATCCGCATCCGCCACCACGCCTGCGGCATCAACTTCATCGACGTCTACCACCGCACCGGGCTCTACCCGCTGCCGCTGCCCGCGTCGCTGGGAATGGAAGCAGCCGGTGTCGTCGAGGCGGTCGGTGACGGCGTGACCCACCTGCGCGCCGGCGACCGCGCGGCCTACGCCAGCGCCCCGCCGGGCAGCTACTGCGAGGCCCGCGTGATGCCGGCGAAATGCGTCGTCCAGTTGCCTGACGCCATCGATTTCGAGACCGGCGCCGCGATGATGCTCAAGGGCCTGACTGCGCAGTACCTGCTGAAGAAGACGCTGCCGCAGGGCGGCTTGCAGGGGGGCGACTTCATCCTGTTCCACGCCGCGGCCGGCGGCGTTGGGCTGATCGCGTGCCAGTGGGCGCGCGCACTGGGTCTGAATCTGATCGGCACGGCCGGCAGCGACGAGAAATGCGCGCTGGCGCTGCGGCACGGCGCCGCGCACGCCATCAACTACCGACGCGAGGATTTCGTCGCGCGGGTCAAGGAGATCACCGGCGGCCGCGGCGTCAAGGTGGTCTACGACTCGGTCGGGCTCGACACCTTCGAGAAGTCGTTCGATGTGCTGCAGCCCTTCGGGCTGCTGGCGAACTTCGGCAATGCATCAGGCAAGGCGCCGCCCGTGGATCTGGGCGTGCTGGCGGCCAAGGGATCGCTGTACGTCACGCGCCCGACGCTGTTCGCTCACATCGCCACGCGCGAGGCCACGCAGGCGATGGCCGACGACCTGTTCGCCGTCGTCGCCAGCGGCGCGGTGCGCATCCCGGTCGAACGCCGCTACGCGCTGGCCGATGCGGCGCAGGCGCACCGCGATCTGGAAGCGCGGCTGACGACCGGTTGCAGCGTGCTGCTGCCTTGAACGTCCGACGGCGTCAGCGCGGAACGGCCGCCCGGTAGGCGTGCCACGAGGCGTGGCCGATCACCGGCCCGGCGATCAGCAGGCCGAAGAACCCGGGCAGCATCGCCAGCACTACGATCAGCGTCACCACAGCACCCCACAGCAGCATCACGCCGGGTTGGGTGAGGCACAGCCGCAGGCTGGTCAGGCCCGCCGTGATGGCGTCGGTCTGCCGGTCCAGGATCATCGGCATCGAGACCACGCTGATCGTGAAGATCAGCCCCGCGAACAGGGCGCCCACGATCAGATAGGTGACGATGAACCCGAGGTTGGCGGGGTTCAGCAGCGCCAGCAACGAACCCTTGAAGTCGGGCATGCCGTTGAAGCTGAGGGCGAACACGATCAGCGACGAGCGCGCCCAGAGCATCTCCAAGATCAGCAGCACGCCGCCGAAGATGCCCATGGTGCTCGCGCGTGTGCTCCAGGCGGTCAGCGATGAAACGAAACCGGGCTTGTCACCGGCTTCGAGCTTGCGGCTCACGTCGTACAGCCCCAGGCACAGGAACGGGCCCACCAGCAGGAAGCCCGCGCTCAACGCGAGCGTGTAGGCCGCAGCGTGCTCGAACACATACAGCAGCAGCCAGCCCATGCCCGTGAAGCAGCCACCGTAGAACAGGCCGAGGAGGGGAGTGCGTGCGAAATCATGCCAACCCAGCCTCAACCATTGAAAAGGCGCATGCCAGGGCAAGGTGCTGAGCGGCAGGTCGAACACCGTGTTCGTGGCATTCGCCCGCACCCGCTCGCCGTTGTTTTCGATCTCGGACTGTGCGTTCATGACGTTCAGTGTGCCGGTGCAATCCGTCCATTGCACCCCGCACTTACGTCAATGCGCCAGCCCGGCGTCGGTGTTCAGCGGGTCTTGCGCACCCGCAGCAACTCGTCGAGGATCAGCAAGGTCGCACCGACGGTGATGGCGCTGTCGGCGATGTTGAAGCTGGGGAAATAGCCGCCCGCGAACATCGGCGACAGGAAGCCCCAGTGGAATTGCAGGAAGTCGATCACATGCCCGTGCAGCAGGCGGTCGATCACGTTGCCCAGCGCGCCGCCGAGCACCAGCGACAGCGCCAGGCTGAACAGCCGCTGCCCGGCGTGCTGCTTCAGTATCCAGACGATGAACACGGTCGCCGCCAGCCCGAGCGCGACGAAGAACCAGCGCTGCCAGCCCGACGCGCCCGCCAGGAAACTGAACGCAGCGCCCGCGTTGTGCACCCGCACGATGTTGAAGAACGAGGTGACGGTGTGGCTGTCGCCGAGCTGGAAGCGGCCGAGGATCAGCGTCTTGGTCAGCTGATCGGCCACGATGATCAGCAGCGCGAGACCGAGCCAGGGGAGCAGGCTGGAGCCGGCGGTCTTGGTGCCGGCCATCTCAGTGGCTCCACCGCGCGTCGCGCGACCCACGACCCATGAAACGGGCGTGTGATGAGGGCGCGCGTGCCGGAGACACTGGGTACCTCCCT
>JAURWR010000082.1 GCA_030654805.1 Burkholderiaceae bacterium
AAGTGGCCGATGCTGCGCGACTACCAGAAGAACCGGGTCTGCACGCTGCTCGATCCGACCACCGACCCGCTCGGCAAGGGCTTCCACATCATCCAGGGGATGATCGCGATCGGCTCGGGGGGCGTCACCGGCAAGGGCTTCATGAAGGGCACGCAGACGCACCTCGAATTCATCCCCGAGCGCACCACCGATTTCATCTTCGCCGCCTACTCCGAAGAGTTCGGCCTCATCGGCTGCGTCTCGCTGATGCTCGGTTTCCTGTTCCTGATCGTGCGCGGGCTGATGATCGCGTCCGAGGCGCCCAACGTGTTCACGCGCCTGCTGGCGGGCTCGATCACGCTGAGCTTCTTCACCTATGCCTTCGTCAACATGGGCATGGTCAGCGGCATCCTGCCGGTGGTCGGCGTGCCGCTGCCGTTCGTCAGTTACGGCGGCACCGCGATGGTGATCCTGGGCCTGGGCCTCGGCATCCTGATGTCGATCGCGAAGAGCCGGCGACTGGTGCAGGGCTGAGGTCACAGGGCCCCAACTTCGCTGCATCCCAGCTCTTTTCTACGGACTTGCAATCAAACCTGTCACCCGGAAGGGTTGTCAGTCGTTCGGTGGGCCCGTTTTCAAGGCTGTCCGCATGCAAGCTTGAGTGCGTTGCTGCCGAGGGCGCAGGGTGACCGGCTCCGCTCATGTCCCCCGGGCCTGAAAAGCCAGGCCCTCCTCCTTCACTTCGCTGCGCCGGTCACCCCACGCCCCCGACAGCAGGCACGGTGGTTGCACGCGAAGGCATTCAAAACCCCGACTGCTTCGGTGTTGGCAAGAGCGCTGTGACGAGTCGTTGTGTGGAGCGAAGTAAAGAAGGAGGGCCGGTCTCTTCCGGCCCGGGTGACATGAGCGCAACACAGCGACTCGGCGCAGCGCTCCCGTGCTGGCCTCGGTTGATTCGATATGTTGGAAAGCGAGAGCGGGTATCAAAAGCCTTCTTCGACCAGCTCCGCCGCGCGGATCAGCGCGCGCGCCTTGGCTTCGGTCTCGCGCCATTCCAGCTCGGGCACCGAATCGGCGACGATGCCGGCGGCCGCCTGCACGTAGAGCATGCCGTCCTTGACGATGCCGGTGCGGATGGCGATCGCCACGTCCATGTCGCCGGCGAAGCTCAGGTAGCCGCAGGCGCCGCCGTAGATGCCGCGCTTGACGGGCTCCAGCTCGTCGATGATTTCCATCGCGCGCACCTTCGGCGCACCGGTCAGCGTGCCGGCGGGGAAGGTGGCCTTCAGCACGTCGAGGTTGGTGATGCCGTCCTTCAGCAGGCCCTCGACGTTGCTGACGATGTGCATCACATGCGAATAGCGCTCGACGGTGAACGCCTCGGTCACCTTGACGCTGCCGGTCTTCGCGATGCGACCGATGTCGTTGCGCGCCAGGTCGATCAGCATCACGTGCTCGGCGCGCTCTTTCGGGTCGGCGCTCAGTTCGGCCTCGAGCGCCAGGTCGTGCTCGGGCGTGGTGCCGCGCGGCCGCGTGCCAGCCAGCGGGCGGATCGTCACCTTGTCGCCTGCGGGTGTGTGTTCGCGGCGCACCAGGATTTCCGGCGAGGCGCCGACGACCTGGAAATCGCCCATGTCGTAGAAATACATGTACGGCGAGGGGTTCAGCGAGCGCAGTGCGCGATACAGGCTCAGCGGGTTCTCGGTGTAGGGCTTGCGCAGCCGCTGCCCGACCTGCACCTGCATCATGTCGCCGGCGGCGATGTATTCCTTGGCCTTCAGCACCGCCGCGATGTAGTCGTCCTTGGCGAAGTCGCGCAGCACCTCGTTCGGCTTGCGCCGTTCCACCGGTGGCGCCACGACGCTGTTCTTCAGCTTGTCGGCCAGCGCGGCGAGGCGGCGCTTGGCACGTGGCAGCGCGTCGCTCTGCGTCGGGTCGGCGTAGACGATCAGCGACAGCCGCCCCGACAAGTTGTCGATCACGGCCAGTTCTTCGCATTGCAGCAGCAGGATGTCCGGCGTGCCGAGCCCGCCCGGCAGTTCGGTGTGGGCCAGCTTGGGCTCGATGGCTCGGACCGCGTCGTAGCCGAAGTAGCCGGCGAGGCCGCCGCAAAAGCGGGGCAGACCGGGTTGCAATGCCACCTTGAAGCGCTGCTGGTACGCGGCGATGAAGTCCAGCGGATTGCCGTCGTGCCTTTCAACGACGACCCCGTCGGTCACCACCTCGGTCTGGAAGCCGGTTGCTCGCAGCATCGTGCGTGCCGGCAGGCCGATGAACGAGTAGCGACCGAAGCGCTCGCCGCCGACCACCGATTCGAGCAGGAAACTGTGTCGCCGATGCGCGTCCGACGGCTGGCCGAGCTCATCGGTGCAGGCGAGTTTCAGGTACAGCGACAGCGGCGTTTCCAGGTCCGCGAAGGCCTGCGCAATCAGCGGGATGCGGTTGTAGCCCTCGTCGGCGAGGCGTTGGAATTCGGTGTCGGTGATCACGTTGCGGGGCCCTCCACGGCCCGGGACCGCGCCCGGCGGCCAGGGTGCGCATTATCAGGGCGCTGCCCGCGTGAGGGTGTTCGGCGGCGAGGCGAGCTGCCTCCTAGAATGGCCCGATGGCCCGTCCTGAATTCACATGCTCTGTCTCCGTGCGGCATCTTGCCGAGCAATCCGACCCCAAGGAGCACCAGTACGCATTCGCCTACACGGTGACGATACGCAACACCGGTGACGTCACCGCCCAGCTGATTGCCCGTCACTGGATCGTCACCGACGCGGAGAACCACATCGAGGAGGTCCGCGGCCTCGCCGTGGTCGGCCATCAACCGGTGCTCAAGCCGGGCGAGCATTTCGAATACACGAGCTGGACCCGCATCGCCACGCCTCACGGCACGATGCGTGGCACCTTCATGTGCATGACCGACGAGGCCGAACCGTTCGATGCACTGGTGCCCGAGTTCGGGCTCACGCTCGCTTCGGCGCTGCACTGATGCGGTTGCAATACCGCGCCCATCGTTGAACCCAGTGGAATGGTCGGCGGCTTCCTCGTCGGTGTGGGACCTGACGGCGCTGCTCAATGCCGCCGCCCATGCGGCCGACCCGAAGGCGCCGCTGCCCGACCGCAACCTGTGGGTGATCCGTGCGCTCGAGTGGCTGAGGCACGCGCCGCTGTCGGGTGCCGGCGACGCAGGCGGTGATGCTGCAGCCGACGACGATGAGGCGCCGCGCGCGACACCCCGCCCGGTGCTTCGGCTCAAGCATCTGCTCAATGTCCTCGACCGACACCCCGAGCACCGTGTCCAGGTGGCCACCGTGCTCGGTCGCTTCTGGGCCGAGATGGACAGTGCTGCGCTGTTCGCCGACTTCGGTTTCTCGTCGCGTGCCAATTTTTTCGGAGAGATCGGCCAGCGGTTGAAACTCAAGCTGCTGCCGCTGACGCCGGCCAGCACCGATCCGTCCGAACTGTTCGGGCTGCTGTTTCCGGGCGAGGACGACGGTTTGTGGCTGGAGTCGCTGGACGAGGTGACGCTGGCGCGGCTGTTGAATCTGGTGCCGAGCCCTCCGGTGGTGGAGCGCGCCTGGCTGACGCCGCTGCTCGACGCCATCATGTATCTGGCCAGTGCAGTGCGCGCTGCCGGCTTTTCGGGTGCGCTGCGACGGCGCATGAGCCCGGAACTGCTCACCGAAGCGCCGTTCCGCCAGCTCGCGGTCGTCGCCGAGCGCATCCGCGAGCTGGCGCTGGTGCCGTCGCAGGACGACGCGGCGCTGCTGCGCGAAGCCCAGTATCTGCGCGCGCTCCTCGACAGCTGCCGCCAGTGCGCCGACAGTGTGCACGGGCACCTCGAAGAACACGGCGTGTCGATCAACGTGGTGTTCGACGTCGATCAGCTGCGGCAGCGCACCTACCGCATCGAGCAGTTGCTCAACTGCGTCATCAGCCGCGAGCCGGCACGCGAGGTGACGCGGCTGCTCGCCGAACTGGTGACCACCGCCGCAGAACGTCGCAGCATCCGCGCGCTGTTCGCGCGGCACTATTCGTTGCTGGCCCGCAAGGTGGCCGAGCGCAGCGCGGAAACCGGCGATCACTACATCACCCGAGACAGCGCGGCCTACCGCCACATGCTCGGCGCGGCAGCAGGCGGCGGGGCGGTGATTGCCGGCACCACGTTCGTCAAGTTCTTCGTGCTCGCGCTGGGCCTGTCGGCGTTCTGGGGCGGCTTCTGGGCCGGCATGAACTACGCGGTCAGCTTCGTCATCGTGCACCTGTTGCACTGGACGGTGGCGACCAAGCAACCGGCGATGACCGCACCCGCGCTGGCCGAGAAGCTGGCCGACGTCGCCGACGATGCTGCCGTCGACCGGTTCGTCGACGAGGTCGCGAACCTGATCCGCTCGCAGGCCGCCGGCATCTTCGGCAACCTGGCAGCGGTCATCCCGCTGGTGCTGCTGGTGCAGTGGGCCAGCCAGGCGTTGTTCGGCACGCCGCTGGTCCACGGGCACGCGGCCGAGCACGTGCTGGATTCGATCACGCTGCTTGGCCCGACCGCGTTGTTTGCGGCCTTCACCGGGGTGCTGCTGTTCGCCAGCTCGCTGATCGCTGGCTGGGTCGAGAACTGGTTCGTCTGGCACCGCCTGGACAGCGCGATCGCCTGGAACCCGCGCATCGTGGATCGCCTGGGCACGGCCCGCGCGCAGCGCTGGGCGATCTACTGGCGGACCAACATCTCCGGGTTCGCGTCGAACATCTCGCTGGGCCTGATGCTGGGCATCGTCCCGGCGGTTGCACTGTTCTTCGGGCTGCCCATCGAGGTCAGGCACGTGACCCTGTCGACCGGGCAGCTCGCTGCCGCTGCGGCCGCGCAGGGCCTGTCGGTGCTGCAGCAGGGTCCGTTCTGGTGGTGCGTGGCCGGCATCGTCGTGACCGGCCTGCTGAATCTCACGGTGAGCTTCTTCCTCGCGTTCAGGGTCGCAATGCGATCGCGCGGCATCCGACTCGCCGACCGCAGCCGCATCCGGAAGGCGATCTTCCGGCGCGTGCGCAGCCACCCGGTTTCGTTCGTGTTGCCGCCCAAGCCACTCGACTGAATTCGACGGCAGTTGGTGCGTGAGGACGGCTCAGTGACGAGAATCCGGTGCGTCGCGCTCTCCGTTGCGGCGGCCCGAGAACATCGTCCACCAGACGATCAGCACCAACAGCGCCGTGGCACCCAACGCTTCCAGGATCAACAGCCACATGACACGCATCCTCGCTTTGTGCGCACTGATTCTAGGAGTGCTGTTCGGCTGCTCCAGCGTGCCCACCGGCACCCCGGTGTCGGTCGAATCGCTCCCGCCGGCGGCCCGACCGCCGGAGGCACCGGCCACCGAAGGCAGTGTGCAGCGCGGGCGCGCCCGTTGGGTGCCGGCGCGCTGGAGCGACCTGCCCGGTTGGGACGCCGATCGCACCGCCGAGCTGTGGCCCGCGTTGCTGCGTGGCTGCGACAAGCCGGCGGCGGGCTGGGCCAGCGTCTGCGCCGAGGCGCGCCGCGCCGCACCGGTCGACGACGCCAGCACGCGAGCCTGGCTCCAGCGCCATCTGCAGCCCTATCGGGTCGAGTCGATTGAGGGCTCGGACCAGGGGCTGATCACCGGCTACTTCGAACCGCTGATCGAAGCGCGACGCACGCCGCAGGGCCGGTTCCGGGTTCCGGTCCACGCACCGCCGGCCGACCTGGCCGGCCGCAAGCCGTACTGGACGCGCCAGCAGCTCGATACGCTGCCAGCCGCCCAGGCCAGCGTGCGCGGCCGCGAGCTGGCCTATGTGACCGACCCGCTCGACCTGCTGATCCTTCAGATCCAGGGCTCGGGACGGTTGTCGATCACCGAAGCCGACGGCAGCCGGCGTCAGGTGCGAGTTGCCTTTGCGGGGCACAACGATCAGCCCTACAAGTCGGTCGGTCGCTGGTTGATCGATCAGGGCGAGTTGCGCGTCGATCAGGCGTCGTGGCCCGGCATCAAGGCCTGGGCTCAACTGAACCCGCAGCGCATCAGCGAGCTGCTGTGGTCCAACCCGCGTGTGGTCTTCTTTCGCGAGGAGCCGCTGCCCGATCCCACCGTGGGCCCGCGTGGTGCTCAGGCGGTGCCGTTGACGCCCGGCCGCTCGGTAGCGATCGACCCCACCAGCATTCCCTATGGCACGGCGCTGTGGCTCGACACCACCGAGCCGCTGTCGAACATCCCGCTGCGCCGTGTCGTGATGGCGCAGGACACTGGCAGTGCCATCACGGGCGCCGTGCGGGTCGACTACTTCTGGGGCTGGGGTGACAACGCCGAGCAGCAGGCCGGCCGCATGAAGCAGCCGTTGCGGGTGTGGGTGCTCGCGCCGCGCAGCTGATGACCGCTTGCGCCGACCGATTGGCGCCGACGCCGTGCCTGCGCCTCACCGAACGTCCAGAACCTGCACCGGATCGAGTTCGAACCCGGGATAGTTGAACGCCCCGGCGACTTGCTCGCAATCGGCGGCTGTCGCGCCCTGTTGGCGCAGAACTGCCCACCAGCGCGCCACGATCACTTGCTGAACATGGTCGACGATGGCTGCGGCTTGATCTTGCGACAGCTTGAACTGCCCGTGCTGCGACAGCAGGTTGGTGCGGTTTGCGTAGCGGTTGAAACTAGAAGCGGCAGTTGACTGCCGCAAACTCTGAGGACATTCAGCCCCGGCGGGGTGTTGCGCTGATTTTTGGCAGACTCACCCGATGGTTGAATCAAGACGCAAGCGACAAGGGGCCCTGGTCCAGGGCGATGAACAGGTCTCGCAGCCTGAGGTGGTGGACCTGCTGGGCGGGCGCATGCACTTGCGCTGGGACGCCGCACGGACAACTTGTGTACTTCGCCGAGTTTCTGGCGGCCACCGGGGTGTTCGAGCGCTGGGTCTCAGCCTGTCCGCTGGCCTACAGCAGCGGCAACGCGCCGACCAAGCGCGACGTGCTGGGCACACTGATGCTGGGGCTGCTGGCGGGCCACCGGCGCTATGCCCACATCACCGCGCCGCGCGGGGACGCGGTGGCCGCGCAGGCGCTGGGCATGAACAAGGTGGTCAGCGAGGACGCGCTGCGCCGGGCGCTCGAACGCATCGACTTGGCCGCCAGCACGGCCTGGATGCGCCCGGCGCTGTTGCATTCGGTGCGCGAGGCACTGGACAAGCCCTGGGTGCTCGACATCGACGCGAGCATCAAGCCGCTTTACGGCCGCCAGGAGGGTGCCGAGCTGGGCTACAACCCGGGCAAGCCGGGTCGGCCCAGCCACGTGCTGCACAAAGCGCGTGAGTTCGAACGCGGCGACACCGTTACGTTCGAAGGCCGCGACGGTCGAGGAATGAGTCGGCCCTGCACAACAGACCGCCTTCACCGGAGTCGCCAGCCGACGCTGGCTGAGCGTGCTGCTGCGCGCGAAAAGGGCAAGCAGCAAGTCAAAGGAGCAAAGAGCTACAGTTATCCGCCTCTGGCGGCTACAGTGCCGACACTGATTCCCGGGTCACTGAGATCGGCAGGCTGGGAGAAAAGCGGTGCAGCGGGCGTACGCCCGCGCCATCAGGGTGATCAGCGGTCCGAAAATGACAACTCGTCAGATGCTGATCTTCATGTGCTCCGAGACATTGCGTGAGCACGACTTGATCAGCGCTGCTGACTTGCCGCATAGGCTGCGGCAGCGTGGGGGTCATATTTTGCGGCACCCAGCAGGCGCTGAGCCTCGCGTGCTCGACCTTCGTTCAACAGCTTGGCGAGGGTCTCCTGCTTCAGGGTGGTGCGAACTTCTTCGTAGTTTGCGGTACGCGCTTCCTTGCGCTCCTCGAGGCGGATGATGTGCAAACCAAATTCGGTCTCGATGACGCCACTGAGTTCACCGGGTTTGAGCAATGTCGCCAAGGCCGTGTCGAATTCGGGGACCATTTGACCTCGGCGAAAAAATCCCAGATCTCCGCCTTTGACTGCGCTTCCGGGGTCTTGCGAGTATTGCTTTGCAAGTTCCTCGAAATTGGCACCCGCCTTCAGTTCGGTGAGTATCTTTACTGCCTGAGCCTGCGCTTCGGCAGAGCCTTTTTTGAGCAGTATGTGTCGGGCATGAATTTCTTCCGGCTTTTGAAACCTCTGTGTTTCTGTGCGGTATCGAGCCAGTGTGAATTGTTCCAGGGCCTGATCCGAAGGTGTATTGGCCAGGTCGATCTTGGTCAGGATTGCGTCTGAGAGCACCTTGTCTTGTGCAATTTTCAATGCGGCAGCGACCAGCGGGTCGGCAGCGAGTCCTTGCTGGACGGCTTCTGCGGCCAAAGCTCGTCGTACGTAGAGATTGGAAGCGATCTGCGTCACGTTCTCGGGCTTGGACAGGGACTCTTTTCGCGCTGCAGGCGGGACGCGCTGCACTTCGGCGTTGATGTCGGTGGCGGTGATGCTGAGCCCGTCGTTCGAAAACATGGCCGCTTCGTCTGCCATCGCCGATGTACAAATGAGGGCGGCACAAAGAATCGAACGATGAAGGGTTTTCACGGTTGAGGTGATCATGAGCAATGAGTATCGATGCATAGATGTGCGGGAGCGGGTGTTGTCTGCTTCGCTTGGAACTGCAGTTGGTTTCCGCGAGCATGTGTTTAGTTCGCTCCAATAGAAAAAGGGCGGGGAAACCCCGCCCTTTTCAACAGCAGTAACGCTTACTGGTTCAAATTAGAACAGGAAGCCAGCCGGACGGGTGAAGCGGTGTCCGAATGTCAGGCCGTAGTTTCCAGCAATGCCTGGAGAAACCGACGTATTGAATGCCTTCTCAAACGAAGCACCCAGAATTGGCAGGCCGATGCCAGCATTACCCGGAGTAGCGATGCTCAACCAGCCGTCCGTGTAGGTCACGTCAATGTCCTTGCGAGCCAGCGCGGCGCCGAGAACCGAAGTGCCGGCAGCGTTGTTGAAGCTCAACACACTGACTTCACCGCAGAACGTCAGAGGAGCGGCTTGGCCCCCTGGGGAGATCACGAAACCAACGCCAGCGGTCGGCGTGCGCTCTTCTGCGTCATATGGCTTCGGGGTCACGTTCAGCACGCAGACTTGACCGGAGGCGGCGTCAAACAGCGTGTTCAGGTCGTAGAAGTACTGGGAAGCAGCGGCGCCGTAAGCGCTGAACACGCGACGGAATGGAGCTGTTGAGTAGTCAACGGCGACCGTGTAACGGCGAGTCGGCGAGGAGAAAACCCAATCCGTTTCAGCCGTGATGCCTGGGTTCGTCAGGTACTCATTCTTCACTTCGCTGACAGCCAGCGAACCCGTCAGAGCTGCAGCTTGGACCTTAGGAGCGGTGGCTGCAACTGCCGGGCGCACGACATACGGTGTAGACAGATCCGGGAAGTCGAACATCGATGCTGGCACGATACCGACGGTGGCCGGCGTGTTGGCCGCGCCAGTTACGGCTGCACCGGTGGCAACTCCAAGATTATTCACAACCGTGTTACCAGCAGCAAGCAGTGGATCAGCGGTGCGGACCTCAGGGTCAGCCACTGGATCGTTGGTTTGCGGGTGGAAAACCAGGTTGCCGGCGGCAGCAGTTGTCGTAGCAGTGGTTGCTGCAACGACGGCAGTTGCCTCACCCGTCCAAGTGGTAGCACCTGGCACGTTGATGATTGTCCAGTTGGCCAGCAGGCCCGTGGTCGGGAACGTCATGCCTTGATACGCTGCGTTCGTCGCCAGATCTACGACCGCGCTGTGCGTGGTTGGGTCGACTGCAGTCAGGTCAAGAATGGCTTGCGTGCAAGGGGCCACACCGTTCACGTGCTTGATTGCCGTGTACAGGGGGTTGTCCGTGCCAGTCAGGTTGGCTTGAGCCGCGAACTTCGCCTTGGGGACGTCAGCCGTGTTCAGAATCTCGATATAACCTTCGAGAGTCTGCTTGTTCTTGTCCGTAACGCTGTAGGTCGAAGGCAGGCGATCGGTCACGAACCCTTGATTGACCGAAGTCGGCAGGGTGCAGCTCTTGTCTGCCGTGAACAGTTCAGCCTTGCCTTCTGAATTGATGTGGACGTTTGCATTCCAGATGTCACCAGGTGACATGAAGATCTGGAAGTCAAAAACGTCGTCAGAGTTCGAAGCACCGCGGAAGCGAACCTTGACCACCTTGCCATTCAGTGTGTCGGTATTGACGATGCTGAGCAGGGTGTTGTTGCCGTTTTGAACGGTGTAGTACGGAACCAGCAGGACGTGACCGATGCCGTTCGGGCTGACCACGAACGCGTCGGCAGTCGGGTTCGCAACCACGGTTGATGTTGTGATAACGGCTGCGGAAGCGGCGCCGACCAAACCCAAGCTGCCAACCATGGCAGCGATACTCAAAGCGAGAATATTTTTTCTCATGAAGACTCCAGATTAAAAAGTTGATCAGCGCAGCTACTGACGACGTTGATAGCGCTGAGACATGCTAGCACAGGCAAAAAATTGATTGTTCGAATGCTAATCTGACGCACAGTTTACGTTGCTCGGGTGCAACAAGTGTCAGTGTATTTCGATATGCAGACCCCCCCCAAGCAGATTCATCGTCAAAGCTTCTGGAAAAACCACCACTGCCCATCTTCTAGGAGCCACGTCTCATCGACATAGGTCAAAAGTGTATTCCCGAATCGGGTGCCGAGCAACGGCGCAGCCTCGATTCGAACCTTTGCCGTGCACTTGTCGACTTCGCACGCGACAGACGTGATTTCAGTTGAACGCCAAGTGACGGCACCGCCAAACTTTCCTCGGTATTGCTCGAAGCTGACGACTGCACGAGATGAAGGAGAAGAAAGTTCATAGGCCTTGCGCATGTCGCCTTTAATCAGATACGACCAACGTTCGGCCGCACGTTCCCGAACGGCCTCTTCAGGCGACTTTTTAATCATACCCCCACAAGCGGTGAGCGATAGAAGCAAGAGGTACGAGCAATAGATTGATGCTGTGTGGCGGTGTGATGTGTTCACGCGAGTCCTGATTGAATAGTTATCGATGAAGGGCGAATGGGGCGGGGCCGTTTCGGCCGCTCACGGGATCAGGGGCGCCCCTGGAGCAGAAAAACTCTTCATGCGGGCGCGCATCTCGCCGCTCACGTCACGTATTTCCTGGTCCGATCGGACCACGCGTGGAGTGATCACGACGAGCAACTCGGTTCGAGCCGTATTGGTGGTGTTGCTGCCGAACAGGTTCCCTAGGACCGGGATGTCCTGTAGCAGTGGGATGCCGCTCTTGCCGGTGGTTGTGTTGTCACGTATCAATCCTCCAAGCACGAGGGTCTCGCCAGACCGGATGGCAACCTTGCTGTCAATGCGCCGCTGCAAGAAGGTCCGTTGCCCAGTGGCCGTGTCAATCTGGCCGACATCGGTCACGCCCTGGTTGATCTGCATCGTCACGATGTTGCCCGCATTGACGGACGGTGTGACAGCGAGCGACACGCCAGTGTCCTTGTACTCAATCGATGTCGTGGACAAGCCGCCCGTGGCAATCGTCACTGCCGATCTGATGGGTTGTTGATTTCCCACGGCAATGGCTGCCGTATGGTTGTCGAGAACCATCAGCGAAGGACTGGAGATCACCTTGACGAGTGATTTTTCAGCAAGCGCATTCAGCACCGCGCGCACATTGCCGGCAGAGTTGCGCAGCGAGTACGAAAAGCCGGCCAGCGGCCCGCCCAGAACGCCGCCATTGCCGGTGCTCAGAACGCCCGTGCCGGTGTTGCTTCCGGATGTGTCGTTGAACAACCACTGCACGCCGTATTTCAGATCGTCATTCAATGTGACTTCGATGATGCTTGCCTCGATCAAGACCTGAGTCGGAGGCACATCGAGTTTGCGCAGTGTGTCCTCGATCTTCATGTACTCGCTTCGGTTGCCGTAGACCAGGATGGCGTTGTTCAGTTCATCGGCCATCAGCCGCGTGCCTTGCGCCAGCGTCACGGAGGTCACTGCCTGCGAGTTGCCGCTGTTGCTGCTGCCTTGACGAGATAGCGTGGTTGTCGTGCCCGAACCCGAACCCGAACCCGAATATCCGAAGCCCGATCCCTGCTGCCCCTGACTCGCCGTAACGGACGTTAACCCGGGCGCCACGCCGGTGGTCGAACTGGTGGGAGACGACGAGCGGGGGTCGCTTCCGTAAATTCCGTTCAACACCGCAGCGAGATGCTGCGCTGACCCGTTTTGCACCGGGTAGACGAAAAGCTGGGTCTCCGAGCTGTTGGTCGGCTGATCCAGTCGTTCAATCCAGCGGCGCACGTCTTCGAGCCGCGCTGCTTTCGAGGTGACCGCGATGATGCTGTTGATGCGCTCAATCGGGAGGATCCGAACTCCGCCCAACAAGGCGGGCATTTCGAGCGACGTGCCTGCTGGCGCGATACCCGCTGCGGGCGATGAAGCCGACAGGCCGCTGGCGCCTGCAGGTGCTTGGGCCGTTCCGGGGGTGATCATTCGCAGCGCCGACTCGACATCCTTGATGGAGGCGTACTTCAAGGGGAACACGCCGATCGACATGCCCTTGAGCAAGTCGATGTCGAAGGTCGACACGATTTCTAGCCAACCTTCGGCTTGGTTTCTCGTTCCCGCCAGCACCAGCAGGTTGCGCAACGTGTCGACACGCACCAGTGCCTCTGGTGGCAGCATGGGCCGCAAGATGGAGGCCATTTCTGCGGCGCCGATGTTCTCAAGGGGAACGATCACCGCTCCATAGCCTGGCGGCAAGGTGCCGTTCCCGCTCTGCCTGGGGGCGGACACGATTCCCTTGAGTGCTTCTGCCCGCCCGACGTGGTAGACCCCCCGTCCATCGCGAGCCATCAGCAGGCCGTTGGCCTGCAAAGCACCTTCGAGCAGTGCAGCGGCCTGGTCCGCAGACACACTGCCTTTGGTGGTCAACGTCACGGTGCCGTTGAGCGGCTTGTGCAGTACGTAATCGACTTTCAGTATCTGACCAAGAATCACGTGCGCCACGTCCGTGATCGGTGTCTCTTCGAACTTGAAGCTGCTTGCCGGTCCCGCGACGGCCGATGTGGCTGGACGCGCGGCAATCACCCGATCGGTGCCTAGAACGGTGACTTGTTTGTTCAAGGATGGCGAATCTTCGGGAGGCTTCGCCAGGGACTCGCCGCGCAGGGCAGGTGCAGGAGAGATCGTGGCATCCGAGGATGACGCCGACGCCGAGACTTCAGGAGTCGATGCTGAACGGCTCTGCTGGACCCCGTCGGCCGTAGCGCAGGAGACCTGGCTTGCAATCAATGCGACAGCAATGAGGACGTGGCGATGGTTGAGCATGTTTGCTGTCATTCAGGTAGGGAGACGGGGGGCATCCCCGCTTTGGCCCGGGCTTCGTTGCGTCGCCGATAGCGGTCGCGGACCGACTCTTGAGCTGCCTGCGTCGCCGCATTGCCTGCGGTCAAGGCCTGCGGGCCTGCTGGCTGAGGACTGGGGGCCGGGGCGTTCGCAGTATTGAGCGTCGGTGGTGGGGCCTCTTTCGCCCTCTGCAATTGCACGACGCGAGTCTCGTCTTTGCGAACGAATGTCACGTTGCGTTCGTCGATGTTCTTCAACATCCAGCTGCCGATGGTCTCATTGATCGAGATGCGCCGTGGAACACCATCGACTCTTGCCATGATGCCTCCCACGCCGTCGCCGGAGAAAATACCTTGTATCAAGACATTGGCCAGCGGATCCGGAGGGGGTTCGGGGGTGGACGATGCTGCAACGATCGGCGGCGGTGGGCGCCGGTTGGGAGAAAACAGCGGGCGTTCCAACGTATCGAGCACCAATGCCATGCTCGCTGGGCTTGATTCAGAATTTGAACGGGGCGCACCCGAAAAATCGGGCTGGATGGCAACTGGAGGCGTCCAGTCCACACCGCGTGGCTGACCGTTCTGGTCGAACCAAAGCCAAGCGAGCACTCCCAGCAACGCCACATCAAGCACGACGAGTGCATGCATCGTGTAGCGCTTCATTGACGAGCCCGCAACACAGAAAGACTCAACTGGATTGCCAGGCGCTGGGGGGTATCCGCCTTGACTGCGCCAATGGTTTGCACGGTGATGCCGTCAACCAGAACCTTGGGTGAAAGTTGCGGGAGTTCCATGAGAGATCCTTGCACCGCCACGAGGTCACCTTCAAGGCGGACGGCCATGGGGATGCGATCGAACACCCGATCAATTCTTGGCGCGAGCACCTGACTGCTGACCACCAGCAGGCCCGCTTTGGTGAACACGTCCCGGATCCTTCTTTGCGCGTCGTTGCCGGCTTGGCTGACGTCCTGATTCGCGGGATACACGATGGCATAAAGCGCCTCGCGAGCCGCCGATTCGGCCTTGTCCAGTTCGACGCGACTCGCTTCAAGGCCTGCCAGACGTGCATGCCGTTGGTCGATTTCCTGGAGCCGTTCGGTAGCCCAGTCATGCTTCACCTTGACGTAGTAAAGGCCGAGCGCCGAGAAAAGGATCAGAAGCAGGAATACCGGAATGGCCAGCGGAACGCGCTGCCAGCGAAAGGCGGCGTTCATGGCGACGTCGCCTTGTGCTGCGGAGAACTCGTGCTTGCACCCGCAGCGGTGGCCGCAGATGCTGGAAGGCCAGGCTCGGCAACTCGAAACGCTTCCGGGACCAGCTCAAGCTCGATCGAGAAGCTCTCCTTGTTGGTTCCCAGAGGGCGAGTGGCCGCGGACGGCGCCTTGACGTCCCTGATGCCCGGGTAGCCGCCCAGCTTTTGCATCAGATCGGCGGTGTTGGATGTCTGCCCGGTGAGGCGGACCTTCGAACCCTGTATCTGCAGGGTGAGCAGCGACGTGTCGTCAGGGAGCGCTCGCGTCAGCAAACCCAAGGTCTCGACCGTTCGTACTCGCTCCGAAAGGATCTCATCCATCACTGCGAGTTGATCGGCGGTCTTCGACAAGGACTCGCGTTTGTGTACCAACGTGGAGGTTTTTTGATGAAGGTTGTCGAACGCCGCAACTGCCTTGATGGCCTGCAGGCGAAGCTGGGCCGTCGGGGTGATCGCAATGCCCATCAGCAAGCCCCACAGCAGAAACAGCAGGCCGCACAGCAACCCGCGTTGACGTGCCTGACGGCGAATCCTTCGGCCTTCGCCGAACCCGCGGATCACCACCGGTGCGGCACTTTCGGCCCATGCCCATACCTCGACCCACGTCTCAAGGGGCTTCGGCCCGGCCAATCGAACTTCCAACTGATCAAGGTATTGCAGCACCTGCTTTCGTGACGCCAAGACGATGTCAACCTGCAGCGTTCCCGTTGGTAATCGCACGCACCGATGACCCCAGACGAGATCGTCCGACCGGAACGGGCTGGAGGTCACCGCATCCAGCTCAGCCGCTTGCGCAGCCTCGGTTTCGGCCATGTCCGGAAGCGTGAGCTGGCGCCTCAGCAAGCGGTCTTCCGGGTACGCTATCGCGGTGAGGCGTGTCGCAGTTCCGTAGGCTGCGGGCTTGGGCGATGCGTGGGGCTGCAGCGGCTCATCCTGGCGCCAGGTGCCTTCTGATCCATCGGCCAGCAAAAGGCGCACAGGCAGAGGTGGCGTCAGGCCATCGAGCAACGGCGCGCGATAACGCCTGCTCACCAGGCTGGCGAGCCGCACCCACAGACTGGGAGTTTCAGATCTTGCAGGTTCGGGCAGGGGCAATGTCGCAGACATGGGCAGTGAGAAATCAGTTCAAGCGTTCGGGCCGTGCAGACTCGAAGCGGCGCTCAACATTGAAGATCCGCCAGGTCAAGCCGTCTCGCTTGCTCGCAGTGATGTCGACAGTTTGCGTGATCCACAGTGGTGTGTTGGTCGATGCAGTTACGCGCGCGGAGATGCGGAAACGGTTGGTCGGGGCAGCCTCGACGTCACTGGCATCGAGCATCGTGGTGTCGATGCCGGCGCGGTCGGAGTCTCGGTCGGAGGCGATTCTCGAAGAATGCTCGACGTTGCCTCCGGTCAGGATGGTCAACACTTCTCGGGGCGCTGCCAGTGGGTTGACTCGACCTGAGCCAACCCCGAACAAGTTGGCGGTGACCAAGTCTTTCATTCTAGCGTACAGCGAGTAGTCAATACCGGGTACCTTGAGCCAATCTTCAACTGACTCAAACCCCCTAGTTTGTCCAGACAGATCCTTTTGGGATCGTATATCGATGGTCTTTTGAGCGAGATTTTTCGCCCGTTCGATGTCAAGGCCGCCCCGAATGGAAAAGAGTTTTGCCAAGAGGGATTCAGATGCATTGTTGATGTCAATAAGACCATTGATGGGTAATATTTCTACCCGTATCGAAAGATCCTTGTATGTCACATCTCTGTATGAAAGGTGCGTTGTCCGTTCAGGCGACGACACCATTTCCTGAAGAACCAGAGCAATGGCGGCGTTCCCGAGGGCTCCCAGCGCGATGCCTTGCCGCGCCAAGGATGCCTTGCGGGTCTCTCCGCGGACTCCATAGGACATGCCGACGACCATGATGCTCAGGGCGGCAACCATCCACAGCACCGCCACCAGCGCGACACCGCGGTGACAGGTACGGGTGGTCTGGAGCCTGGTCACCGCGCTCCTCCGACGACAAATACGCTGGATCGATCACCCGCACCGGGGAGTGTGCGCGGGGCTATCACGATGTCGGGCCAGTCGATACCGGCACTCTGAACCAGGATCTGCACGCGGTCGGGTGGCCGGTCTCCCGGTCCCCAATTTGCTGACCAAATACTGGGTGATTGACGATTGTTCTGGTATCTAATTTCGAAACTGGTGATATTGGAGGCCAGCACCTTGAATTCGGTTTCGGCCCAGTTTGGAAAGACCGCTGAATCAAGGCAGGGTTGGTATCTGATCACCAAGCTATTCTCATTCTGGATGTTTTCTACTGCCAGCCTGAAGTAGTGCAGACCACCCGCGCCATACCGAGCGGGCATCACGCCAATCCAAGCCAAGGATCGAGCATCCGCATCGATCACGATCTTGCGTTCAGGGGATGCCAAGGCCGGTTCCGGTTTGCGGACGGATATTCGACCCAGGATGTTTCGGATGAAGCCCGTCGTCACCCGAAACTCGTCCGTCACCTCCATGCGGTGATCCAGTCGGATTTCGGTCTGGGCAAAGGTTCGAAATGCCGCACCCAGCGCAAGCATGACGACGGAAAGCAGCGAAATCACGACCAGCATTTCCACCAGCGTGAATCCGACGTGATTGCGCCATCTTGCGGCCGAGCGGAGGCCTGACCTCATGGTTGCCCGGGCTCCATGGGTTGCTGCTCCGGTAGCAGTGTCACCACCTCGAATTGATGCGGAGTGTTCTCGCCGCCCCATGCGATCGTGATCAGCACCTCATGCAGCTTGGGCGCACTGAGGCTGGCGACCTGCGTCGGATAAGGGCTGCTGCGGATGTGCCAGGCATACCCGGCAGAGGTGCCCGACTGTTCCCAGCCTGCAGGGGGCACGGTGTCTCGCAGGCTGAGCAGCGACTCGGCCAAAGCGGCAGCCCGCTGGTGTTGCTCGCTTTGCTGCAGATTGCGCACATTGCCGCCGCTGGCCCGATACAGAGCGCCGAGCGACATCGCGAGGATCGAGAACGCGACCAGCAGTTCCAGCAAGGAAAAGCCGCGCTGAGTCCCGCATTTCATGGGGGCAGACCGAGCAAGTGCGTCGCTCCGGAGAGCCAATCGACCTGAAGGCGAGCACCGTTGCCGGCTGGACGCAAGATGTCGATGCTGCCTCCGGTTGCGCCGCCTTCGGGCAGGAAGCGGATCGATGCCACCTCCTGCGGTGCCAGCTCAATGCTGGCCACCGTGACCCTGAACTTCAGCGGTGCGGGCAACTCGCGCGGCGCCGCTCCTTCAATGCCGTAAAGACCCTTGGAGAGGTCCACGTTGAACCGCACTTCCGTGCCTTGCGACTCCGCGCGGTAGCGGGCCTGACGAAGATCGCTCATCACTGAACGCAATGCATCGCGGTACTGCACCGATTCGCGCAAGCGGTCGAAAGCGGTGGGGACCAGTGCGATCAGCAGGGCCGAGATGGCGAACACCACCAGCAACTCGACCAGCGTGAAGCCGTGTTCATTGCGCACGACGGGATCTCGGGCAGCCGAGTCGACCCTTACTTCGTGTTGCGAATGTCGGCGTTCTCGCCTTCACCGCCGGCGGCGCCATCCGAGCCGAACGACACGATCTCGATCTGGCTGTCGCCGGTGGCGGCGTACCGATATGGCTTGTTCCACGGGTCCATCGGGACCGCACCACCCTTCAGGTACGGACCAGCCCATCCGTTCGCTGTGGCGGGTCGCTTGATCAATGCATCGAGGCCTTCCTCGGTGGTCGGAAGGCGGCCGACGTCCAGTTTGTAAAGCTCAAGCGTCTTTTCCAGGTCAGCGATCTGCACGGCTGCGGTCTTCGATTTCGCGCCACCGAGTTGGCCCAGGACGCGAGGGCCGACGAGCCCGATCAGCAAGGTCAGGATGGCAAGCACCACCAGGAGTTCGATCAGGGTGAAGCCGCGCGCGGCGGTTCGGTTGGGCGTGAGTTGTGACGGGCAAACCATGGAGAAATCCTTGTTGAAATGCATCAGACAGCGAGGTCATTGATCGACAGAATGCCGAGCAGTATCGACACGATGATCGCGCCGATCAACAGTCCCAGAATGACGATCAGAGCGGGCTCGATCAGCGTGAGGCCGCGCTTGATGCCGGTCTCGACATCGCGATTCAGGATGTTGGCCAACTCGATCATCATCGTGCCCATGCGTCCGGTTTCTTCTCCGACGCGCATCAGGTTGATGGCCAACGGTTCGAACACCTGTGTCGCCGACATCGCATCGAACACGCGGGTACCGCTCTTGACCAGGGGGGTGACGCGGGTCAGTGCGGACTTGAGCACGATATTGCCGACGGTCTCGGTGGCGATGTTCAGCGCCGCCACCATCGGAACCCCATTTCCCAGCAGGGTTCCCAGCGAGCGTGAAAAGAGCGTCAATTCGTACTTGACCAGCAGCGGCCCGAGGATCGGCAGCCGAAGCACGGACGATTGCCACCATTGCCGTCCCGACGGCGAACGCAGCCAGCGGGCTGCCGCGTAGATCGTTGCAAACAGCAGCAATGCACCGATGACGCCGTACTCGGAGAACCCGCGCCCGAGGCCCATGACCAGACGGGTCGGCATCGGCAGCGCGTCACCCATGTCGACGAACAGTTTTTCGAATTGCGGCACGACGAAGCCCAGCATTCCGATCATCGACAGGACGGCCACGCCGAGCAGGATCGCCGGGTAGATGGACGCCGAGATGACGTTCTCGCGCAGCGCGCGCAGCCGTTCCATGTGCTCGACCAGGCGTTCCATCACGGTCGAGATCTGGCCGCTCAACTCGCCCGAGCGGATCATGCTGATGTAGAAATCGCCGAACACCTTGCGCCGGTTTTCGAGCGCGCGGCTCAGTGGCTTGCCGCCTTTGACGTCCTCGAGGATGCCTTGCAGCATCTCGGACACCATCGGTCTGTGGCCCATCTCCACCAGCACGCGCAACGCGTTGTCGAGTGAGAGGCCCGCACGCAGCATCACCGACAGCTCGGAGGTGATGGCCAGCACGTCCGCCGTGTTGACCGGGCCCTTGCCGGCCGAGACCTTGCGCCGGACCAGACCGGGCAGGGCGGTGTCTGCCGTTGGGCCTGCACCTGACGCGGCGTCGATGCGCAGCGGCAGCAGGCCGCGCTGGCGCAGCAACTGCATCGCCTGCGCCGGACTGCCGGCATCGATGTGGCCTTCGACCAGCTTGCCGCCGGCATCGGCCGCGCGCCAGGAGAAATCAGTCATCCGACTGGTCCTGGGTGACGCGCAGCAACTCGTCGAGGCTGGTGACGCCGGCCGCGACCTTCAGCAGGCCGTCCTCGTACAGCGTGTGCATGCCGCCCCGGATGGCGATGGTGTTGAGCACGCTGGCGTCGACGCCTTCGATGATGGCCTTGCGGATCGGCTCGTCCAGCACCAGCAGTTCGTGGATGCCGGTGCGGCCCTGGTAGCCCGAGCCGCGACACTGCTCGCAGCCCACAGCACGGTACAGCAGCTTCGACGGGGCCGAAAACCGAGCCAGTCCGGTACTCTCGATCAGATCGGCCGAGGGCTCGTAGGGCGCTTTGCAATGCGTGCACAGCGTGCGCAGCAACCGCTGCGCCAACACGCCGTTGACAGCCGAAGTGATCAGGTAGCTCTCGACGCCCATGTCCAGCATCCGGGCCACGGCGCCGGCAGCGGTGTTGGTGTGCAGCGTCGACAGCACCAGGTGGCCGGTCAGCGCGGACTGCACCGCGATCTGTGCGGTCTCGCCGTCGCGCATCTCGCCGATCATGATGATGTCCGGGTCCTGGCGCAGGATGCTGCGCAGCGCGCCGGCGAAGGTCAGGCCGATCTGCGGATGCACCTGGATCTGGTTGATCGACGGCAACTGGTACTCGACCGGGTCCTCGACGGTGATGATTTTCTGAGTGGCCGAGTCCAACTTCGACAGCGCCGCATACAGCGTGGTCGTCTTGCCCGAGCCGGTCGGTCCGGTGACCAGCAGGATGCCGTGCGGGCGCGCCAGCAGCGCGTTGAAGCGCGTCAGGTTGTCGTGCTCGAAGCCCATGTCTTCGAGGCTGAAGCGGATGCTGGCGCGGTCGAGCACCCGCATCACCAGGCTCTCGCCGTGCACCGTGGGCACCGTCGACAAGCGCAGGTCCAGCTCATGGCCCTTGACCCGCGTCTGGATGCGCCCGTCCTGCGGCAGGCGCCGTTCGGCGATGTCGAGGTGCGCCAGCAGCTTGATGCGCGAGCTGACCGCCGCGCTGTGCTTGAGCCCGATGGTCTCGCCCGCATGGATCACGCCGTCGACCCGGTAGCGCACATGCAGGCCGTCCTCGAACGGTTCGAGGTGGATGTCCGATGCGCGCAGGTCGGTGACTCGGCCGATGATCGCGTTGACCAGCCGGATCACCGGGGCTTCGCTGGCGAGGTCCTTCAGGTGCTCGACGAAATCGCCGGAGTTCTTCAGGTCGTCAAACTCGTCGCGTGACGCGGTGGCGGTGCTGTCCTCGATGAGCTGAGACAGCGCTTTCTCGATCTCGCTGGGCAGGCCGACGTGTGGTCGTATCTCGAGGCCGGTCGACAGCCGCAGCGCCTTCAGTACGAAAGGATCACTCGGGGTTGCCATCGCGACGTCGAGGTGTTCGGACTCGCGGCGCAGCGGGTAGACGTTGTTTGCGACCAGGAAGTCAGGCAGCAGTCCATCGACCTCTGGTGGAATCGCCGGGAAATCTGTAGACGGCACGAACGGTATGTTCAGCAACTGCGACGTCGCCATCGTCACATCGACCTCGGAGACCAGGCCGAGGCTCACCAGCACGCGCTCAATCGAGCCGCCCATCTCGGTCTGCGCGGACCGGGCGTGCTCCAGATCGCGAGACTTGAGTTTCCCCTGATTGACTAGGTAAGAGCCCAGATCATCAACAGGATGCTCCACAGCGGAAAGCGAAGTTGACGCCAAAGACAAAAATCCTTGTGAGGTGCCGAGAGCCGCGTCGACTAGCATCCCGTCGATGATTGGCCTTGCTGGTGGATGACGATGGACCGAAAAAGTCTACGAGTATCGTTTGTTTTAGTTGCAATCGCGGCAATAGCAGTGTGGTTCGGATGGGCTCAGCACCGTTTTCAAACCCAACCACCGCTGCTGTTAGCCCCGATGTTCAACGTATTTGATCCATGTAATGATTTATTGGCCACCCCGGCTGGTATTGGCAACTGTAACCAACCGGGCGGCTCACCCGCCAAATTAATTGAAAACACCCTCTCTAAACTAGGCCCTCGTTTTAGTTCCAATGGTCAGTTCGAGTTGGGTTATACGCTACATATTCCTCTTCTTAGATTGTTAAAGCAAGAAGGCACTCAGTGGACGGTAGATCTGTCAGCTGTCAAAAGAATGATAGGCGCACTTCACGACGATGATCGACCGGCGATCGTTTACTTTTTTTCGACGCATTTTCAAGTTGGCGCACCGATAGAGGCTGTACTCGCCAGCGACCCCGGCAATTTGAGTGAATCATCGGTGGGCCCGATGTCAAGGGATAAATATTATGGAGATGCGATTTACCCTTGGACTTTTGCCACCACAGAAAACGAATTGACGAGGCGACGAGTGCAGGTCATCGATGCGTTGGTGGATGAAATCTGCAAACTCTCCGATGATGATCGACAAAAAATACGCGGAATCACACTGTTGGGCGAGCTGCATCACCTGTTCCCAAATTTTCAGGGTGGAATGGGATTTCAGGAAAAATATCTGGTTTCTGACTACAGTCGCGCGTCCCTCGAAGGGTTCCGTATTTTTCTAGCCAAACGCTACGGTACGGTGTCTGCCTTAAACCAGGCATTGAGCAGTGACTATGTATCGTTTGGCGCGGTTGATCCGCCTTCGAAGGACATCCGGACCCAGCCGCTGACGCGTTTTACTGAGCATATCGATTCTTATGCGCACGGCACCTTGCCGATATCAGGATGGCTGAATACCCTTTCAAAGAAAGTTGGCGAGAAGCGCTGGATTCGTGTCTATCGAAATGGGGAGTTTATCGAGAGAGTGCCGGTTAATCTCAGCCGACAAGACGTGCTGGAAGCACATCCGGAGTTTGGTACTGCTGATGTAGGCTGGCGGTTTGATTTGGATTTTTCTGCACTCATGCCCGGGGTTCATCGCATTGATGTCATTCTTGAAGGCCAAGGCGATGCCAAATTACACTTGGGTACCCGATACATCTCGGTGATGGAGCGCAATCAAGCTACGCCGCGTGCATTGCCTGAAAAAGCGCTGCCGACGACGCAACCGCCCGATGCAACATTAATATGGTCAGTAGATTATCCTATCGATCAATCTTCCTATTACTTTAATCCTCTGGTGCAGCTGTGGCACGAATTCCGAGCATCCCAGATAGTGACCTATCTTCAATTTATAGATCAGCGGGTTCGACGAACGTGTTTGAAAGACGTGGATACATACGTTCATCAGATAACACCATTCAGCAATCCAAGCTGGGATGCCAACAAGTTCGCGGTCGGTGCTTCGCTTCAGCCTCTAGGCGCGATTCACCTGGGTGTCAGCTTGTATGGTGAGCCGACATACGGAAGCAGTTTTTTTGACTGGTACGCTCGTTCACAACACAAGACCTACGGCGTCACTGAATTCCATCCGCTGCGCGAAATGTCGCTTGACGAGGCGCGCGAGATGTTCAAGCGCCACCGATCAAGTGGAGCGCAATTCCTGTCGTTTTTTCTCAAGACAGAAAAACTGCTCGGCACACCATCGGGGGATCCGAATCAATTCGCGTTTGATCCCGACAACCCAAAGTTCGGATCCGATCACTTGTACAGAACCGTGAAAGCACTGGTGAACGAGTAGGCGAATCGCGCGAACCCGATGCTCGCTTGTGTGACAAGCGAAAGGTTGCGCGATTCAGGCGTTTTATTTTCTGCAAATGCCTTTGGCAAAAAGGCTTGCGCTCAAGGTGGCTCTGTCAAGCCGTGTGAGGTCCATGTGCCTGACTGACGGTCTGCGGTGACCGATGAAAAAATCCTTCCACTCCACACGACAACCCGCCGCCTCGGAAGTCCAGCCGCTACTCGGCCTGCTCAACGCAGGGCAATGGGCGCTGGCCGAAGCGGCTGCGGCGAAGGCGCTCGTGGTGCATCCGCAGGCCCTGGTCTTCCACAACGTGCTCGGCTCTGCGCTGGCCGGCCAGCAGAAGTGGGCCGAGGCGGTCGAGAGCTTCAAGAAGGTCGCCGCGATCGCGCCGCAGTCGATGGAGGCCCAGAGCCAGCTCGGCATGCTGTATTCGCGGCTGGGCCGTCACGAGGACGCGGTGGCGAGCTACCGCAAGGCGGTGGCCCTCAAACCCGATTTCGCCGAGCTGCATTGCAACCTCGGCATCCTGCTCGGCCTGCTGGGTCGGCATGCCGAAGCGGTCAGCAGCTATGCCCAGGCGGTGGCGGTCAAGCCGACCTTGGTGGTGGCGCACTACAACGGTGGTACGGCGTTGCAGGCGCTGGGCCGTCTCGACGAGGCCGCCCGAAGCTACCGCCAGGTGCTGGCGTTGCAACCCGCCAGCGCAGAGGCGCACAGCAACCTCGGCGCGGTGCTGCAGGCGCAGGGCGAACTGGCGCCGGCCATCGAGAGCTACCGCGCCGCCCTCGCGATCAAGCCCGATCCGAAGGTGCATTTCAACCTGGGCACCGCGTATCGCAACCAGGGCCGGCTCGCGGAAGCGGCGGGCAGCTTCGAAAGCGCCCTGGCGCTGCAGCCGGTCTACCCCGACGCGCTGAACAACCTCGGCGAGGTGCTGCGCGATCAGGGCCGGATGGACGATGCGGTGGCAAGTTACCAGTGCGCGCTCGCGCAGGCCCCGGACACTGCCGAGGCGACCTACAACCTGGCGGTCATGCTGCACGACAGCGGCCGACTCGACGAGGCGAGGGCGTTCTTCGAGGCGTCACGGGTCCGTGACTGGCAGGAGCGCGTGCTCGAGTGCCTCTACAAGTGCGAGCGCTACGAGGCTTTCGAGACCGGGATCGACAAGCTGCTGGCTGTGCGAGCGGCGCATGCCTCGCCGCTGCTGGCCACGCTGTCGGCACACCACGCGGCCAATTTCGGAGTCACCGACCGGTGCGATTTCTGCAAGGACCCGTTGGACTTCGTGTTCCACGACCGCATCGATGCACTGGCCTCGCCAGACAGCGAGCTGCGCGACCGATTGCTGGTCGACATCGCCTCGGCCGAGATCGCCGCGCGCAAGCAGGGCCGCCTGTACAACGGGACGCAGTCGTCGGGCAATCTGTTCAAGCGGCCGGAAGCGTCGTTCCGTCAGCTGTCCGGGCTGATCGCCGCGCAGGTGGAGCGCTACCGCTTGCGGCATGCGGATGCCGAGTGCGTCTTCACGAAGAATTTCCCGCGGACCACCGAGTTCAGCAGCTCGTGGTACGTGAAGATGCAGACCGGCGGGCACCTGACCTCGCACATTCACGAGACCGGCTGGCTGAGCGGCGTGGTGTACCTGGCGATTCCGCCGCGTCCAGCGGGCACCGACGATGGCAGCATCGAATTCAGCACACACGGAAACGACTACCCCCGCCAGCACACCCGTTTCCCGGTCAGCGTGGTGTCGCCAGCGGTCGGCGACATCGTGCTGTTTCCCTCGTCGCTGTTCCACCGGACCTTGCCGTTCAGTGCCGCAGCAGAGCGCATCTGCATCGCTTTCGACGTTGCCCCGGCGGGCGCTTGACGCGCCTGCGGGACGTCAGCTTTTCGGTTGGGCGGGTACTGCTGACGGCGTGACCACGGGTGCCTTGATGACGCGGGTCTTGCCACCTGTCGTCACCAGGATCACCGGATCGCCTGCAACCAGGGTTTCGTTGCCCTTGGCCTGAACGATGGCGCGGCGCTCGCCGTTGCGCATTTGAATCAGGATCTCGACCGCGTCTTCCGAGGTGGCGTAGCGTTCGACCGAATTGCCGATCACCGCACCAGCCACCGCGCCGAGCACACCGACAACGGCACCCACCTTGTTGCCACCCACCTGCGAGCCGGCCACGCCGCCGACCACGGCGCCCGTGACGCCACCGCCGCCGCTTTGGCTGCCGTCAACGGTGACCGCGCGCACCGACAACACGGTGGCGTCCTGCACCTGGGACAGGCGTTGCGCGTCACCGCGCTGGATGACGTCCGGGCTGGTGGTGGAGCAGCCGGCGAGCACCGCAACGAAGGTGAGCAGAGCGAGAGATTTTTTCATGATGGAGGTCCTTGTGCCGGTGTGACAACGGCCTGATTCACGATCAGGTTGACGTGCCGCGTCCGCTTGGAGTCGGCACGATGCCCGATGTTCCGCCATGGGCTGCAAAGAAGTGTTGCTGTCGGTCAAGCCGTCGCCCGCACGACGGGGGTGATGTCAGGCCCGCAATCGGCTGTGCCGGGGCACGCTGGCCAGCAGAAACTCCATCTGATCGGAAAGAATCCGGCGCCCGCGCAGGATCATGTCCTCATGAAGGCTCGGGACATAAGGCAGGTACAGCAGCGTCATCCGCGCTTCTTCGGGCAACCTGCTGCCTTTGTTGCCGTTGCAGGTTCGGCAGGCGGTGATGCAGTTCATCCAGGTGTCCTCCCCGCCGCGCGAGGTCGGGATGATGTGCTCGCGCGTCAGGTCGTCGGAGTGGAAATGCCCGCTGCAGTAGGCGCAGACGTGGCGATCGCGAACGAAGAGCTTGGGATTCGACAGCGCGGGGCTTTGCCGCCAGGCGCGGCTGGGGATCGCACCCCGCACCGCGATGATCGGGTGCACCTCGATGCGCGATTGCAGGCCGGTGCGCCGCTGCACGCCGCCGCGCAGAACGAAGAACGCGTCGCCGAGCGTCCAGGCAACACCATCGCTGGCATAGAGCACAGCAGCCTCCTTGGCCGAAAGCCAGGATTGCGGTCGTCCAGACACATCGAGTTGCAGAACTTCCAAGATCCGTACTCCTACCGATCAAGCCTAACCAATCTGCGTGACAACTCGGATGTTCGCATGCCGGGCCGGGCGCCGTCTCTCCCTCGGTATTCCCGTTGCGGCTGGCCTGCCACTCTGGATTGGCCGATCGCGAGAGCCGCCAGCCTGGACGCTGTGAATCCCGAGTGAAAGTCGATCTGCTTTATGCAGAATAAGTTCACAGCTCCCAGGAACCACCATGGCCCATTACACGCCCCCCCTGCGCGACATGCAGTTCGTGCTGCACGAGCTGCTGAGGGTCACCGACACCTTCAAGACGCTGCCGCCGCATGCCGAGGTCGACATCGAGACCGTCAACGCGGTGCTGGAGGAAGGCGGCAAGTTCGCCCGCGAGGTGATCGCGCCACTGAACCAGAGCGGCGATGCTGAAGGCTGCACGCTGGACCGCGACACGCACGAGGTGAAGGCGCCGGGCGGTTTTCAGGCCGCGTATGCCCAGTACGTCGAAGGCGGCTGGCCGTCGCTCGGATGCGATCTGGCCTACGGCGGTCAGGGCCTGCCGGTCACATTGAACCAGTGCCTGTACGAGATGCTCAACAGCGCCAACCAGGCGTGGACGATGTACCCCGGCCTGACCCACGGCGCCTACGAATGCCTGCACGCCCACGGCACGCCCGAGCAACAGCAGACCTACCTGCCGAAGCTGACCAGCGGCGAATGGACCGGCACGATGTGCTTGACCGAAGCGCACTGCGGCACCGATCTGGGCCTGCTGCGCACCAAGGCCGAGCCCTCTCTTGACCCGTCAGCCGATGGCAGCTTCCTGATCACCGGCAACAAGATCTTCATCAGCGCTGGCGAGCACGACCTGGCTGCCAACATCATCCACCTGGTGCTGGCGCGGCTGCCCGAGGCACCGCTCGGCAGCAAGGGCATTTCGCTGTTCGTGGTGCCGAAGTTCCTGGTCGCCGCCGACGGCTCGCTGGGCGCGCGCAACCCGATCTTCTGCGGCGCGCTCGAACACAAGATGGGCATCCACGGCAACGCGACCTGCCAGATGAACCTCGACGGTGCCCGCGGCTGGCTGGTCGGGCCGCCGCACAAGGGGCTGAACGCGATGTTCGTGATGATGAACGCGGCGCGTCTGGGCGTCGGCATGCAGTCGCTGGGCCTGACCGAGGTGGCCTATCAGAACGCGGCGGCGTACGCGAAGGACCGCCTTCAGATGCGCTCGCTGACCGGCCCGAAGGCGCCCGACAAGCCGGCCGATCCGATCATCGTGCACCCCGATGTGCGCAAGATGCTGCTGACCGCGCGCGCCTATGCCGAAGGCGGCCGCGCGCTGGCGGTGTTCACCGCGCTGCTGATCGACCAGGAGCTGTCGTCCACCGACAAGACGGTGAAGCAGGACGCCGCCGACCTGGTCGCGCTGCTGACGCCGATCGTCAAGGCCTTCCTGACCGACAACGCCTGGATCGCCACCTCGCACTGCATGCAGGTCTTCGGCGGCCACGGCTATGTGCGCGAATGGGGCATGGAGCAGTTCGTCCGCGATGCGCGCATCAACATGACCTACGAGGGCACCAACACGATCCAGTCGCTCGACCTGCTCGGGCGCAAGGTGCTCGGCGACAACGGCAAGAAGTTGAAGAAGTTCGGTGCGCTGGTGCAGCAACTGATCGACGACGAAGGCGTCAACGAGGCGATGAGCGAATTCATCAACCCGCTGGCCGACCTGGGCGACAAGGTCACCAAGCTCAGCACCGAGCTCGGCATGAAGGCGTTCGGCAATCCGGACGAGGTCGGGGCGGCGGCGGTCGACTACCTGCGCGTCGTCGGCCACCTGGTGTTCGCGTACTTCTGGGCCCGCATGGCGCGGGTCGCGCTCAATCATGCGGACAATGGTGATCCGTTCTACCGTGCGAAGCTCGCCACCGCGCGCTTCTACTTTGCCAAGCTGCTGCCCGAGACCGCTGGATTGATCCGCACCGCGCGGGCCGGTGCCAAACCCTTGATGGACATGGACGCATCCCTGTTCTGACGCGGTGGCGCCGCGGTCCGGCGCGGCATTTGCTCAGACCACCGAATCCGAATCCCAACGTCCTGGAGTCACCATGAAACGATTTCCCGTCCGCAAGGTCGCCGTGCTTGGAGCCGGCGTCATGGGCGCCCAGATCGCCGCCCACCTGGCCAACGTACGGGTGCCGGTGGTGCTGTTCGACCTGCCGGCCAGAGAAGGCTCGAAGAACGGCGTCGTCACCAAGGCGGTCGAGGGCCTGAAGAAGCTCAAGCCCGCACCGCTCGGTATCAACGACGACGCGGTGCTGATCCAGCAGGCCAACTACGAGGAGCACCTCGAGCAGCTGCGCGACTGCGATCTGATCATCGAGGCGATCGCCGAGCGCATGGACTGGAAGCTCGACCTGTACACGAAGATCGCTCCGTTCGTCGCGCCGCACGCGATCGTCGCCAGCAACACCTCGGGGCTGAGCATCTCAAAGCTGGGCGCGGTGCTGCCCGAGGCGATCCAGCCGCGTTTCTGCGGCATCCACTTCTTCAATCCGCCTCGCTACATGGCACTGGTCGAGCTGATCCCGACGCCGACCACGCTGCCCGACATCCTGGATCAGCTCGAAGCCTTCGTGACCACCGCGCTCGGCAAGGGCGTGGTGCGCGCGAAGGACACACCGAACTTCATCGCCAACCGCGTCGGCGTCGCCGGCATGCTGGCGGTGATGAAGGAGGCCGAGCAGTTCGGCCTCACCTGCGACGTGGTCGACGACCTGACCGGCAAGAAGCTCGGCCGCGCCAGTTCGGGCACCTTCCGCACCGCCGACGTGGTCGGGCTGGACACGCTGGCGCATGTCATCAGGACGTTGCAGGACAACCTCGGCCCCGAGCAGTCGAACGATCCGTTCTACGGCAGCTACGCGACGCCGCCGGTGCTCGGCGCGCTGATCGCCCAGGGCACGCTCGGGCAGAAGACAGGCGCCGGTTTCTACAAGAAGGTCGGCAAGGACATCCTGCGCTGGGACGCCACCGCCAATGACTATGTGACCGGCGGGGGCCAGGCCGACGAACTGGTCGGTCGCATCCTGAAGAAGGCGCCGGCCGAGCGGCTCAAGCTGCTGCGCGAATCAAGCCACCCGCAGGCGCAGTTCCTGTGGGCGGTGCTGCGCGACGGCTTCCACTACAGCGCCGTGCACCTGGCCGAGGTCGCCGCGTGCGCCCGCGACATCGACTTCGCGATGCGCTGGGGTTTCGGCTTCAGCCAGGGTCCGTTCGAGCTGTGGCAGGCCGCTGGCTGGTCGACCGTCGCACGCTGGATGCAGGACGACATCGACGCCGGCAAGGCGCTGTGCGCTGCGCCGCTGCCGGCCTGGGTGTTCGAGGGGCCGGTGGCCGACCGCCAGGGCGTGCACCAGCCGGAGGGATCGTGGAGCGCGTCCGAGTCGCGCTTCGTCGCTGAAAGCACGCTGCCGGTCTATGGGCGCCAGCACTTCCGCGAACGTGTGTTCGGTTCGGGTGCGCCAGCGCCGTTGCAGTCGGGCACCGAGCTGTTCAAGACCGACGAGTTGCGCGTGTGGACGCTCGACGGCGAGGTGCTGATCGCCAGCCTGACCGCCAAGCTGCACCTGATCAGCCCGGCCGTGACCGAGGGTCTGGTGAAGGCGGTCGGCCTCGCCGAGGAATCCTACAAAGGCCTGGTGATCTGGTCGCCCGACGATGTGTTTTCGGCTGGAGCCAACCTTGAAGCACTGATGCCGGTCTTCATGAAGAGCGGTGCGAAGGGCATCGCGCCCGAAGAGCAGAAGCTGCAGGAGGCGATGCTGCGTGTGCGCTACGCGACGGTGCCGGTGGTGGCGGCGATCCGCGGGCTGGCGCTCGGTGGCGGCTGCGAACTCGCCGTGCACTGCGCCAAGCGGGTGGCGGCGATGGAGAGCTACGTCGGCCTGGTCGAGGTCGGCGTCGGGCTGATTCCGGGGGCCGGCGGGCTGACGTACATCGCTCGTCGTGCCGCGGAGATGGCGGGAGCGGGCGGGGCGAACGCCGATCTGCTGGCGTTCCTGAAGGAGGGGTTCGCCGCCGCCGCGATGGCCAAGGTCGGTACCAGCGCGATCGACAGCCGCCAGCTCGGCTACCTGCTGTGGAGCGACGTGGTCGTGCCGCACAAGGACGAGCTGCTGTATGTCGCGCTGACGCAGGCGAAGGCCCTGTTCGACAGCGGCTACCGGCCGCCGGCGAAGACGCTGTTCCCGGTCGCGGGTCGCGGCGCCGCTGCGACGATCAGGGGCCAGCTGGTCAACATGCGCGACGGCGGCTTCATCAGCGCGCACGATTTCCACATCGCGTCGCTGATCGGCGAGGTGCTGTGCGGTGGTGATGTCGACGCCGGATCGCTGGTCAGCGAGGAATACCTGATGGCGCTGGAGCGCCAGCACTTCTGCGCGCTGCTGGAACACCCGAAGACGCAGGAACGGATCATGGGCATGCTCAATACGGGCAAGCCAGTACGGAATTGAAATGAATGGCCCCTTCCCCCGCTGGGGGAAGGCAGGGATGGGGGCCTCTTCCCACAACGCGTACATGCAACATCAAGCCAGCACCGACGCAAGACGCCACGCGATCACACTGCGAACCGGCATGACCGATGCCGAACGCAGGCTGTGGTCGAGGCTGCGGGGCGAGCAGCTCGGCGTGAAATTTCGCAGGCAGCATCCGCTCGGCGGGTATGTGCTGGACTTTGCGTGTCTCGAGCCCAAGGTGGTGATCGAGGTCGACGGATCCCAGCATCTCGACCAGGCGGGGTATGACGATCGACGCAGTGCCTGGCTGGCCGAGCGCGGGTTTCGGGTGTGCGGTTATGGACGAACGAGGTGTTGTCCGAGACGGATGCGGTGGTGAGCTGCATCGTCGGTGTGTTGGCGGGGAGCCCCCACCCCAACCCTCCCCCAGCGGGGGAGGGAGTCATTCGTTCGCCTCCCCCAGCGGGCGGGGGAGTCAAGAATTTGCCGCTCGTACTTGACAAGGACTGTCCATGAAACAACTGCAAGACGCCTACATCGTCGCCGCGACCCGCACGCCGATCGGCAAGTCCGGGCGCGGCGTGTTCCGCAACATGCGGCCCGATGACCTGTTGATCGCGGCGATCCGCGGCGCGCTGAAGCAGGTGCCGACGCTGGATCCGAAGGCGATCGAGGACGCGATCGTCGGCTGCGCGATGCCGGAGGGCGAGCAGGGCCTGAACGTGGCACGCATCGGCGCGTTGCTGGCCGGGCTGCCGAACAGCGTCGGCGGCGTCACTGTCAACCGCTTCTGCGCGTCCGGGCTGACCGCGATCCAGATGGCGGCCGACCGCATCCGCGTCGGCGAGGCCGAGGTGATGATCGCCGGCGGCGTCGAGAGCATGAGCATGGTGCCGATGAGCGGCAACAAGCCGTCGTTCAACCCGGCGGTCTTCTTGCGCGACGAGAACGTCGGCATCGCCTACGGCATGGGCATGACCGCCGAGCGCGTCGCGCAGCAGTGGAAGGTCACGCGCGAGGCACAGGACGAGTTCGCGCTGCAATCGCACCTGAAGGCGCTGAAGGCGATCGCCGCCGGTGAGTTCTACGACGAGATCACGCCGGTCGAGGTGACCGATCGGTCACCGAACCTGATGAATGGTGAGGTCACGTCGAGGATCCGCACCGCCAGCGTCGACGAAGGCCCGCGCGCCGACACGACGATCGAGGCGCTGGCCAAGCTGCGCCCGGTGTTCGCGGCCAAGGGCAGCGTGACGGCCGGCAACAGCTCGCAGACCAGCGATGGTGCGGGCTGCCTGATCCTGGCCAGCGCACAGGCGCTCAAGACCTTCAACCTGCAACCGCTGGCGCGCTTCGTCAGCTTCGCCAGCCGCGGTGTGCCGCCCGAGATCATGGGCATCGGCCCGATCGAGGCGGTGCCGGCCGCGCTGCGCTACGCCGGTCTGCAGCAGAAGGACCTCGACTGGATCGAGTTGAACGAGGCCTTTGCAGCGCAGGCGCTGGCGGTGCTCGGCACCTTGCATCTGGACCCCGCCCGGGTCAACCCGTTGGGCGGCGCAATCGCGCTGGGCCACCCGCTGGGCGCCACCGGCGCGATTCGCGCGGCCACCGTGGTGCATGCGCTGCGCCGGCACAACCTGAAGTACGGCATGGTGACGATGTGCGTGGGCACCGGGCAGGGCGCCGCCGGAATTTTCGAGAGGATGTGAGCCCCCTTCGCTGCGCTGCCGCCTTGCAGGCCGCGCCGGGCCCATGGCCCAGCTCCTCGCCAGGCGCAACCCGTCCACTGGACTGGTTGCGTCCGGGCTCGGCCCCCAAGGGGCGCCAACCCTGCAGCCGGGAAACCCGTCCGCGGTTGTGGCTTGATGGGGCGCGTCGCTTCGCCGCGCGTCACGGCGCGAAGACTTTTGAGTTTCACTGAGATCACAAGATGAGTATCAAGACCGCCACGCTGAATGGCGTTGCCACGATCGAGATCGCGCGGCCGCAGAAGAAGAATGCGCTGACCGCCGAGATGTACGCTGCGATGGCTGCCGCGTTGCGTGCGGCCGACGCCGATGTATCGGTGCGCGCACTGTTGATCGTCGGCCAGCCCGGGGTCTTCACCTCGGGCAACGACATCGACGACTTCATGAACCGTCCACCGGCCACGAGCGACGCACCGGTGTTCGACTTCATGCGCGCGCTGGTCGGGTGCAGCAAGCCGGTCGTCGCGGCGGTGACTGGTGCGGCCATCGGCATCGGCACGACGATGCTGCTGCACTGCGACCTGGTCTACGTGTCCGACGAAGCGCGACTGGCGATGCCGTTCGCGAGCCTGGGGCTGGTGCCCGAGTTCGCCTCCAGCCTGATCGTGCCGACGCTGGTCGGTCACGCCAAGGCGGCCGAGAAACTGTTGCTCGGCGATCCGTTCACCGCCGAGGAAGCGGTCGAGATGCGCATCGCCAACGCCGTGCTGCCCGCCGGGGAAGTCGTGCGGCACGCCCGTCGCATGGCCGAGCGGTTCAATGCGCTGCCGCCGGGCGCGGTGCGCGAGACGAAGCAGCTGATGCGCCGGGCCGGTTCGGCGGCGGTGCTGGAAGCGATCGAGGTCGAGGCAGCCGCTTTCCGTCAACGGCTCTCCAGTCCCGAAGCGACTGAAGCCTTCAGCGCGTTCTTCCAGAAACGCCTGCCGGATTTCTCGACCTTCTCCTGAGCCTTTCGGCCCGCAGACCCGAGGGCCTCAGACGGCGACCTTCGCGTCGACGCCGCAGCTCGGGCAGTAATGGAAGAACGCGTTCTTGCGCGTCTGACACTGCCCGCAGGCGTCGAACAGTTTCATGCCGCAGTGCACGCAGAAATTGCTGGATGAGTGCGTGGTCGACGTGCCACCACCGGCTGCGTTTCCGCTCGTGCCGGCCATGACGATGGCCCGTTCGCAGCCGGGACAGACGTTGGCCGCCATCTTCTTCAACGCGTCTTCGTAGCCGAGCGACTGGCGTCGCTCGTCTTCCGTCTTCGCTGCGGCTTCCTGCCGTTTGGCCAGGTAGCGCCGCATCGCCTTGATCACGAAGTGCCCCGCGATCACCGTCAGCACGATGCCGACCACCGACCGCACGTAGCCGCCGTAGCTGGGCAGGTAAGGCACCAGCTCGAAGAAGAAGGTGAAGACGGCGAACAGGACGAAGCCGCGCATCAGGGGCCAGTAGTCGCTGCGGCGCTTCTTCGCGACCAGCCAGCCGGCCACCACCAGCAGTGGCAGCGTGAGTGCGAGCCGAGCGCCGAACACGCGCATCTCCTGTTTGAAGCGGGCGCTGCGATAGGCACCTTGCGCCGCCTCGGTCAGCTCGGCGAGTTGCCGGCGTTGCTGAGTCAGCGCCTGGTCCGTGTCCAGCAACCCCTGATCGGTCCGCTCGATCGCCGATTGCGCGGCGCGCTCGGTGGACTTGAGCGCGTCGAGCGCGCGGGTGCGCTGGATGACTTCGGGGTCCTGAGCCGGATCGGTGGTGGCGTTGCGCGTCGCCAGCCAGTTCTCGTATGCCGCGCGTGCCGAGGTGTATGCGTTGCTGGCGGCGGTCATTGCCAGTTGCTGTTGCTGGCGGGTCTGTTCGAGCGCGCGCCGGGCCCGATCGAGCGTGTTCGTGGCGTCGCGTGTGCGCTGCAACGCGGGCGGATCGATGAACTGCTCGACGGACAGGCGGTTCTCGAGTCGCGGCAGGTCGGCGACGATCTGGCTCCCCAGCCCGCTCAGGAAACCGGCGAACACCAGCGACACCACCCACATCACCACACCGAAAAGATTCGCTGGCACGCGCAGATTCTTGAACATGAAAGGGCTCCGGATCGGGCTGATGAATGCAGGGCGATGTCGGCCCCGCGAGGCGGACGATCAGTCTTTCGGAACCGGGCGCGGCCGCCCCTGGCTGTCGATCGCCACATAGGTCAGGTTGGCGTCGGTGACCTTCACGATGTGCGGATTCGACGGGTTGCGTTCGGCGTAGACCTCGACATGCACCGTGATCGACGTGGTGCCGATGCGATCGACGCGCGCATAGAAGCTCAACAGGTCGCCGACGCTGACCGGTTGCTTGAAGATGAATCGGTTCACCGCCACCGTGGTCACGCGACCGCGCGAGACCCGTGCGGGCAGCACGGCACCGGCGATATCGACCTGCGCCATGATCCAGCCGCCGAACACGCCACCGCTCATGTTGGTGTCTGCCGGCATGGGCATCACCCGCAGCACCAGGTGCGAATCGGGCGGCAGTTCGGAGGGGCACCCGAAGTGCGAACGCTCGGCACCCGACTCCGATTCAGACGCTGCTCTCGCCGTCACTTCGGATGGCGATGCACTGCTCGGCGGTCCAGAGGGCGTGTTCGGGATCTGGGGCATATTGCGTGACCTGTTTCGGTGTGACGTCGATTGATTCTTTCATGCTGTCCTGTTTCCCGTCTGTCTGATGCGCCCCGCCACGCTGACCCCGCCCGCCCCTGCCGACGCAGCCACCGCCGTGCCGCGTTCCGACTGGTCGACGCTCAAGAAGCTGCTGCCTTATGTGTGGCAGTGGCGCCACCGCGTCGCGCTGGCGCTGACCTGCCTGATCGCGGCCAAGGTGGCCAACGTCGGCGTACCGCTGCTGCTGAAGAACCTGGTCGACGCGCTCGCGCTGAAGCCAGGTGATCCGCAGGCTGTGCTGGTGGTGCCGGTCGCGTTGCTGATCGGCTACGGCGCGCT
>JAURWR010000092.1 GCA_030654805.1 Burkholderiaceae bacterium
GAAGACCGCCGTCGGGACCAGCGCGTAGTCGATCGGCTGCCGCACGCCATCGCCGAACAGGTGGTCGACCAGCAGCATCGCCTCGCCCAGCGCGATCGGCGTCAACGCCATGTGGCCGACCAGGTCACCCAGCGCATGCACCGATGGCACGACGGTCTGGAAATGCGCATTGACCGGCACCGTGCCGTTCGGGTTCAGCGTGATGCCGAGCGCGTCGAGCCCGAGACCTTCGGTGCGGGCGAGGCGGCCGGTCGCGTGCAGCACCGCATCGGCTTCGATCTCGACATCGGCACGGCGATCGCTCGCGCCATCGCCGGCGGCAGCGTGGTGCTGCAGGCGCAGCGTCTGCACGTCGCCGGTCCGCCGCACGTCGGCGACGGTGGACTGCAGGTGCACCGTGATGCCCTTCTTGCGCATCTCGGCGGTCACGAAATCGGCCACCTCGTGGTCGAAGCCGCGCAGCAGTCGCGGCCCGCGGTGCACCAGCGTCACCTGCGCTCCGAGGCCGTTGAAGATCGACGCGAACTCGCAGGCGATGTAGCCGCCGCCGACCACCACCAGCCGGCGCGGAAACGGGTCGAGATCGAACATGTCGTCGGAGCTGAGCGCCCAGTCGGCACCCGGGCCATCGACCTTCTGCGGGCGCCCACCGGTGGCCAGCAGAATGTGCCGGCCGGTGCAATGCTTCGGGGCAGAGTCCGACGCGCCGTCGACGGCATGCACGGCCACCGTGTGCGCATCCACCAGGCTGGCCCAGCCGCGCACCAGGGTCGCGCCGGCAGACTTCAGGATGCCGTCATAGATACCGTTCAACCGCGTGATTTCAGCGGCCCGGCGCGCCTTCAGATCAGACCAGTCGAAGGCGGGCGTTTCGGCCTGCCAGCCGAAGCCGCGCGCATGCTCGAACTGTTCGCCGTGATGCGCGGCGTAGCTGTAGAGCTTCTTCGGAATGCAGCCGACGTTGACGCAGGTGCCACCGAGCGCGCCGCCTTCGACCACGATCACGCGCGCACCGCGCTGCGCCGCGAAACGCCCGGCGCGCACGCCGCCGCTGCCGGCGCCGATCACCAGCAGATCGCAGTCAAAGTCCGTTGCTGTCGTCGTCGCGTTCATCGTGGTCATCGCCAGGGTCTCCAGGTTTCATCAGAGCTTGAAGGGTATCGAGCGTGTCGGCCTCGTACAGCGGTTTGTCATGCCTGATGCGCAACATGCGTGGAAACCTCACCGCGATGCCGCTCTTGTGGCGCGTGCTGGTGTTGAGTCCCTCGAAGCCCAGCTCGAACACCATCGTCGGCCGCACGCTGCGCACGGGTCCGAACTTCTCGAGTGTCGTCTGGCGGATGACGCGATCGACGCCCTTGAACTCTTCGTCGGTCAGGCCGCCGTAGGCTTTCGCGAAAGCGACCAGTTGCAAGCCATCGGGCTGCGCCGGCTGACGCGCCGCGATCGCGTCGACGACGGCCTGCGCCTCGGCGGCATCGTGCGGCGCGCGGTTCCACACCGCGAAGGTGTAGTCGGTGTAGACGCTGGCGCGGCGGCCGTGGCCGGCCTGCGCGTAGATCAGCACCGCGTCGACGCTGAAGGGATCGACCTTCCATTTCCACCAAGCGAGTGATCGTGAACCGGTCAGTCCACCACGCTGCTTGCGGCGACCGGTGCCGTAGCGCGCCTCGCGGTGCTTGAGCATGAAACCCTCGACACCGCGACCGCGCGACTGCTCGCGCAGCGTGGCCAACTCGGGCCAGCTGCCATGCAGCAAAGGCGACACGCGCAACGACAACGCCAACGACGGATTCGGCACCGTCGATGCGCTGGCGGCATCGGTCGACAGTTGCAGCGCCAGCGCCTCCAGCGCCGCCCGCCGCTGGTGCTGTGGCGCCTCCCGCAGATCGATGCCGCGCTGTTCCAGCAGGTCATAGGCCAGGAAGGCCACCGGCGCGTCGGCGAGGATCTTCTTCGTCAGGTTCTTGCGGCCGATGCGCTGCTGCAGCAGGTTGAACGGTGCGGGCCGGTCGGCACCGGTCAGCCACACCAGGATCTCGCCGTCGAGCACCGTGCCGTCGGGCCAGGGCTGCGCGAGGGCGACCACCTCGGGGAATCGATCGGTCACCAGTTCCTCGCCACGCGACCATATCCACACCTGTCCGGCGCGGCGCACCACCTGGGCGCGGATGCCGTCGTATTTCCACTCGACCAGCCAGTCGTCCGACGGGCCCAGCGCCGCGTCGAACTCGTCCAGCGCCACATCGACCGGATGCGCGAGGAAGAACGGGTACGGTTGACCCGCATCGCGGCCCGGCTCGGCGTTGGTCGACACCAGCCGCGCATAGCCCGCCGCATCCGGCCGCGATGTCTTGTCGGTGTAGCCCATCATCCGCTGCGCCACGATCTTGGCGTCGAGCCCGGCCGACTCGGCCAGCGCACGCTGCACCAGCAGCTTGCTGACGCCGACGCGGAAGCCGCCACCGATCAGCTTGATCAGCAGGAATCGCCCGCCGGCATCGAGTTCGTCCCAGTACGCGGCGATCTGCACCGCCTGCGTCTCGGGCGACTCATCACGCAGCGGCAGCAAGCGCTGCTCGACCCACAGCGCCAACCCGACCTCGCTGCGCGTCGACGGCGGTGGCAGCACATGGGCGATGGTCTCGGCCAGGTCGCCGACCACCTGGTAGCACTCGTCGAACAGCCAGTCATCGATGCTGGCCCGCGCGCAGGCCAGCGTGCGCAGCACCTTGGTCGGCACGACCTGGCGCGGTTTGCCGCCCGACAGGAAGTACACCGCCCAGGCCGCGTCGGCCGGATCGGCCACCGCGACATAGCGCTTCAGCGCGTCGACCTTGGCCCCGGTCGACGTGCTGGCGTCGAGCTGGTCGTAGAGCGTGGCAAAACGCCTCAACGGGGGGCTCCGGTCGGACCGGTTTCGGGCGCCTCGGCGTCGACTGCTGCCGTCACCTCACGAGCGGCCTCGGCGGACTGAGGGGGTGCCGCCTCGGCCGCGTCCTCGCGGCCGAACTCGGTGCGGAACGAGCCCGCCTGCAAACCCTGCTGTTCGAGCCAGCGCACCATCACCGCCTCGTAGCCATGCGTCACGATGACGCGCTCGGCCCCGGTGGCGGCGATGGCGCGCTGCAGGCCGGGCCAGTCGGCGTGGTCGCTCATCACGAACCCGCGATCCACGGCACGCCAGCGGCGCGCACCGCGCAGCTGCATCCAGCCGCTGGCGAACGCATCGCTGGCCTCGATGCCGCCGACAGTGAGGGCGCGCGCCCAGGCGCTGTCCTGCACCGACGGCGGCCCGATCGCGATGGCGCGCGCGAGGCTCGCCTTGTCGGTCACCTCGCTGAGCAACTGCGTGGTTGGCAGCCGCACCCCCTCGGCTCGGTAGGCGCGATTCAGCGGCTCGACCGCCGCGTGGACAACGATCGGGCCGATGCGCTCGTCGAGCCCGGCCAGCAGCCGCTGCGCCTTGCCGAAGCTGTAGCCCATCAGAAGGCTGGCGCGGCCCGCATCGGCATTGGCGCTCCACCAGGCGTTGATGTCGGCATACACCTCGCGCTGCGGCCGCCAGCGGTAAATCGGCAATCCGAAGGTGCTCTCGGTGATGAAGCAGTCGCAGCGCACCGGCTCGAACGGATCGCAGGTGAGGTTGTCCTCGTCAGCCAGCGCGCCGACCGGAGCGGCGGTCGCGAAATAGTCGCCCGATGCCACCCAGACGCGGCCGCCGTGTTCCACCCGCACCTGCGAGGACCCCAGCACATGGCCCGCAGGATGCAGGCTGATGCGCACGCCACGGTGCTCGACCACCTCGCCGTAGGCCAGAGCTTGCAAGGTGATGGCACCGAGACGCGCACGCAGCACGCCTTCCGATCGTGCCGAGGCCAGGTAATGACCATGCCCGGGCCGGGCGTGATCAGCATGCGCGTGGGTGATCACCGCGCGGTCGACCGGGCGCCAGGGGTCGATGTAGAAGTCGCCCGGCGGACAGTACAAACCGGCCGGACGTTCGATGACCAAGTCACCGAGACTCATGACCCGAGACGCTCACGCGACAACTGAGGAGAGCGGACCGGGCGCCGGGCCGCCCCCAGCCCGGCGACGCCCCTCGGGGGCAGGAGCGCAGCGACTGGGGGGCCATGTCAGTAGCGGCCTGTCGCCCCGGCGACCCTCAGATAGACATAGGCGACCCACGCCACGACGGCGCGACGCAGCGCACCCAGCACACCGGGCCGGTACTTCTGCGTCGGATCGATTTCATACGACACCGCGACCGCCGCATCGAAATGGGCCGACAGCTCGGTGTTGAAGGCGGTGTCACGCACGATCACGTTGGCTTCGAGGTTCAGCAGCAGCGACAGCGGATCGATGTTCGAGCTGCCCACGGTCGCCCAATCGGCATCGACGACCGCGACCTTGGCATGCAGGTAGGCCGGCGTGTACTCGAAGATGCGCACGCCCTGCCCCAGCAGTTCGTCGTACAGCGCACGTGCGGCCAGGCCTGCGATGCGGTAATCGAGCTTGCCCTGCAGCAGCAGCCGCACGGCAACGCCGCGTCGCGCCGCATCACGCAGCGCGCGGCGGAACGAACGCCCCGGGTAGAAATAAGGCGAGACCAGGTCGACCCGCGTGCGGGCGTTTCGAATGGCATCGATGTAGCTGCGCTCGATGGTGCGCCGCTGCCGCACGTTGTCGCGCAGCACGAAAGCGGCCTGCATCGGACTCATCAGGCCCGGGGTCGCCTGCATGCCATGGCGCCGGCTCAATCGCAGCCGCTTGATCAGCCGGCGCAGGCGCGCCATCGGCTCGGCGCCGCGCACGATGGCCAGCGCTTCCTCCTTGAAGTCGCTGCCCAGGTGCGCGCGGGTCCACGCCGCGATCGTCGCCTGGTGGATCGGGCCGGTCACCGGTCCGCTGACTTGCACCGCGAAGTCGAGTCGGGGCTCGTCGGTCCAGCCGTGATTCAGGTCGAAGCGGTCGTCCATCAAGTTGATGCCGCCGACAAAGCCGATCTCGGCATCGATCACACACAGCTTCAGATGCAGGCGACGCAACTGCCCGGGCTGCAACCAGTTCCACCACCGGTCGATCGGCCGGTACACGGCCACCTGCACGCTTGCCTCGCACAAGCGCCGTTGCAGATCGACCAGCCTGCCGAGCATGCCGAAGCCGTCGAGCACGACCTTGACCTGCACGCCACGCTGCGCGGCCTGGATCAGCGCGACCGTGACGCGCTCCGCGGCAGCGTCGTCGTGAAAGATGTAGGTGGCGAGGCAGACCTCGTGGCGAGCGCCATCGATCGCCTCCACCAGCGCGGGAAACAGCGCGTCGCCGCCGCGCAGCAATTTGATCGAGTTGCCGCCGCTGAACACCGGTCGGGGAACGGCACCCCACAGCTGCTCGAGCTCGGAACGTTCTGCGGCCGCAGCGCGTGCGCTCGATTCGTCGGTCGCCATCGGCTGCGGCCGTCGTGTCAGATGAGCTGCAACTCGACCACCAGCGGCAGGTGGTCCGACATGCGAGCCCAGGCGGCGCTGCGCGGCACGTGGGTCGAAGTGCAGCGCAGGCCGCGCGTGTAGACGCGGTCGAGCGAGAAGAACGGCACGCGCGACGGAAAAGTGCGCGGTGGTGACTGGCCGGCGGCGTGCGCCGGCGTCAGCCCCATGCGGCGAATCGGCGCGTCGAGTTTTTCGCCCCAGTCGTTGAAATCACCAGCGAGCACCAGATGTTCGCCGGCGGGCACATGCAGCGCGATGAAGTCGGCGATGCGCTCGACCTGGCGAATGCGGCTGGCGTGCATCAAGCCCAGGTGCGCCACGATGGCGTGCACCACGGTGCCGTTCCACTGCACCGGAACATGCAGCAGGCCACGCTGCTCGAAGCGGTGATCGGAGACGTCATGGTGCTTGATGTCGCCGATCGGCCAGCGCGACAGCAGCGCATTGCCGTGCTCGCCATGGCGCGTGATCGCATTGGTTCGGTAGGCGACCTCATAGCCCTCGGGGGCAACGTAGTCGGCCTGCGGCATGCGCGGCCAGCCGATGTGGGTGTCGGGGAACTGCAGCGCTTCGGCGCGGTTGGAGCTGCGCACCTCCTGCAGGAACACCATGTCGGCATCGAGCGCCTCGATGCCCAGCGCGAGGTTGTGGATCTCGAGCCGCCGCCTGGGGCCGACCCCGCGCACGCCCTTGTGGATGTTGTAGGTGGCAACGCGAAGCACGTCACTCGAGTGCATCGAGGCACCGGCGTCCGCCCGATGAAAGGCGCTCACGTGGACGCGAACCGGGGCAGTTGCAGCACCGCTTCGGCGTTCGACGGCGAAAAGCAGCGATCGGCCGCCTCGCGCCAGGGCAGCCACTCGCTGCGCACATGTTCGCGTGGCGCCAGGGTGATCGGGATGTCGCGCGGCACCAGCAGCCCGAAGACATGCTCGGTGTTGTGCGTCACCCCCGGCGCATAGCGGTGCCGCCACACCGGGTAGATCTCGTAGACATTGCGCATGCCCCAGTCTCGCAGATGCGAAAGCGGCACCCCGGCCGAGCCGATCACGATGCCGGTTTCCTCGGCCACCTCGCGCCGCGCCGTCTCGTCGAACGGCTCGTCCACCGTGTCCTTCGAGCCGGTCACGCTCTGCCAGAAGCCGGGCTTGTCGGCCCGCTCGATCAACAGCACCTGCAGGTCGGCGCTGTGGATCACGACCAGCACCGACTCGGGGATCTTCGGCGGGCGCGGCTCGTTCATCGATTCCGCGGCGTCAGCGCGCCGCTTCGGGCAGCTCGATCTTGACCTGCAACACCTCCAGGTCGCCCTGACGCTCGACCTCGACCTTGATGTCGCCGGGACTCACCGACACGTACTTCGAGATCACCGCGAGCAGTTCGCGCTGCAGGTCGGGCAGGTACGCCGGGTCGCGGGTGCGGCCGTTGCGCTCATGCGCCAGGATGATCTGCAGCCGCTCCTTGGCGACGCTGGCCGTCTTGGTTTTCTCACCCAGGAAGAAGGACAGGAAACCCATCGCTCATTTCCCCCCGAACATGCGCTTGAAGAAGCTCGGCTTCACCGCATCGACGAAGCGCAACGGGGTTTCCTCGCCGAGGAACCGCGTGATCACATCCTTGTAGGCCTCGGACACATCGGAGCCCTTGATGTGGATCGCCGGTACGCCTTGATTTGATGCGTCGAGCACCGATTCGGACTCGGGGATCACGCCGATCATGCGCACGCGCAGGATGTCGTGGATGTCCTTCAGGCTCAGCATCTGGCCGCCGAGCACCCGGTTCGGGTTGTAGCGGGTGATCAGCAGGTGCTCCTTGATCGGCTCCTTCTTCTCGATCGCGCGGCGCGTCTTGCTGTGCAGCATGCCGAGGATGCGGTCGGAGTCGCGCACCGACGACACCTCGGGGTTGGTCACCACCAGCGCCTCGTCGGCGAAGTGCATCGCCATCAGCGCGCCGGTCTCGATGCCGGCCGGCGAGTCGCAGACGATGTATTCGAAGTCCATTCCGGCCAGTTCTTCGAGCACGCGCTCGACGCCGTCCTGGGTCAGCGCGTCCTTGTCGCGCGTCTGCGAGGCGGCCAGCACGTACAGGTTGTCGCACTGTTTGTCCTTGATCAACGCCTGGTTCAGCCGGGCCTCGCCGTGGATCACGTTGATCAGGTCGTACACCACGCGGCGTTCGCAACCCATGATCAGATCGAGGTTGCGCAGGCCGACGTCGAAGTCGATGACGGCGGTCTTGTGTCCGCGCAACGCGAGCCCGGAGGCGAAACTGGCGCTGGTGGTGGTCTTGCCGACGCCTCCCTTGCCGGAGGTCACGACGATGATTCTGGCCATGGGTGGCGGTCCTTGTTGATGTGATGTCGCCGGAGCGAAAGAAGACGAGGGTGGAAGGAAAGCGTAGGTCAGTCGAGCGGCTCAAACACCAGTCGCTCGCCATCAAGGCGAATCTGCGCCGGCTTGCCCACCACCTCGTCGGGCAGCGGGGTTTCGGTGGTGCGGTAGGTGCCGGCGATCGAGATCAGTTCGGGTTCCATGCAGGTGCTGAAGATGCGTGCGTCGGTGTTGCCCCGAGCCCCAGCAATCGCCTTGCCACGCAGGGGCGCATAAACGTGAATGCTGCCGTCGGCGATCACCTCAGCACCGAAATTGACCACCGCCAGCACGACCAGATCGCCACCACGCGCGTAGATCTGCTGGCCCGAGCGCAAAGGCTTGTCGATGATCATCGTGGCCACGTGGGCAGGAGCCGCAGCGGGTTCGGCCACGGCGACCGGTTCGGCAGCAGCCTCGACCGGCGGCACCGCCGGCACGTCGTCGACCGCCGGAGACGCTTCGACCACCGCAAGTGTCGGCGCGGCGGCGCGGGCCTGCGGCGCCACCGCCTCGGGCGCCTCACCCAGCCCGGCTGCAGCCGCCGCTGCCATCTGCTCGGGCGAACCACCGCGCACCGCCGCAGCGACCATGTTGAAGCGCCTTAGCAGCCCGACGAGCGGGCCGTAATCGAGGGCCATCGGATCGCCCTCGGCCTGCGCGAGGTCGATCACCACCGGATCGTGGTTGAACATGTCCGGCGTGTCGGCAAACCGCGCGATCAACTCGGCCTCGATGGCCGCCATGTCGGTGGTCTTCAGCGCAACGACGACCAGCGTCATCGACGCGCTGCGCAACTCGAACACCGCCGGAGCGCGATCCTTGCTGCGGGCCATGTCAGTACCGCCCGGCCGCCCGAAGGGATGGACGCGCCCCGAGGGCCACGCAGCGGCCCATGCCAGTCCGTGAGGGCAGCGAGTGAAATGCGCGTGCGGGCCGTTTCATGGCCGACTCAGGATGCGTTGGGGGCGGCGGCCTGCGCATTGCGCAGGCGGATGTGCAACTCGCGCATCTGCTTCTCGTCGACCGCGCTCGGCGCGCCGGTCAGCAGGCACTGCGCACGCTGCGTCTTCGGGAAGGCGATCACGTCGCGGATGCTCTCGGCCTTGGTCATCAGCGTCACCAGTCGGTCGAGGCCGAAAGCCAGACCACCGTGCGGCGGCGCACCGTACTGGAGCGCGTCGAGCAGGAAGCCGAACTTCAGTTGCGCTTCTTCCGGCCCGATCTTCAGCGCATCGAACACCTTGCTCTGCACCTCGGCGCGGTGGATACGGACCGAGCCGCCACCCATTTCCCAGCCGTTCAACACCATGTCGTAGGCCTTCGAGATGCACGCTCCCGGGTCGGTGTCCATCAGGTCTTCATGGCCGTCCTTCGGCGCGGTGAACGGGTGGTGCGTCGCGTTCCAGCGCTGGCCTTCCTCGTCGTACTCGAACATCGGGAAGTCGACCACCCACAGCGGCGCCCACACGTCGTCGAACAGCCCGTGGGATCGGCCGAAATCGCTGTGGCCGATCTTCACGCGCAGCGCGCCGATCGCGTCGTTGACGACTTTTTCCTTGTCGGCCCCGAAGAACAGCAGGTCGCCCGTCTGCGCGCCTGTGCGCTCCATGATCTGCGCCAGCGCGCGGTCGTGCAGGTTCTTGACGATCGGGCTTTGCAGCCCTTCGCGCCCCTTGCTCGCATCGTTGACCTTGATCCACGCCAAGCCCTTGGCGCCGTAGATCTTGACGAACTCGGTGTACGCGTCGATCTCGCCCCGACTGAGCCCGCCGCTGACTTCACCGCCGCGAGGTACACGCAGCGCGACCACGCGGCCGCCCTTCGTCGTGGCCGGCGTGCTGAACACCTTGAAGTCGACATCGGCCATCACATCGGTCAGCTCGGTGAATTCGAGCTTGACGCGCAGGTCGGGCTTGTCGGAGCCGTAGCGGTGCATCGCCTCGGCGTACTTCATCACCGGGTACTCGGGCAGGTCGACGCCGATGGTGTTCTTGAACACCTTGCGGATCATGCCTTCGAACATCGGGCGGATCTCTTCCTCGGTCAGGAAGCTGGTCTCGATGTCGATCTGCGTGAATTCGGGCTGGCGGTCGGCGCGCAGGTCCTCGTCGCGGAAGCACTTGGTGATCTGGTAGTAGCGGTCGAAACCGGCCACCATCAGCAGCTGTTTGAACAGCTGGGGAGACTGCGGCAGCGCGAAGAACATGCCCTCGTTGACGCGGCTCGGCACCAGGTAAT
>JAURWR010000102.1 GCA_030654805.1 Burkholderiaceae bacterium
CGACTGGCGGCAGCGCCACCCCGACACCGAGGTGTTGTCCACCGACACGGGTTTCGAGCGCGACTACGGGCGCGACCCGTACGCGGGCTATGCCACCGTCCCGCAATTGCTGTTCGATGTGCAGCACCACGACGCACGCCATCCGGTCAAGGCCTGGGTGCTGGGGGTGCTGGTCGACGGCAAGGCCAAGGCCTACCCGTTCAGCGTGCTCGACCGGGCCCTGGGTGCACGCGGCGAATTGCGCGATCAGGTGGCGGGGCAGGCCTTGCGCATCCGCTACGACCGGGCCCACCACACCGCCGAAGCCGTCGATGCACAAGGGCAACCGGTACCAGGCGTCATGTCGTTCTGGTTCGCGTGGGTGGCGTTCCACCCGCGCACCGAAGTGCTGGTGCACCCATGATCCACCAGGCCGCCATCACCAGCGCATTGCTGCCGGCCCTGGCCTTGCTGTGCGCCGCACTGATCGGCTTTGCTGCGCATCGCGGCAGCCTGTGCAACGTGCGCGCAGTGGCCGAGATCATGACCGGCGGCAGCGCGCACATTCTGAGCAGCCTGGTGCAGGCTGCGCTCTGGGTGACCCTGCTGACCGGCCTGGGCGCCCTGCTGATGGGCCTGGCGCCGCACGTTGTGCTGGCGCCCCGGCCTGCGGCCTGGGCGCTACTTGGCGGCATCCTGTTCGGCATGGGCGCGGCACTCAACGGCGGTTGTTCGCTGTCCACCCTGCACCGGCTGGCCGACGGCGATGCGGGCATGCTGGCCAGCCTGGCCGGGTTCGTGCTCGGCGTGCTGGGCTTTGCGACGACGGCGGGGCTTCGCCCGCCCATCTTGCTGGCGCCGGTGGCCTCGGTGTGGGAGCGCCTGCCATCGGCCGCTCCCTGGTTGCTGGCCGGCCTGCTGGTCTGGGCACTGACACGCCTGCGGCTGTTCGTCCGGCTGGCACGCCAACAGCCACAGCAGCAGGCCGGCGCCCGGATCGCCCGGTGGCTGCTGGCGCCGAGCTATCACCTGTCCGTGGCGGCCGCCGTCATGGGCTTGTCGGGCGGGATTCTGTATGCCACGCAGGGCGCGTGGTCCTACACCAGTCACCTGCGCACCACGGTGCTGCATGCGACGGGTGACCATCTGGCGCCATCGGCCTGGCACGGCGCGCTGCTGCTGGCCCTGATCGTCGGCATGGGCGCCTCGGCGCTTCAGCGGCACTCGATACGCTGGCGACGCCCCGCATCAGTCGGCGCCTGGCTGCGCCACGCAGCCGGTGGTGCCCTGATGGGTGCGGGCGCCGCGATGGTGCCCGGCGGCAACGACACCCTGCTGCTCAACAACCTGCCCACGCTGACCCTGCAGGCCATCGCGGCCTATGCCGCCATGCTGGCGGGCATCGCCGGCACCTTGTGGTGGATGCAATCGGCCCGCCTGCCGATGCCGGCGCTGGCCTGCACGGCGGCCGGCTGCATCGAACCCACCCCGCTCCCGCAGGAGCGCCCTCACGAGAAAGCGGCGCATGACGCTAGAGCAACGTGAACCCTCCACCAACAGCCAGGTGCCGCCGATGGTTGGCGCTGTCCTGCCTGATGCGGAAAGCCTCGCGCCTGAACTGCCCGGCCTGCGAATGCGCCTGCTGCGCCATGCCCGGTTCGCGGTGCACGACGACAGCCTGGCCGAAGACCTGGTACAGGACACCCTGATCGCCGTGATCGAACAACACGGCCAGCGCCGCGGCGAGGCCTCGCTGGCCACCTGGTCGATGGCCATCCTGAAGCACAAGGTGGCTGACTGGTACCGATCGCCCGCGCGCCGGCGCATGGTGCAACTGCAAGCCGACGACAACCGCCTGGACGATGCCATCGATGCGCTGTACGACGCCGACGGCGCCTACACCGAGGCCATGCCGGCCTGGCAGCAGCCCGACAACCGCACCGAACAGCGCCAGATGATGAGCGTGCTGGAGCGCTGCCTGAGCGGCCTGCCGCGCCAGACCAGCCGGGTGTTCATGATGCGCGAGTGGCTGGGCTTCGAGACGGCCGAGATCTGCCAGCGCGCCGGCCTCAGTGCCGACAACTGCAGGATGATCCTGCACCGTGCCCGCATGGCGCTGCGCAGCTGCATGCAGCGCAACTGGATCGACAAGAAGGCGAGCGTATGAACTGGATGCACTCCTGCAAGCGGGTCGCCGAACTGCTGTCGCAGCGGCTGGACGAACCGCTCGGCCTGATCGACGAGATCAAGCTGCGTCTGCACCTGTCGATGTGCGGCAACTGCAGCCATGTCGAACAGCAGCTCGAAGGCGTGCACGCCGCGACGGCCGACCTGTTCGCCAGCGGCGTGCCCGCGGACGACGAGGCCCCGCAAAGGCCGGCCGGCAGACCCGCCGGCCACTGAGCCCGCCATACTGTCGAGCGGGCCCGTTCCGGGCCCCTTCGATCAGGTGAGGAGTGCCCATCCGCATGGACCGGCTATCGCAGCTTCTGTCGCGTTTCAGTTTGACCGCAGGGGTCTTCTACAGCGGCAACATCTGTGGTGTGCACGACTTCGATCGCGATGCGCGCCGAGGCCATGTGCACCTGGTCAAGCGGGGCCCGGTGCAGATGCTCGGCGGGCCCGAGGGCGGGCTGCACATCACCGAGCCCAGCCTGCTGTTCCTGCCCCGACCCGACGTGCACCAACTGATCGCCGACGACCGGCACGGTGCCGACGTGGTGTGCGCGTCGATCCAGTTCGGCGGCGGCGGCCGCAACCCGATCACCGATTCACTGCCCGACCTGGTGATCGTGCCGCTGGCCGACCTGCCGGGCGCCGAGCCCTTGCTGGCCTTGCTGTACGAGGAGGCCTTCTCGGCGCAGAACGGCCGGCAGGCCGCGTTGGACCGTTTGTGCGAGCTGCTGCTGATCCGCCTGCTGCGCTTTTGCATGGACCAGGGCATCACCCAGGGCGGTGCCCTGGCCGGCCTGGCCGACCCCAAGCTGGCCAAAGCCCTGATCGGCCTGCACGCCGAGCCGGCGCGCGCCTGGACCTTGACCGCCATGGCAGGCCTGGCGGGCATGTCGCGCGCGCGCTTCGCGCTGCACTTTCGCGCGGTCACCGGTGACACGCCGGCCGACTACCTGGCCGCCTGGCGCATCACGCAGGCGCAGCGCCTGCTGCGGGCCGGCCGCCCGCTCAAGCACGTGGCGGCCGAGGTCGGTTATGGCAGCCCCAGTGCCTTGACGCGGGCCTTCGTGCGCAAGACCGGCCACCCACCCACGCACTGGCTGCGTGGGCTGGAGGCCGGCACGCCGGAGACGGACTGACGCCGGCCGCGGTGGCGGCGCCGACTGCCAGGTGCGCGCCGATCGTCATGCCGGACACTGCAGCGCCAGCCGCAACTCCGAGCGCACGCGCCAGGCCCATTTCGGCCCCTGGCGCAGGGTCTCCAGCGTGTTGGCGGAGGCCTGCGCAAAGAAGCTCGACTCCTGCGCACCGGTGCGTTCGAACAGGCGCTGCATCGACCGGGCCCGGCGCTGAAAATCACCCGGGCCCTGCACGGCGCGCCGATCGTCGCGGCCGAACAGGCCGGCCGCGGTGCGCAGCGCCGTCATCGCCGCCGGGTTCAAGGCCGGCACCGCACGCGCGGCGGCCAGGCGTTGCTTGCGGATGTGCGGATTGATGCCGATCACCAGCCCCCAGGGGCGCATCGACGTTGCTGGGTCGAAGCTCAGTGTCTCCAGCTTCGTCAGGCCGAACTGCCGCGCCACCGCCAGGCGCGCGGCCAAGGCCGGCTCTGCCTGACCGATGGCCTGCAGCGCGGCCGTCGCGGCCTGCTCTTCGCCCGTCACCGGCAACACCAGCGTGGCCAGCAGGCGGTGCGCCAGCGCATCACCCTGCGCGCCCGCTTGATGCAGCCAATGCAGCGCCTGCTCACTGGCCGCCAGGCTGCCTGATTCACGCAGGGTCAGCGCCCCCAGCATGCGCTGCGCCACCGCATCACCTTGCTGCGCCGCCTTCTCCAGAAAGAAGCGCGCCATCGGTGGGTTGGACACCGAACTGCGGTGGTCCGCGCTGAGCCGGTACAGGTGCATCCAGCTCTGCGTCATGCCAGCATCGGCAGCGCGCAACAGCAGCGCCAGCCCCTTGCGCAGATTGCCGTGGCTGACCAGGGCATCCGCCCCGCGGGCCCCGCAGGCCAGACCCGACAAGGCGCAACCCAGCAGGTAGATGGCTTGTGGGTCACCATCGGCTGCCCGGCGCTGCAAGGCGGCCTCGATCCATGCCACCGGCACCGGTGTCAGCGGCCGACCGCACCGTGCAGCCAAGGCCAGCACCTGCACGGCCGCCTGCGCCAGCCCGGCCGACGCCGAAGGCAGGCAGCGTGCGGCCAAGGCCAGACACCAGCAAGACCGCTGCGCATCGTCGCGTACCAAGGCCCGTTGAATGGCCAAGCCCAGCAGCAAGCCGGGGTCGAACACGCCAGCGCGCGCCAGCGACTCGAAGCACATGGCGGCACGCTCATCGGCATCCGGTGCGGTTGCGTCGATCGCAGGCGAATCAAATTGAACGCTGTCATCGCGCGTTAGGTTCTTCGCGACTGAAAGATGAGTCGACATCCCGGCGCCGGCCGATCGCTGCAGCCAACACCGTGCATCGGCCCAGCCCCCGGGTCGGGTGAGCCGCCATGCCGCCAACTTGGCCTGCGCCGCTGCATGGTCCAGCTCGGCGGCCTGCACCAGCGTCGACAGCAGCCCACGCTCGATGAGCTCATGCAGCGACAGGTTGTCGACCACGATGCGCATCGCCGGCAGGTGATTGCGCAGACCCGGGTGCTGCAGATAGTCCAGCCCGGTCTGCACATGCCGGGCAAAGCCGTCTGCGCCGCTCAGGTAGCGGCGCGCGACTTCCAGGCGCGCCGGCAAGTCGCCCTGGCGTGCGGCAGCCAGCAGTTGAAGGTCTTGTCGACGCATGGTGCGTGGTCTCCGATGTGGCTTCGCGGCGTGCAAAGCACAGGGCTCTTGTCGCGCTCCATTGCGGTCTTGTGACAGGTCGGCTGCGGTTGCCGATGCGACGCGGCGAATGCCGGCCTGTGGCCGGCGCGCCACTGCGCATCGGTCATCGACGCCAGTGATGCAAACACGGGCGGGGATGAACCGATCGCTTGCTTGGCGACGGCACGCCCTGCCTTCTAGCCTGCGTCTGCCCCGCTTCCCGTGGCACCCGAAAACCAACCCTCGAAGGACATCCCATGAAGCGCATCACTCTCCTGGCCCTGCTGGCATCAGCGGCCCTGTCGGCACACGCGCAATCGAGCGTCACGATCTATGGCCTGATCGATCTCGGTGTGGTCAAGGGCAATGGCGGCACCGCTGCCAACCCGTTTGCGCCAGGCGCCTCCAGGGCCTGGCAGTTGCAGGAACGCTCGGGCTCGCGCCTGGGCTTCATGGGCAACGAAGACCTGGGCGGCGGCCTGTCGGCGCAGTTCCAGATCGAGCACCGGTTCAAGCCCGACACCGGCCAGGCCGCGACGGCCACCTTCTGGCAAGGCCGCAGCTATGTGCAACTCTCCAGCGCCAAGCTGGGCAAGGTGTACATGGGCCGCGAATACTCGCCCGCCTACTGGCCGGCCTACTTCACCGACCCCGCGGGCTGGGACGGTGTGGGCACGCTAGGCACGCACCAGTACGCGGGTTTCCTGTCGACGGGCGGCATCCGCACCAACAACACCGTGGGCTACCGCTCGCCCACCCTGCTGGGCGGCCTGAGCGTAAACGCTGCGGTGAGCCTGGGCGAAGGCACGGCCGGGCGCGACAGCGCCATCAACGCTCAGTACCGCAGCGGACCGCTCTACATCGGTGCCGCCTACGAGAAGATCACCGGCGGCCCGGCCGGCACCGATGGCGATTCGCTGGCGAACCTGGGCGCCAGCTACGACTTCGGCGTGGCCAAGGCCATGGCCTACGTGGCGCGTGGCAAGACCGGCGGCGGACAGCTCAGCAACGATTCGGTCACCGTGGCGGGCACGGTGCCGTTGGGCATCGGCGAGGCCTACCTGGCCTACGGTCGGCTCGACATCGACGGGCCCGACAACACCAAGACCAAGTGGGGGGCCGGCTACAAGTACCCGTTGAGCAAGCGCACCAACCTGTATGCCGACTACGGCCAGGGCAGCGAAGACGCCAAGACCGACAACCGGGCCTATGGCTTCGGTGTCAAACACACGTTCTGAGTGCCCCCAGGGCCAGGCTGCGCCCAGCCCGCCCCCCGCGGGGGGGGGGCAAGGAGACTTGGGGCGGCCCGGCGTTTCCTTGAGCGGCCTCTGGCCCGATCAACGTCACGTTGGAAGGTACTTGCACGACCAAGGGTGGACAGCGCAGCACGACGCTGCGCTGCCCCGGGCCGAGTTGGCCCAGCTGCCCGCCCGAAAGGAAGCACCATGAAGACCGTCATCACCATCGTCGCCCTCGCCGTTGTCAGCACCTTGACGCTGGCGCAGGAGGCCACCCGGTTCAACGACAACTTCAAGTCCACCAAGTCCCGCGCCGAGGTGAGCACCGAGGTCACCGCGGCGCTGGCGCGGGGTGATCAGCTGAACTGGGGCGAGGCCTACACGTCCATCCAGCCGGTGGCCAGCTCGAGGCGGGTGCGCGCCGAGGTGCGTGCCGAGGTGCTGGCCGCCGTCGCCAACGGCGAGCAAGTTCACTGGGGCGAAGCCCGCGTGTGGCCCTATGTGCGGGCCCACCGCCGCGCTGCCGGCCTGCAGATCGGCGCCCTGTCGAATTGAGCCCACCCATTGGACGACGTGCCGGGGCCAGTGCCGGCCAGCCCGCGGGCGTTAAGCCACCTGCTGCAAACCGAGCCTCACCCCACGGCATCGCCGCCGAAGCACCTCGCGAGGCCTCATGCACCGCGAGGTGCTCTTGAGTTGGCGCGGCCACCAACCAACGGATTCGAGACGCACGGTCGACGATGCGCGACGATCGGCACGCCATCACAGCCACAGCTGCCTTAGGCTCTGCGTCGATCCCGCCACCAAATGCGGTCAGCGAGCAAGGGTGCGAGATCCTGGACCGAACGTGAAGGCCGTCGGACCGTCCCGCGCCACAGGTCGCAGGCATGAAACTGTGTGCGGTATAAGCGAGTCCAGTTGTCGACACATCCGTCGCAAAAGGAGCAAGGCATGGCCAGACTGGCGGACCTTCCCGAGTGGGAGCGTGAACATCTGCTGCATCTTCGTGATCGGGCGCCTCGCCTCGAGGGTCGTCCATGGGTGACTGGCCCCGCGCTGAACCAGCGCCGCGTCGCGCTGATCAGCACCGCTGGTTTGCATCGGCGCGATGACCGGCCCTTCGGCGGCGGCGCCACGGCCACCGAGTACCGTGTCATCCCGTCCGACACGCCGAGCGCCAGCTTGGTGATGAGCCACATCTCGGTGAACTTCGATCGATCGGGCTTTCGGCAAGACCCCAACCTGGTGTTTCCGCTCGACCGGCTGAAGGAACTCGCCGCCGACGGCACCATCGGGTCGGTGGCCGACTACCACTACGCCTTCATGGGCGCCCCTTTTCCCCCGACCCAGTTCGAGCCCAAGGCCAGGGAGCTGGCAGGCCTTTTGGCACGCGACAAGGTGGACGCCGCGATCCTGATTCCGGTTTGACCGAACTGCACGTGCGCCGTGAGCGCCGTCGGTCACTACCTGGAAGAAGGCGGCATCCCCACCGCCAGCATCAGCCTGGTGCGGGAGCATTCCGAGGTCATGCGCCCGCCAAGGGCGCTGTGGGTGCCCTTCATGTTGGGGCGCCCCCTGGGCGCTCCCGATGATGCGGCGTTTCAGCACCAGGTCTTGCGGGCCGCGCTCGCGCTGTTCGATGCCGAGCAGGGCCCGGTTCTGCAGGACTTCGCGCACGACGCGCCAGCGACGCAAGCTGCGGCCGACGAGCAGGATGGGGCCGCGTGCCCTGTGAACTTTGCGCGTCCCCGCCAAGCGGCCACGTCTGGCTCCGCCTTGGCGGCAGCGCTGGCCGACGAGATCGACGAACTCCGTCCCTGGCACGATCTGACCGTCCGGCGCCGAGGAGGCTCCAGCGTCGGTCTCAGCGGGCTCACGCCCGCGCAGGCCGGGGCGTTTCTTTGCGCGTTCGCGGCGAACCAGACACCCGACAACTTTCGACCCGAACAACCCCTGGGGCAGTCCTTGAAACAGGTTTGCGACGACTTGCGCGCCTACTACGAGGAGGCCGCTGCGGCCCAGCCTGGGGGCCTGGGGCCGACACAAGTGCAAGACTGGTTCTACCTGCAGACCGTTGCCGGGCAAGTCCTCGTGGCTGCCCGCGGCCTGGGTTTGACGCATGCGGACAGGTCCGTTGGCGCGATGGCCGAGAAGGTCCTGATTCCACGCGCCATCCTGGCCATTCTGAACAGCGCGACGCCCTCATCGCCGTGACCTCAACTTGGCCCCTGACGCCGCCCGCAGGCGGTTGACTGATGATTGCGCGAGGCCGGCACCGGACTGCGGATGGCCTCGAGTGTTGGCATGGTGCAACTGCCTACGATTCACAGCCGCTCGGCCACGTCCCCGTGATCAAGCACCATTGCGCTGATGCGCCTGCATGACGGCCGAAACCGTGGTCGAGGCGTTCACGGGATCGCTTGCTACCAGGACCTCGGCCGCCAAGCGACACCCAGCAGCACGAAATTGATGCCCGGATTGGGCTGTCGCAGCCCCCGTTCGACGTGTGCTCGAGGCGCACATACAGGTCGTGACCATCACGTTGGATGCCCAGCCCCAGCACCGTCCCGAATTCGAACGCCGTACCGAAGCGCTGCTGGGCACCGATGCGCTTGCCCGACCACAACCTGGGCCCGATGCCGAAGTCGACAAAGGGCAGACCCGAACGGCGTGGCGCCAAAGTCCATCGCAGCAAGGGCTGAAGGCCCACGCCGAGCAATGTGGCGTTCTCCGAAACGTTCGCTCGGCCGTGCCACATGCTGGCGGTGGCTTCGAGCCGCGGCGCCGCCCCGGTCCAATCCAGCCAGCGCCAACGCGGATCACCTTCGCGGGCGGACCAGACGAGTGCGCCCTGCACTGCGTTCACGCCCGGTGCACGGCCCAGGGCCAGCGCCGTGGCGTCCTGCGCAGCCGCCGTGGTGACACCACCGACCAGCATCGCGGCTGTCCACAGACAGCGCAGGTAGGAGCGCCCGCTGGCAACTTCGGCCATGCGGAATCCTCGTCCCTGCGCCAACGCTTCACTGCGCATGGGGTCTACGCGGCACAGAGGTTTGCCCGGCGCGGCACACGCGGGTGCTGTGCCAGCGCGGCACGCCCACCACAGACCATGCCGATGATCGGGGCCAACGGGGCGCAGCAGAGCGTGGGCCGTTGAAATGCCATGACCGACTCCTGATTCAGATGGCGGACGCAGGGAGACTGAGCCGTTCTGCTTGGACGGCCGGCCCCGTGATTTCCTTACGAGGTCGTCGAATCTGCCAGGCGCCCAGTCCACGGCGGCTCCACGCCGACATTGGCAGCACGCCTGTGGCGACAAGCTACCGGCATTCGGCAGGCGAACAGGACGTTGTCACGCCAATGACCCGACTCCCGACAAGACAACCACCACCCTCGCAACATGCCCGAAAGGACTGCCATGTCATCCCACTGCTTGCCGACCTTCAGGTTCACCGATGGCGCCTGCATCGCCCAGACGCAGGTCAGCCCGCCTCCATCGGTGACGCTGGACTCGCCGGCCCTCTCCGTGATGACCGATTTGACCGAAGTGCGAGCGGCCGCGATCAGCGCCGATCTGAGCCTGGCGCAGGCCGAGCAGGCCATGATTCACCAGGGTGTGCGCATGCTGTTCGTGATGGAGCGGACGCCCTGCGTCGATGGCATCGTCACGCTGGACATGCTGCACGGTGCCAAGCCGATCAAGATCGTGCAGCAGCGTCACGTCCGGCGAACCGATCTGATGGTTGCGGACGTGATGAGCAAGCTGTCCGATCTGGACGTGCTCGATATGGCCGCGCTTGCGCGCGCCACCGTGTGCGACGTGGCCGCCGTGCTGCAATCCTTCGGCATGCGGCACCTGCTGGTCGCCGAATCGGCGGGGCCGCGAGGCCCCGCACGAATCTGCGGCGTGATATCGCACACCCAGGTCGAGCGACAACTCGGCGCGCCGCTGCCCGCCCTGCCAGTTGCGCGGACCTTCGCCGAGATTGAACTGGCGCTGGCCTGACCGCGCAAGCGCAGACGCCGGCCAGCAAGCCTGAAGGCGGTATCGGCAAGGACGCCCAGGCAGCAACGAAGTACCGCTTGCTCAATGCCGAGACGACGCCGCTAGCGCAGCAGGGCGCTGACATGTGGGCTGCCCACGTCGACGCGCACAGCCAGTGGCTGCTGGGCGCAGCCATCCTCGGAATCGACGGCGACGTCGCCGAGCATGCGGTGCCCGACGTGATGGCGGATGATCTGCGCCGCGTTCACGCGGGATTCGGGCGGGACTCGGCCCCCGAACGATGACGTCACCTCAGGTCTTGCGACGCCTGGTCGCCACGCTGCGGCGCACACGAAGCCCCGCGCTGGCTTCCACCAAGCCATCGGCGTCTGCTGCCCGGCCCTGGGGTGATTGCAGCCCCGCGATCAAGGGGCACGTCACGTCGCCCCGGGTCGCGCAGCATCGCTGCACCAGCGCTGCCAGCACGTCCTCGATGCGCCGCAGGTCGTCGAGCTTGCGCCGCACATCAGCCAACTTGATCTCGGCGAGTGCGCGGGCGTCATCGCAGTGCGCCCCATCGTCGAGCCGCAGCAGCTCGGCCACCTCGTCCAGGCTGAATCCCAACTGCTGCGCGCGTTTGATGAAGCTCACCCGCGCCATGTCGGCCGCACCGTAGCGGCGGATGCTGCCGTAGGCCCGTGCGGGCTCGCTCAGCAGTCCACGCCGCTGGTAGTAGCGAATCGTCTCGACACCGACACCCGCCAGCTCCGCCAGGGCCCCGATCGGCAGTGCGCTCGCCGCTTTGCTGGTGGCTCGTTGATCCATGCTGCTTGACTCCGTACTCGGGTACGGACATAGGCTACATCATCCGATCAACTCACAGGCGAAACGCATGGTGAATGACTGCTCGTCGTCCAGGCCGGCACTGCTCGCAGGCGGCCTGGCCGCCCTTCTGGCCTCGACCTGTTGCCTGGGGCCACTGGTGCTCGTGACCTTGGGGTTCAGTGGCGCATGGATAGGCAATTTGACGGTCCTGGAGCCCTACCGTCCCGTGTTCATCGGCGTCGCACTGATGGCCATGTTCCTTGCATGGCGCCGCATCTTCAGACCCACCCAGGACTGCAAGCCGGGCGAGGTCTGCGCGATTCCGCGCGTGCGCAGCACCTACAGGTTCATCTTCTGGGTTGTTGCCGCGCTGGTGCTCGTCGCGCTCGGATTTCCCTATGTCCTGCCCTTGCTCTATTGACCAGGAGTTCACGATGAAAAAGCTGTTCGCCAGCCTCGCTTTCGCTGCCGTCGCCGCCCCTGTCGGTGCCGCACCCCAGACCGTCACGCTCGCGGTGCCGGGCATGACCTGTGCGGCTTGCCCGATCACCGTCAAGACGGCGATCGCCAGGGTCGCCGGCGTCAACAAGGTGCACGTGAACTTCGACCAGCGAGAAGCCGTCGTGACCTTCGACGATGCGAAGGCCACGGTGCAGAAGCTGACGCAGGCCACCGGGAACGCCGGCTACCCGTCCAGCGTCAAACGCTGAGTCATTCGATCCATCCATGACTCGATTGCAGATCACGGGCGTGACTTGCGACGCCTGCGCCGCACAGGTGAAACCCGCACCAGCAACGGCGCTGGGCCTGTCGGGTATCAGCAGCAAGGCCGCCGGCAAGGCAGGCGCTTTGCACGTCGCCGTCATCGGCAGCGGCGGCGGCGCGATGGCGGCCGCTCTGAAGGCGGCCGAGCGCGGCGCGCGCGTCACGCTCATCGAACGCGGCACGATCGGCGGCACCTGCGTCAACGTCGGCTGCGTGCCGTCCAAGATCATGATCCGCGCCGCCCATGTCGCGCACCTGCGGCGTGAAAGCCCGTTCGACGCTGGCCTGTCCGCCTCGCAGCCGGCCATTGACCGAGGTCGCTTGCTGGCCCAGCAGCAGGCACGCGTCGATGAATTGCGCCAGGCCAAGTACGAAAACATCCTGCTCGCCACGCCGGCCATCACCGTGCTGCGCGGTGAGGTGCGCTTCAAGAACGCCGGCAGCCTCGTCGTGCGCCGCAATGACGGCGACGAGCACGACCTGCCCTTCGACCGCTGCCTGATCGCCACCGGCGCCAGCGCAACGGTGCCGCCGGTCCTGGGCCTGATTGGCACCCCCTATTGGACGTCGACCGAAGCACTGGCCGGCAAGACCATTCCGCCACGACTGGCTGTCATCGGCTCGTCGGTGGTCGCGCTGGAACTGGCGCAGGCCTTCGCCCGACTCGGCAGCCAGGTGACCGTGCTCGCGCGCAACACCTTGTTCCTCCGCGACGATCCCGCCATCGGCGAAGCGATCACGGCGGTGTTCCGCACTGAAGGCATCGAGGTGCTGGCGCACACCCAGGCCAGCCAGGTGAGGCACGTAAATGGCGAATTCCTGCTCGCGACGCCTGGCGGCGACGTTCGCGCCGACCGGCTGCTGGTCGCCACGGGTCGCGCGCCAAATACGCGCCAGCTCGGGCTCGATGTCGCGGGCGTCGAGGTCAACCAGCAGGGCGCCATCGTGGTCGACCCAGGGCTGCGAACTTCGGCGGTGAACATCTTTGCCGCAGGCGATTGCACGGACCAGCCGCAGTTTGTCTACGTTGCAGCGGCCGCGGGCACGCACGCGGCGATCAACATGACCGGCGGCGACGCCGCGCTCGATCTTCGCGCCCTGCCGGCGGTCGTCTTCACCGACCCGCAAGTGGCCACCGTCGGCCTGAGCGAGGCCGATGCCCGCCGGCAGGGCACGCTGACCGACAGCCGCACGTTGAGCCTGGAGCACGTACCACGCGCGCTGGCCAACTTCGACACCCGCGGCTTCATCAAGCTGGTGGCCGACGCCGGAAGCGGGCAGTTGATCGGCGTGCAGGCGGTGACCGCCGACGCAGGAGAGCTGATCCAGACCGCGGCGCTGGCCATCCACCACCGGATGACCGTGCGCGAGCTTGCAGATCAGTTGTTTCCGTACCTGACGATGGTCGAGGGCCTGAAGCTGGCGGCACAGACCTTCACGAAAGACGTGACGCAGTTGTCCTGCTGCGCTGGGTAGGCCGGAGATGACGCCCTTGCGGTCCCGGCGCCTGCGCCAGCGGCCCACTTGCCAGCGGTGAACCCGGGCTGGATTCTCAGGCCGCGCCGCGCCTGGGATGACATCCTCCCGACGGCAAGACGCGCAGTCATGAACGCGGGACGTGCGGTATCGGTTGTCGATCTCGGCGGCCCTAGCATTCTTCGAGCGGGCGGCACATGCCGATCGCCGACCATCCACCACGCCCCCGAAGGAACGACACCCATGTCCGCCGCACCCATCCTGCACACCTTGCACCCCGTCGACCTCGCCTCGGCCAACGACGTTCAGAAAGCGATCCTGGACCAGGCGGTCAAGGCGGTCGGTTTCATCCCCAACATGTACGCCAACATGGTCAACGCGCCGGCCGTGTTGAGCACCTACCTGCACGGCTACGCGCTGTTCCGCTCGGAGTCGGGTCTGAAGCCGGCCGAGCAGGAGGTGGTGTTCCTGGCCGTCAGCCAGGTCAACGGCTGCACCTATTGCACGGCGGCGCACAGCATGATCGCGGACAAGAAGTCGGGCGTGCCCGCCGATGTGCTGAAGGCCATTCGCGCAGGCCATCCGATTCCCGATGCCCGACTGGCAGCCCTCTTTGCGCTGACTGCCGAGATGGTCAAGACCCAGGGGCGCCCCAACGACGCCGCCGTGCAAGCCTTCCTGGGCGCCGGCTTCCAGGAAAGGGACGTTCTCTACATCGTCCTGGCCATCGCCGTGAAGACGCTCAGCAACTACAGCAACCATGCGTTCGCGACGCCGGTCGACGCCGCGTTCTCGGCCTACAAGGTCGACTGAACGATCCGCTTCACCGCCGGCCCGAATGATTCACAGATGACGCCGGACATCGTGCCCGACGACTTCGAGCAGGTCATGGGCTGTACCGTGGCCGACCTGCTGAGGGCCCTTCCCGCCGCGCTTCCCGGTGCGCGCATCGACACGGACTCGGGTGCCTGTGTCGTCAACAGCGTGTTTGCCGACGGCACGCTGAAGTTGGCATGGCAACCTCTGCCTGCGCGACAAATCGCCTTGCTCGAGATTCCGCGCCTGCAGGTTCGCTTCCGGTACGCAGGCCTGACGGACGCGCGCCGGCGCGAAGTGCAACGCCGCTTCGACCTCGCAACCCAGCGCGGCGGCGGTTGATCGGGTCGGCGAAATCCAGCTCCCCAGCAGAGCCTGCAAACTCGGACGATCACCTCACAGCGGAGTTCCCATGCCCTTTGTTCCGTCCTTGCCCGACGATGCCGGCGTGCGCCACATCCTCACGCTCAATCCCGCGGCAGGCCGCGCACTGATCGAGTTTCACAGCGCCGTCCTGCGCACCGACTCGCAGCTGACCGCCAAGGACAAGGAACTGATCGCAGCCTATGTCTCTGGGCTGAATGCCTGCCAGTACTGCTACGGCGTACACAAGGAAACAGCCAAGGCCTACGGCGTCGACGAGTCGCTCATCGTCGCCCTGCTGACCGATCTCGAGACGGCTCCGGTCGATGCGAAGCTGAAGCCCATCCTGGCCTACGCCAAGGTCCTGACCCTCACGCCGACCAAGGCGCTGCAGCGGCATGTGGATGCGATCTTCACGGCGGGCTGGACCGAGCGCGACCTGCATGACGCCATCCTCACCGTCTGCCTCTTCAATTTCATGAACCGATTGCTGGAAGGTCATGGTGTCAAGGGCTCGACGGATCTGTATGCGGCACGCGGACAGGCGTTGCAGGAGGCAGGCTACGCGCCGCTGCTGAGCATCCTGCAAGCGGCTCAAGCGGGGCAGGCGGGTGCCCCGCAGGGAACGCGCGGCAAGACCGGTGGGCTGTGAACATGCTGCCGGCATCGGCGGCACGAAAGAACCGGTTCCTGGTTCGCGTACACGGGAAGCGAATTACTCGCGGTGCACGAACAGCACGTAGACATTGACCAGGTACACCGCCAGCAGCGCGACGCTCACGACACTCATGGTGCCCAACAGGCGCCGACGCGGACGGTAGACCAGACCAATGATCACGGCGCCGGACATCATCACTGCCGAGAAGGCCGTGACCGCGTGCACTGGCGAGACATCGGCCAGCAGGGATCCACGGGTGTAGAACACGTCGTCGATGGCAATGATGAGCAGGTCGAACAGGTTGCTGCCCAGCAATCCGCCGATGGCCATGTCCAGCGCACGCAGGCGCAACGCCGCCAGCGTCACCACGACTTCGGGCAAGGAGGTGGCGCCCGCCACCAGCAGCGTGCCCACGAAGGTGCGTGACCAGCCCATCTCGTCGGCGATGCGAGTGCCGGCGATCGGCAGCCACGTCCCGGCCAGCGTCACGATGCCAGCAAAGAGTGCGAACTGCAGCGCTGCCAAGCGCAACGTGAGCGCCTCGTAGCGCCGTTCACCCGCCGGCGATCGGGCGTTCGCCTGACGCTGTTCATAGGAAAACATGCTGCGCATCGCCAGCAGGTACAGCACCAGCAGCAGTGGCGTGTAGCCCCCGAGCGACCCGAACACAGGCAGCAGTTGCGTGCGTTGCAGGAGCACGCTGGCACCCACCACGCTGAGCAGGATCACCCCAAACCCGGCGGACAGGATGTGTCCCGTGCTGGCACGGCCGTAGATCGTGTCCGGCCGATGAAGGATGTCCAGGACCACCAGCAGTGCCAGATTGAAGACGGTGCTGCCCAGGACATCACCCACGGCAATGTTGGGCTCGTTGGCCACCGTGACTGCGCTGACGCCCGTGGCCAGTTCGGGCAGCGAAGTCACCGCCGCCAGCAACAGCACGCCGACCCAGGAGGCGGACATGCCCGTCTTCTCGCCGATCGCATCGGCCAGACGTGTGAGCCTGGACCCGGCGTAGGCGATGGCCAGAGCGCAGACGGCGAGTTGGAACCAGTGAGACCCCATAGGCCCCATTCTCAGGCCCGGTTGCTGGCTGTACCCGCTCCCGTCGAGCCGCTTCAGCTCGATCCGTCTTTGGTCGGGCGCCGAGGGGACAATCGACTCATGGCCGACCTCCGCCGCAATGGCCTGCCGAATCTGGCTCGCCTGCCCATGCTGACGCCCCTGCCCTGGGTCGTGGTGGTGGGCTATGTGATCGTCTTTCTGGTCCTGGACTGGGCCAGCTTCATCCGCCCTCTGCAGGGCCTGAACATCACGCCGTGGAACCCGCAGCCGGCTTTGGCTGTCGCCTTGTTGATGGCGAGTCGACGGCTGTGGTGGGTGGTGATTGGCGGCCTGCTTGCGGCCGAAGTTTTGGTGCGCGGACTGCCTGGGGACCTGGTGGTGGTGTCCATGGCGGCAGGTGCCTTGACCTGCAGCTATCTCGCCATGGCCGCTGCGCTGGAACGCAAGCTGGGCAACGGCTGGACGGTCTCGACCGGGCGCGATGTCGGCTGGTTCCTGGCGATCATTGCGCTGGGCTCGCTGCTCAGCGGGGTGGTGTACGTGGGCACCTACGCCGCGGGCGGTGTCCTTCCGCCAGGACCGATGTGGGCGGCGCTGACACGCTACTGGGTGGGCGATGCCGTCGGCATGACCGTGACGCTGCCGATCCTGCTGGTGGCCATGGATGCCGACCGCAGGGACACACTGACCTACACCCTCCGGCAATGGCAGTGGTGGGTCACCGCCCTGGCGATCGTCGCCCTGCTCGGCCTGTTGTTCGGTGGCGGCGGCGACAGCTTCAACTACGCCTACCTGCTGCTGCTGCCGGTCATCTGGGCGTCCATGCGGTTTGGCATTGCAGGCGCGGTGCTGACTGCGGGACTGACCCAGATCGGCTTGATCGTCGCGATGCAAGCAGGCCAGCACCAGGACATGTTCGTTGTCGAGCTGCAGTTGTTGATGGCATCGATCACGACGACCGGACTGCTGCTGGGGGTCACCGTCGACGAGCGGGCCCGCTCGGACGCCGAGCTGCGCAGCAGCCTGCGCCTGGCTGCTGCCGGGCAGATGTCTGCAGCACTCGCGCACGAACTCAGCCAGCCGCTCACGGCCCTGGCCACCTACGCACAGATCTGCGAGCTGCTCGCAGGCGACTCGGCGCCGCAGACGCCCGAGCGACGGGCCCTGCTGATCGACGTCACCCGGAAGATCTCGGCCGATTCGAGGCGCGCGGGCGACGTCATCAAGCGCCTGCGCGACTTCTTCCAGACGGGCGCGACCCACCTGAAGGCGTGCGACCTGAACTCGCTCGTCGCCGAAGAACTGCAGGCACAGCAACGGCGCGCCGACGCCTCGTCGATCCGCCTGAGTTCGGAGGTCCCCGAGGGCCTGCCACGGGTATGGGTAGACGAGGTGCAGATCCAGGTGGTGCTGCGCAACCTGGTGGTCAATGCGCTCGATGCTGCCACCGCGCGCGGCGGGCCGGGCAACGTCGTGGTCCGCGTGGGCGCCGCCGATTCAGAACTCGTCGTCGAAGTGCTGGACAGCGGCGATGGCGTAACACCGACCCAGGCCCTGTCTGTCTTCGAGCCCGGAGCCTCCACCAAGGTGGGCGGCATGGGCGTGGGGCTGGGCATTTGCCGCGCCATCGTCGAGGCCCATGGGGGCCGGCTCTGGGCGCAGACCGGGCCAGCCGGTCATTTCTGCTTTACGCTTGCACTGGACGGCGACGAGCCGCAAGCGCAAGCGAGTTGATTGCGACGCACACATGCACCGAGAGACCGTATTCATCATCGACGACGACAGCTCCGTCCGGGATGCGCTGATGCTGCTGCTGAGCCTACGCGGCCATGCCTGCGCCGCGTTCGCCTCGGCGGAGGACTTCCTCGCTGCCTTGCAGCCCACTTGGCGCGGTTGCGTGGTGGCCGACATCCGGATGTCGGGCATGAGCGGCCTTCAGCTCCAGGCCATGCTGCGCGAGCAGGGCCTGCCCCTGCCGGTCATCGTGATCACCGCGCACGGCGACGTCGCCGCCGCCCGCCAGGCCTTCAGGGCGGACGCCGTGGACTTCCTGGAAAAGCCCTTCGACGGCGAACAACTGCTGCGTGCCGTCGAAGCCGGCCTGGCAGGCGTGCGCGCCGTGGCGACCGCTCAGGCGGCGCCTGCCCGAGCCGCGACGGTACCTGTCCTACCGACCGTGGACACCGCCCCGGGAACTGTGCGGGCACTGGGCAATGCACATCACGCAGCAGCCCCAACACTGTCACCGCGAGAGCTCGAAGTGATGGGCTTGCTCGTGCAGGGTCTGCACAACCGTCGCATCGCCGAGGAACTCGGGATCAGCCACCGCACGGTGGAGGTCCACAAGGCGCGTGTACTCGAAAAGCTCGGCGTGCGCAGCGTGGTCGAACTCGTCCGCCTGGTGGACCGCAAGGACGGACACTGAAAGTCCAGGGCTGAGTTTCGAACGGTCCTGATTGTCCGTACGGGCAGCCCCGTACGCGGGCGCACGAATTTCCAGACACGTCGGTTCTCCCTACCCTCGACGGGTTGAAGGAGACACCTCGTGACATGGCCCAACCCCATCGCTTCGGCACTGCCTTCGAGCAGGCCGGCGGCATCTCTGTGAAGCGGCTGTGGCCGGCGCTGCTCCCTGAACTGCGACGGTTCCCGGAGGCCGAGCGCGAGCAAGCCTTGCAGCGCGCGCGCGAAACCTCGCTGGACGTGATCGAGCTCGTGGGCATGGCCGTGGGGCTGGTGGTGGTGACTGCGCTGACCAAGTACAGCGTGCCCGACCCCTCGATGGCCTCGCGCTTCGCCTTGGCGCTGATCAACTTCGCGGTCGCGATGCCGTTGCTTGTCGCCGTGCTCGGACCCTTCCACCTGCGCCGCCTGCGTCGCGGACTGCGCAGCCAACTGCAGAACCGAGGTCGCCGATGAATCCCACGGCCATCCAATGGGCCGGGGCGATCATCTTTGCGATTGCCATTGTCCACACGTTTTCGACCAAGTACTTCGAGAAACTCGCGCACGAACGTCCGGCGCATGCCGGCTTCTGGCACCTGCTGGGTGAAGTCGAAGCAGTGTTCGGCTTCTGGGCCATGGTGCTGAT
>JAURWR010000106.1 GCA_030654805.1 Burkholderiaceae bacterium
GGTGGTTTGCGGGGCGGCGGACAAGCTGATCGCCGACGTCACCACCAGCCACGTGCTGTCTCGATGAACACCGGCACGCCGAGAAGCACCTGGCAGCGCGACGAACTGCTGCACTTGCTGTCGTTGTCAGGGACGCTGGCCGGCCTGTCGATCACCGGGGTGACGCTGCTGCACACGCTGGGCAAGGCGTCCGTGGTTCAAACCATCGCGGACGATGCGCTGGCGCTGTCGGCCCTGCTGTTCCTGCTGTGCACCTACGCTATCTATTTCGCGCTGCGTACCCAGCGTGGCGAATTCGCCAGAACGCTGGAGAAGATTGCCGACGTGCTGTTCCTGCTGGCTCTCACCGGCATGGTCGCCGCTGGGTTCATCATGGTGCACACGGTGTGGTGATCGCGCCGCCCCTGCTCGACGTTCCTCGATCGAGGTCGCTGAAGACTTCGAAAATCCCGTTCTTCGTCATGCATCGGTCGACCACTGCATGATCCCCCGACATCTCTCGTAACCGCCTCTCACTGCCATGTCCGACTCCACCCCCGTCAGCACCGAATCCCTCGCCGTCCTCGGCATCAAGACCGGCCGCGCCGGGCCCCGCCTTCTCGTGCTGGGGGCCGTGCACGGCAACGAGACCTGCGGTCCGCGCGCCATCGAGAAGGTGCTCGCCGATTTCGAGGCCGACAAGCTCAAATTGCTGCGTGGCAATGTCACCTTCGTGCCAATCACCAACCCGCTGGCGTACCAGCGTGGCCAGCGCGAGGGCGAGCGCAATCTGAACCGCAATCTGCGTCCGACCGACAAGCCGCAGGACTTCGAGGACCGCATCGCCAACGCGCTGTGCCCGTTGATCGCCCAGCACGACATGCTGCTCGACCTGCACTCGTTCCAGTCGCCGGGCCAGCCTTTCGCGATGCTCGGTCCGCTCAACAACGAGGACACGCTGCAGCCATTCGAGCTGGCCCAGCACGAGGAGGCGGTGGCCGTGCGCCTGGGTCAGCGGCGCTTCGTCGAAGGCTGGCTCGAGACCTACGCGGCCGGTGTCGCCAACCGCGTCAAGCGCGCCGATCAGTCGCTCGATCCAAATGCGCGTGCGACATTGCTCAACACCGATCCCAGCTACGGCATCGGCACCACCGAGTACATGCGCAGCGTCGGTGGCGTGGCCATCACGCTCGAGTGCGGGCAGCACGACGATCCGAACGCGCCGGAGGTCGGCTACCGCGCGATCCTCAACGCGATGGCCCACCTGGCCATGATCGAAGCGCCTCGTCCGGAGCCGCGCGCCGACATCGAGGTGCTGCGCCTGACCGAAGTCACCGATCGCCTGCATGCGGACGACGCGTTCGTGAAACCCTGGGCCAGCTTCGATCCGGTATCGGCCGGCGAGCCCATCGGCCAGCGCCACGACGGCACGCTGGTCTGCGCACCGAGCGACGGGTTCGTCGTGTTCCCGAACACGAAGGCCGTGCCGGGCAACGAGTGGTTCTATTTCGCCACGACCAGCGATCGGAAACTGAACGTCGACTGAGGCGCGGGGTCACACCCGCATCATGGCGACCCACCACCCTCACGTTGATGTCTTTCCCGAAAGCGAACCGATGAAACCGATCCGTGCGTGGGCCGCCGTGTGGTGCCTGTCGATCACCGGGGCTGCGTTGGCGCAGGGTCGGCCGCATGTTCACGGGGTCGCCCAGCTCGATATCGCTATCGAGACCGGCAAGATCACGCTGCAGCTGGAGACGCCGCTCGACAGCCTGCTCGGGTTCGAGCGTGCGCCGCGCGGTGTGGCCGAGACGCGGCGTGTCGAGACCGCTGTTGCCGCGCTGAAGGCGGCCGGCGTGCTGTTCCGTTTCACGCCGACCGCCGGCTGCGCGGTCGCCAGCGTCGACCTGAGCTCGGCCGCGCTCAAGCTGGGCTCGCCCGGTCCGGCCGAGCAGCGAGAAGGCCACGCCGACCTCGATGCCACCTACGTCTTCAACTGCACCGACGTGGCCAGGGCCACCGAAGTCGATGTCGGCCTGTTCGATGCATTTATCCGCATGCAGAGCTTGAAGGTCGAGGTCGCGACTGCGAAGGGCCAGTTCAAGCGCGACCTGAAGCGGCCGTCGAAGCGGGTGTCTCTGGTTCGATGACTCGATTTCCGGTGACGGCGTCTTCGGCTTGTTGCGGCGCGCCGCAATGCGGGTTGAGGTGCTGCGCGTGATCGAGGTGCGCGATCTGCGCTTCGCCTGGCCCGGCAGCGCGGCCGATTGCGTCGCCATTGACAGACTCACCGTCGCGGCCGGACGCACGTTGTTTCTGCACGGCCCGAGCGGCGGCGGCAAGAGCACCTTGCTGGGCCTGCTGGCCGGCGTGCTGTTGCCGCAGGCCGGGTCGGTCAGCCTGCTCGGCACGCGCTGGTCCGATCTGTCGGGTGCGATGCGCGATGCGTTCCGCGCCGATCACGTCGGCTACATCTTCCAGCAGTTCAATCTGCTGCCTTACCTCAGCGTGCTCGACAACGTGCTGCTGCCGTGCCGTTTCTCGCCGCTGCGCCGTGAGCGGGCCACGCAGGACGCGGGGTCGCCGGGCGAGGCCGCGCGCGATCTGCTGCAGCGCGTCGGTCTGGCGCCGACGCTGTGGACGCGGCCCGCCGCGCAACTCTCGGTTGGCCAGCAGCAGCGGGTCGCGGCGGCGCGCGCGCTGATCGGCCGGCCCGAGGTGGTGATCGCCGACGAGCCGACCTCGGCGCTCGACGCCGCCTTGCGCGACAGCTTCATGGACCTGCTGCTCGACGCCTGCCATGCGTCGGGCGGCACGCTGGTCTTCGTCAGCCACGACGAGCGGCTGGCGGCGCACTTCGACGAGCGTCTGTCGCTGTCGGCGGTCAACCTCGCGACGTCGTCCGCGCTGGCCGAGGACGCTGCGTGAGCGCGCCGGACCGTCCCGAACGCCATACCGCAGCGCGCCGTGCGGTGGTGGTCCGATGAGGGCGCTGCTGACCCTCGCCTGGCGCAGCGCCTGGAACCGGCGTGCGACCTTGTCGCTGGTGCTGCTGTCGGTGGCGCTGTCGACGTTCCTGCTGCTCGGCGTCGAGCAGGTGCGCACCGACGTGCGCGAAAACTTCTCGCAGTCGGTCAGCGGCACCGACCTGGTGGTCGGCGCGCGCACCGGCTCGGTCCAGCTGATGCTGTACGCGGTGTTCCGCGTCGGCAGCGCGACCAACAACATCCGCATGGACAGCCTGGCCGCGATCGCGAAGCACCGCGCGGTCGACTGGGTGGTGCCGCTGTCGCTCGGCGACTCGCACCGCGGCTTCGCGGTGCTGGGCACGACGGCCGACTACTTCAACCGCTTCCTGTACGGCGACCGCGAGCCGCTGGTGCTGGCGCAGGGCCGGGCGTTCGCGAACGGCATCGACGGGCTGTATGGCGCGGTGCTCGGGGCCGAGGTGGCGCGCTCGCTGGGCTACCACCTGGGCGACCAGATCACGCTGACGCACGGCAGCGGCGGGCTGCCCGGGTCCGAGCATGCCGACAAGCCGTTCAGCGTGGTCGCCATCCTGGCGCGCACCGGCACGCCGGTCGATCGCACAGTGCACATCAGCCTCGAGTCGATGGAAGCGATCCACCTCGACTGGGTCGGCGGTGCGCCGATGCCGGGCGTCTCGATCGCCCCCGAGCAGGCACGCAAGTTCGATCTGGCGCCCAAGCAGGTGACCGCCGCGCTGATCGGGCTGAAGGGCCGGGCGGCGGTGTTCAACGTGCAGCGCTTCGTCGCCGACTACCCCGGCGAGCCGCTGATGGCCGTGTTGCCGGGTGTCGCGCTCGACGAGCTGTGGGACGTCGTCGGCGTTGGCGAGAAGGCGCTGCTCGGCATGTCCGCGATGGTTGGTGTGGTCAGCCTCGCAGGCCTGGTCGCGGTGGTGATGGCTGGGCTGAACGAGCGCCGTCGCGAGCTGGCCGTGCTGCGCGCGGTCGGCGCCGGACCGCGCCATGTGCTGCTGTTGCTGGCGGGAGAGGGGCTGCTGGTCACGCTGGCCGGTGCCGTGCTCGGTGCTTTGTCCACCGCGCTGTTCATCGTGCTCGCCGCCCCGTGGGTGCAGGCGCAATACGGCGTCAATCTGAAACTTTCGGCGCCCAGCCCGGCCCAATGGATGCTGTTCGCCGCCGTCGTGCTGGCGGGCGGTGTCGCCAGCCTGATCCCGGCGTGGCGCGCCTACCGATTGTCTCTGGCCGATGGCCTGTCTCCGAGGGTGTGAAGATGAAGATCGGATCGTGGATCTGCCAGAGTGGCGCTGCTGAAGCACGTCGTGCCGTCGCGTCGGCCCTCGCTTGCGTGCTGCTGGGATGCTGCGCAAGCGCATGGGCACAAGGCGGTGCGGGCCCGGCTCCGGCGCCGTCACTGAGCCGACCGCTCGGCGGTTCGGGTGAGAGCAAGCCGGTGGCGGCAGGCACGTTCCGTGAGATCAAGTGGGACGACCTGGTCCCGCAGGACTGGGACCCGCTGAAGCAGTTCAAGAACACCAACTTCAGCGTGATGAACGACAGCGATCCGCGTGCTGCCGAGATGCTCAAGCGCATGCGCGAGACGTGGGACAACGCGCCGACCAACAACCAGATGGATGGTGTCGCGGTGCGCATCCCCGGTTACCTGGTTCCGCTGGAAGACAACAAGAGCGGTTTGAAGGAATTCCTGCTGGTGCCGTACTTCGGCGCCTGTATTCACACGCCACCGCCGCCGGCCAACCAGATCATTCACGTCAAGCCGCAGAAGCCGCCCAAGGGCTTCCGTTCGATGGACACGGTCTGGGTCAGCGGAACGCTGAAGACGCTGCGCAGCGACAGCTACATGGGATCGAGTGGCTACCGCATGGACGCGGTGAACGTCGAGGCTTACGTCGAGAAGAAGTAGCAAGAGCGTCGGCCGACGCCCGAGCCGGCCAGGACGCTCAGGCGCAAGTCACGCGGTCGCGGCCATCGCGCTTCGCCTGGTACAGCGCCGCATCTGCGCGTGCGATCAGCGACGCGGCGTCGTCGTCGGCCTTCATTTCGGCCACGCCGCCCGAGATCGTGATCGTCAACAGCACTTCCTGCGACGTGCGGTGACGGATCCTCATCGCCTTGGTGCGAGTGCGAACTGTTTCGGCGAGATGGATCGAGTGATCCAGCGATGTGTCAGGCAGCAGCAGCGCGAACTCCTCGCCGCCGTAGCGCGCAGCGGCATGTGCCGCTTTGGTGACCGAGGTCCGCAGGATCTCGCCCACCGCCTGGATCACGCGGTCGCCCATCAGGTGGCCGTGCGTGTCGTTGACGCTCTTGAAATGGTCGATGTCCAGCATCACGAGGCAATGGCTGGTTCCATCCGCCGGCTTCTGTGCGAGCAGGGACTCGATCCGCTTCTCGAAGCCTCGGCGGTTGAGGATGCCGGTCATCGGGTCGAGGATCGCATCGTCACGCGCGCGTTCGAGATCGCTGCGCAGGCGGTTGATTTCCTCCTGACTGCTGGTCACCTGTTTGCGCAATGCCTCCACCGAACTCTTCATTTCGGCGGTGCCCGCCAGCACCTCGGTGAGCCTCGGCTTCAACTGCTCGACATCGCGGGAGGCGAGGGCGGTTGTCAGTCCCGTGAGCTGGTCTCCGAAGGTGCCGGCGCGGTCACCGGTGTGTGAGGCCGATTGCGCCATGCTCGCCATCAGGCGTTCCATCTCGCCACCGATGGTGTTCATCGTCTCCTCGTCCGCGGGAGCGATGTGCTTCTTGTAGAGCCTGATGACGGCCTCGTCGTCCAGGCTCGATTCATTCTTGATGAGCCGATCGAGTGCGGTGGTCAGGCCCGGATTGATCCCCGCGATGTACTCGTACCACAGCGTGAATGTCACTGGATTGAACGCCGCTGCGTGTCGCCCCATGTGACCCAGTGCCAAACGCAGCAATTCGGCAGTTTTCTCTTTGGACTCTGAGTACCGCAACGTCGCACCTTCGCAAAAACTGAATGTCAATCCGGATTGAATTCTAGTTTCAACCCCACCATAGACAGGGAAACCAATTTATGGGGGGCGTGTGGTGTCAACCGGACTTGGCTTCGGCCGCTGCGTGGCGCGCCGAGCGGGAACAGCATTTCAAAGCGCAGCTCACAATCGACCATGTTCGCTCCCTCGCAAAACGACGTGCGCCGATTCTTCTGCGCGGCCCACCAGAAAGCGCATGACGGGGTGCCGATGACGTCCCTGGAAATCCTCGCTGCCGACTGGATCGCCGAACACCCCGAATACCACGGCGAACTCGTCGATGTCGATGCCGCGCTGGCCGCCGTGTATGCCGTCGAGGCCGGACGCAACAACCCCTTCCTGCATCTGTCGATGCATCTGTCCATCAGCGAGCAGGTGTCGATCGATCAGCCGCGCGGCATCAAGCAGGCGGTCGAGTTGCTGACCGCGCGTCGCAGCTCGCGCCACGATGCGCACCACGAGGTGATGGAATGCCTCGGAGACATGATGTGGACCTCGCAGCGCAGTGGCCTGCCACCGGACGGCGAGCGCTACATCGCCAGCGTGAGGCAGCGCGCCACGCGAGATTGACCGGTCGATTGCACGCTCCTTCGCACCCGGGTGACCGACGGGTGCTCGGTTCAGCGAGCCTTCAGGGACGGGTTCTACCTTCTGGGGATGAGATCCCTGGACCCGACGACGGCGCGGCGCGATGCGCTGTGGACACTGGCTTTCCTGGCGTTCGTCGTGGGGTGGGACGCCACGGGCGCCGACCTGCAGGTCATGCGGTGGTTCGGTGAGGCACACGGCTTCGCCTGGCGAAACCACTGGCTGCTGGCCGGCTTCTTCCATGAAGGCGGGCGCTGGCTCAGTGCTGTGGTGATCGGCGTCGTGATCGTCAACGTCGTGCGGCCCTGGTCCTTTGCCCGCGACATGTCGCCGTTGAGCCGGTGGTGGTGGTGCATGGCGACGGTGGCCTGCCTGTTGCTGATCCCGACGCTCAAGCACGGCAGCATGACAAGCTGTCCGTGGGATCTGGCCGAATTCGGCGGCTCCGCCCACTACGTGTCGCACTGGGTGCTGGGAGTGCGCGACGGCGGTCCGGGCGGCTGCTTTCCGGCCGGGCACCCCTCAGCCGCTTTCAGCTTCTTCGGCGGATGGTTTGCACTGCGCGCCACGTCGCCGAAGGCCGCTCGGCGCTGGCTGGCCGGCGTCTGGACCTGCGGCATCGCGTTTGGCGTGGCGCAGTTGCTGCGCGGGGCGCATTACCCCAGCCATTCGATGTGGACTGCCTGGCTGTGCTGGACCACCAGCGCCTTGCTGTGGCACGCGAGCAGCCCGCTGCGTGTGGTGCGGATCCTGTCCGCCGAGGTGGTGGAGGGCTGAACCTTCGCGGGTGCGGGTGCGGGTGCGGGTGCGGTTGGGGTTTGCGCGCCGCGCGAAGCCCCGCCCGCGTTCTTGCTGTCAGCCAGGTGCGTGAGGTGTGACCTCAGACGCTGAATTCGAGGTTGTCGATCAACCGCGTCGCACCCAGTCTGGCTGCGCCGAGTGCGACCCAGTCGCCGCGACGATCGTCGCTGTCAGCGGGCGACAGCAGATCGGCCTGGCGACGCACCGTCAGGTAGTCGGGTTGCCAGCCACGTGTCCTCAGAACCTGCCGCGCCTGGTCTTCCAGCAGGTCGAGCGGCCCGACGCCATCGCGGAATCGCTCGGTCAGGGCGTGCAGTGCCTGCGACAGCTCGATGGCCTGCGCGCGCTCGGCCTGATTCAGGTATCCATTTCGTGATGACAGCGCCAGCCCGTCATGGGCGCGCAGGGTCTCGCCGGCCTCGATCACGATCGGCAGTGCGAATTGATGGGCCATGCGGCGGATCACCATCAGTTGCTGGTAGTCCTTCTTGCCGAACACCGCGACCCGCGGCTGAACCGCGTTGAACAGCTTCATCACGATGGTGCTGACACCCGTGAAGAAGCCCGGTCGGAAATGGCCTTCGAGGATGTCTGCCAGCGCCGGATCGGGCCGCACGGTGTAGGTCTGCGGTTCGGGGTACAGCTCGCGTTCGTCGGGGGCGAAGACGATGTTGCAGCCCGCCGGCTTCAGCAACTCGCAATCGCGATCCAGCGTGCGCGGGTAGCGTTCGAAGTCCTCGTGCGGCGCGAACTGCAGGCGGTTGACGAAGATGCTCGTGACCACCGGCAGGCCATGCTCCGCGGCCTGGCGCACCAGCGCGAGGTGGCCGTCGTGCAGGTTGCCCATCGTCGGCACGAAGCTGCAGGTACCGGGCACGGGCAGCGCGGCGCGCAGTGCGGCGATGGTTTGAACGATCAGCATGGTCAGGCGTCGATTCAGAGATAGCCGTGCAGCACGGGGTCGGGAAAGCGCCGCGCCTTCACGTCGGCGACGTAGGCCGCGATCGCCGCCTCGATCGACGGCGAGCCCTTCATGAAGTCGCGCACGAAGCGCGGCAGCTTGCCCTGGGTCACGCCCAGCATGTCGTGCAGCACCAGCACCTGGCCCGAGCAATCGACGCCCGCGCCGATGCCGATGACCGGAATGTGCAGCGCCTGGGTCAGCGCGCGGCCGACCTCGGACGGCACGAGCTCCAGCACCGTCATCGCGGCACCGGCCTGTTCGAGTTCGGTGGCCTGGCGAATCAGCAGCGCGACCGCCTCGTCGTTGCGTCCCTGCACGCGGTAGCCACCGAGGGCGTGGACCGATTGCGGCGTCAACCCGAGGTGGGCGCACACCGGGATGCCGCGCTCCACCAGGAAGCGCACGGTCTCGGCCGTCCAGCCGCCGCCTTCGAGCTTGACCATGTGCGCACCGGCCTGCATCAGCACCGTGGCGCTGGCCAGCGCCTGCTCGCGCGACTGCTGGTAGCTGCCGAACGGCAGGTCGCTGATCAACCAGGCGCTGCGGTTGCCGCGGGCCACGCAACGGGTGTGATACGCGGCATCGTCGAGCGCCACCGGCAGTGTGCTGGTCTGGCCCTGAAGCACCATGCCGAGTGAATCGCCGACCATCAGGCAGTCGACCCCCGCGCCGTCGAGCAGGCGGGCAAAGCTGGCGTCGTAGCAGGTCAGCACGCTGATCGGCTCGCCGGCCGCGTGCATCTCGCGCAGACGGTGCAGCGTGATCGGCTTGCGGCCTGTCGGCGCCGCGTCAGTGGACGGGTGGCTGCTCATCGGTTCTCGCTCACGCGGCCTTCATGCCCAGGGTTTCGAGCAGCACCTGATCGGCCGTCACGTCCGGGTTGCCGGTGACCAGCAGCTTGTCGCCGTAGAAGATCGAATTGGCGCCGGCCAGGAAGCACAGCGCCTGCACTGCATCGCCGAGCGCCTGGCGGCCGGCCGACAGCCGCACGCGGGTGCGCGGCATCGTGATGCGCGCGGCGGCGATCGTGCGCACGAACTCGAACGGATCGAGCGGCGCCTGTCCGTGCAGCGGCGTGCCCTCGACCGGCACCAGGTGGTTGATCGGCACCGATTCGGGGTACGGTTCCATGTTGGCCAGCTCGGCGATCAGCGCGGCGCGCTGGGTGCGTGACTCGCCCATGCCGACGATGCCGCCGCAGCAGACCTTGACGCCGGCGCCGCGCACGCGCTGCAACGTGTCGATGCGGTCCTCGAACTGGCGCGTCTGCAGGATGTCGGCGTATTTGGCCGGTGCGGTGTCGATGTTGTGGTTGTAGTAGTCGAGGCCGGCATCGCGCAGCGCCTCCGCGTGGCCGTCGCCCAGCATGCCGAGCGTCGCGCACGTCTCGAGGCCGAGGCCCTTCACCGCGCTGATCAGCTGCGAGACTTTCTCGATGTCGCGATCCTTCGGGCCGCGCCAGGCGGCGCCCATGCAGAAGCGGGTGGCGCCGGCGGCTTGCGCCTGACGCGCGGCGGCCAGCACCTCGTCGACCTTCATCAGCGCGGTGGCCTCGACGCCGGTGTCGTAGGCAGCCGATTGCGGGCAGTAGGAGCAGTTCTCGGCGCAACCGCCGGTCTTGATCGACAGCAGCGTCGACAGCTGCACCTCGGACGGATCGAAGTTCGCGCGGTGCACCGTCTGCGCCTGGAACAGCAGCTCGGGAAATGGCAGCGCGAACAGCGCCTCGATCTGCGCGACCTGCCAGCGCGGTGCGCCCGGAGGCAGCGTCGCCGCGGGAGCGGGGGTGCGCACGAGTTGAATGGGGGCTTCTTGCGTGGGGGCTGTTTGCATGGTCAAGGTCTCGCGTGGACGCTTCCGCAATGATGCGTCGGATCGAAAAGGAAGGGGTTGCGTGCCGTCAAACGGCCTGGTAGGCCAGCCGCACATAGATCGGCGCGTAGGCTTCGGCCTGGGTGATGTCAAGCAGCCGTTCGCGCGCCAGCTCCAGCATCGCGATGAAGGTGACGACCAGCACCGGCTGGCCGCGCGACACGTCGAACAGCTCGTGGAACTCGACGAACTTGCGGCCCTGCAGGGCACGCAACACGATGCTCATGTGCTCGCGAACGCTCAGCTGCTCGCGGTTGATCGTGTGGTGCTGCGTCAGGTTGGCGCGTTTGAGCACATCGGCCCAGGCGGCGCGCAGATCATCGGGTTCGACATCGGGAAAGCGCGGCACCAGCGACTGCTCGATGTGCACTTGCGCGCGCCAGAAATCGCGGCCCAGCACCGGGAGTGCATCGAGTCGGGCCGCTGCCAGCTTCATCTGCTCGTACTCCACCAGGCGACGCACCAGCTCGGCGCGCGGATCCTCGGGTTCGGCGCCGTCGGGACTGCGCTTGGGCGGCAGCAGCATGCGCGACTTGATCTCGATCAGCATCGCCGCCATCAGCAGGTATTCGCTGGCGAGTTCGAGGTTGGTCTTGCGGATCTGGTCGACATAGGTCAGGTACTGGCGGGTGACGTCGGCCAGCGGAATGTCGAGGATGTTGAAGTTCTGCCGCCGGATCAGGTACAGCAGCAGGTCCAGAGGGCCCTCGAAGGCCTCGAGGAAGAGCTGCAACGCGTCGGGCGGGATGTACAGGTCGTGCGGCAGCTTGAACAGCGGCTCGCCGTAGAGCCGCGCGACCGCGACGCCATCCAGCACCACCGGCGGGATGTGGGCTGCGTCGTCCGCCATGTCCTGGGCCTTCAGGGCTTGCAGCTCGGGCGGTTCCAGCAGCGCAGGACCGGGGAGGTTCATCGGCCGGCCGGCTTACTTCGGCCCGGTCTGGTACACGTAGGGCTGCTGCGGCACGCGGGAACCGGCGTCTTCGGCCTGGGCGTCACGGTCCACCTGCTTGTCCCACAGCAGGGCACGTCCGGCGCGCTGTTCGGCCTCGAGCGCGGGCTTCTTCGCCTTCAGGGTTTCGATGAAGTCGGTGACGTCCGACTTGTAGGGTTTCCAGAACAGCGGCATGGTCAGGTGGGCGCGACGGCCGGCGGGCGCATCGGTGGCGAGTGGCACAGAGGAATCCCATAGTTTACCGGGCCGGGCGTCGCACCATCCCGCACGTCGATGTCGCAACCCGGCCTTTCCCTGAACCCGGTTTCATCAAATTCGCGGGGGTGGGCTGTCACGATACCGTCATGAAAGAAGTCGAACTGAAATTCCAGGTGCCGCCCGCCGCCCGCCAGGCGGTCGAATCGGCGGTGGCCGGGTCGCAACCCGGGCGCCGAATGCGGTTGCAGGCAGCCTATTTCGACACCCCGAAAGGCGCTCTGGCCGGTGCCGGACTGGCCTTGCGGCTGCGCAAGGAAGGGCGCGCGTGGGTGCAGACGCTGAAGGGGGCTTTGCCCGACGGCACCAGCATGACGCGCTCCGAGCACAACGTGCCGCGCACCGAAACCGGCGCTGTCGTGCCGGAAATCGACCCCCGCCTGCACGCCGGAACGCCGGTCGGCGAGGCGTTGCTGACGGCCCTGCAGCGGGCTGATGGCGAATTGCAGCGCGTGATGGGCACTGACATCTGGCGGCGCGCCCGCATCGTGCGAGTGCCCGGCGGTGCGGTCGAGCTGGCTTTCGACGTCGGCGTCATCGAAGCCGGTCCTGCGGACGCGCCACGCCGTTTGCCGGTGTGCGAACTGGAAATCGAGCTCAAGCGTGGCCATCCGCAGGCGGTGGTCGGTGCGGCACAGCGCTGGGTCATGCGTCACGGCCTGTGGCTGGACACCCGCACCAAGGCCGAGCTGGGCAACCTGCTGGTGCGCGATGTGGCGATGGCCACGCCACGCCGTGCGAGCGAGGTGATCCTGACGAAATCGATGTCGCCTGCGGAGGCACTCGACGCGGTGTTGAGGTCGTGCCTGGAGCAGATCAGCGTCAACGCCAGCCAGATCGCCAGCGGCACGCACTCCCCCGAGCACATCCACCAACTGCGTGTCGGCTTGCGCCGGCTGCGCACCGCGCTGCGGTTTTTCGATGGCGCGCGCCTGATCGAGGCCATCGATTCGGAATCGCGTGTGGCGCTGTCGGCCGATGCGGCGAGTCTGTTTCGTCAACTCGGCGAGGCGCGTGACCGCGATGCGGTGTCTGGGCCGCTGGCGATCGAGCTGGCCCGCGCGCTCGTGGCAGTGGGTCAGGCGGGCGATCCGCCGTCTCTTCCGGCGTCCGGGGCCGAGATCGACCCCGCCGTGCTGGTGCGCCACGGCAGCGTCCAGCGGCTGATGCTGAACCTCATCGCACGAGTGCACAGCGTCCCGCCGGCGGTTGCAACCGGGGTTTCGGGCCGTGCCGCGGTGGAGCAGCCGCTGTCTGCCTCTCCTGCGGCCGAGCGGCCCGAGGCTCCACTGACGTTGCGCAAGCGGCTTGCCCTGCGGCTGAACCGCTGGCATCGCCAGATCCTGGTGGACGCGGAGCGCTTCGACTCTCTGGACGATGAAGGTCGCCACCGGCTGCGCAAGCACATCAAGCGATTGCGTTACGCGGCGGAGTTCTCGGCCCGTGTGTTCGACGAACGTTCGGTACGCCGTTACTTGAAGGGGCTGCGGGCCTTGCAGGAGCGACTCGGCACGGTGAACGACGTGGCGGTGGGTGTTGCGCTGTTTTCGGCAGCGGCGCCGACCGATGCACGGGCGCTCTTTGCGCTGGGCTGGTTGGCAGCGCAGCGTGAGCGCGCGCTGCTGGCCTGTCGGCCGGATCTCAAGCGATTTGTCGTCCAGACTCGGTTCTGGCGGGTGCGAAGGAAGAAGACCGGTTCAAAGTGAGCTGGGCTCCGTTTTCGGCGTGGCTGGGCGCGCTAGGGGTTCGCGGCCGCCGCAGCCGCCAGTGCCGACGGCAGATCGGGATGCAGGTTCCGAGCGCCCAGTGTCGACTCGAAGCCGGCGCGCCGCACCAGTGACAACGGTTGTTCGTTCACCCGGCACAGTACGAGGCGCACGTTCTTGCGCGCCAGCGAGCGGTGCAGTTGCACCATCGCGTCGAGTCCCGAGGTGTCCATCAGCACCAGCCGGTGCAGGTCCAGCACCATCGCGTGGGAGCCGTCAGGCACCTTGTCGGCCAGGCTTTCGACCTTGGTCACCGCGCCGAAGAAAAGCGCACCGTAAAGATTGAACAGAACGACGCCGGGGGGCGTGGGCTGCGCATCGTCTGCGGCCGGCTGCACCTGGAACAGCGTGCTCATGCGGTAGATGAAGAAGACGCATGACAGCACCAGCCCGATCTCGATGGCCACGGTGAGGTCGAAGATGACGGTCAGGAAAAACGTGCCGAGCAGGATCGTTCGATAACCGGCGCTGAACTGGCGCAGGCGGGCGAACTCGTGCCATTCGCCCATGTTGAACGCGACGAACAGCAGGATGCCGGCCAGCGCCGCCAGCGGCACGTGCACCGCCAGCGGGGCAGCCACCAGAACGATGGCCAGCAGCGTCAAGGCATGCACGATGCCAGACACCGGGCTGTTGGCGCCCGAGCGAACATTGGTCACGGTGCGCGCGATGGTGCCGGTGACCGGGATGCCACCGAACATCGGGACCACCATGTTGGCGACGCCTTGCGCCATCAGCTCCTGATTCGGGTCGTGGCGCGGCAGCGTCGTGAGGTTGTCGGCGACCCGGGCGCACAAAAGCGACTCGACCGCCCCCAGCATGGCGATGGTGATGGTCGGGATGAACAACTGTTGCGCGCTTTGCCAACTGAAGTCCGGCAGTGCCAGGCTCGGCAGGACCGTCGGGATGCCACCGAAGCGCGAGCCGATGGTTTCGACCGGCAGGTTGAACAGCGCGGTCGCGATGCTCAGTGACACCAGCGCCACGATCGAGCCCGGCAGTCGGGCCGCGCCGCGCACCGTGCGTCCCTCGAGCAACCGCACCGGCAGCAGACCGCCCGGGCTGAACAGCCGCGCCCACAGGAACAACCCGCCGAGGCAGGTCGCGCCCAGCGCCAGCGCGGTCGGGTTGACGCTGCCGATGTGCTGCCAGATCGCCTGCAACTGTGCGAAGAAATGCGACGGCATCTTGGCGATCGACAGCCCGAGCAGGTCTTTCACCTGCGACAGCGCGATCAGCACCGCGATGCCGTTGGTGAACCCGATGACGATGCTGACCGGGACATAGCGCACCAGCCCGCCCAGCTTGAGCGCGCCCATCGCGAACAGCAGCATGCCGGCGAGCGCGGTCGAGATCAGCAGGTTGGTCAGGCCGTAACGCTCGACGATGCCGTACACGATGACGATGAATGCCCCAGCGGGTCCACCGATCTGGATATTGGAGCCTCCGAGCGCCGCGACCAGGAAGCCGCCAATGATTGCGGTCAGGATCCCCTGTTCGGGCTTGACGCCACTGGCGATGCCGAACGCCATCGCCAGTGGCAGCGCGATGACGCCGACGGTGATGCCGGCGGTCAGGTCGCCGATGAACCGCTGGCGGTCGTAGCCTTTCAGGGTGTCGAGCAGCCGTGGATGGAAACGAGCCAGTTCAACCATGGGCCACCATTTGATGCTGCTTCAGGTCGCGCCACAGCGGTCCCGCGCTCAGCAGCAGGAGCAGCAGGGCCAGCGGGATCGTCGTCGAGTACCCCATTCGCTGAAATCCGGCGGCGCCGAGCACGCCGCCGATCAAGAACAGGCCGACCAGCGATCCATGCGCGCGCAGGCGCGTCCGATTCGCGTGAACCCCGGGTCCGCCCGGTGCCGCAGACCGGCGCCGGTTCAAGTACACCAGCTTGCCCAGTTCGATGCCGAGGTCGGTGACCATGCCGGTCACGTGCGTGGTGCGGACTTCCGAACGGGATGCCTTCGTGATGATGGCGTTCTGCAGGCCCATCATGAAACACAGCAGCAGCACCGTGGTCGGGACCAGCAGGGCCGTGTGCAGACCCAGGTTCGCTCCCACCAGGCCGAACAGCAGCATCAGCAAGGCTTCGACGACCAGCGGCAGGGCGTAGCAGCTGTGGAACCTGCGTTGTTGCCCCCAGTTCACCAGGATGGCGGTGAGCATCGCACCCACCAGAAAGCAGCTCAGGGCCAGCAGACCCGAGACCACCAGCGTCAGTTGCCCGAGCACCAGGTTGTCGGCCACTCCGGACACGATGCCGGTCATGTGGGAGGTGTACTGCCCGACCGCGAGGAATCCGCCGGCATTGGCGGCTCCCGCGACGAAGGCCAGCACCTGACCCAGCCGCAGATTGGTGTTCGGCGTTCGATCTGCCGATGTCCATTCCCGCGTCAGAGGCAGCATGGTCGTGTGCCGGGTTTCAGCGCACTCGCATGCCAGGCGTTGCACCCGGCCACGGTTCCAGCACATGGATGCCGGCGTGGGTCTTCTCGTCGGCGTGGCTGGCCGCCAGCACCATGCCCTCGCTGATGCCGAATTTCATCTTGCGCGGCGCCAGGTTGGCCACCATCACCGTCAGCTTGCCGATCAGGTTGGCCGGCTCATAGGCGCTCTTGATACCGCTGAACACGTTGCGGGTGCGCGGCTGGCCGGTGGCATCGACTTCGCCGACGTCGAGGGTCAGGCGCAGCAGCTTGTCGGAGCCGGTGACGTGTTCGCAGTTGATGATCTTCGCGATGCGCAGATCGATCTTCACGAAGTCGTCGATGCCGATGACCGGCGCGATCTCCTCGCCGCCGGGCTTCGGATGCTCGACCATTGCGGCCGCCGGCGGCTCGAACAGTGCATCGAGCAGCTTCGGATCGACGCGCTGCATCAGGTGCCGGTACTCGCCGATCGTGTGGGCGCCGAGCGCGCGGTGGGCGTCGGTCGATACCAGCGGATCGATGCGCAGGAACGCCTCGACCTCGGTCGTGAGCGCCGGCAGCACCGGCTTCAGGTAGATCGTCAGCAGCCGGAACGCCTCGATGCAGACGGTGCACACGTCCTGCAGCACCGCGTCCTGGCCTTCCTTCTTGGCCAGCTCCCACGGCTTGTTCTGGTCGACGTACTCGTTGACGCGGTCGGCCAGCAGCATGATCTCGCGCAGCGCACGGCCGAAGTCGCGCTCGTCGTACAGCCGCTCGATGTCGGCGTGGCCGCTGCGCAGGTGGTCGAGGAGCACGCGGCCTTCGACACCGACGTCGCCCGACAGCCGGCCGCCGAAGCGCTTGCTCAGGAAGCCCGCCGCGCGGCTCGCGTTGTTGATGTACTTGCCGACCAGGTCGCTGTTGACCCGCGCGACGAAGTCGTCGGGGTTGAAGTCGACGTCCTCGACCTTGCTGCTCAGCTTGGTCGCGATGTAGTAGCGCAGCCACTCGGCATTCATGCCGAGCTCGAGGTACTTCAGCGGCGAGATGCCGGTGCCGCGGCTCTTGCTCATCTTCTCGCCGCTGACCGTGATGAAGCCGTGCGCGTAGACGCGGTCGGGCACCTTGCGGCCCGAGAACTGCAACATCGCCGGCCAGAACAGCGTGTGGAAGTAGGTGATGTCCTTGCCGATGAAATGAACCTGCTCGACCGCCGGGTCGGCGATGAAGTCATCGAAGCTGCGCGGCTCGCCGCGGGCCTTCGCCTTGCCCAGATCGAAGTAGTTCTTCAGCGAGGCGAGGTAGCCGACCGGCGCGTCGAGCCACACATAGAAGTACTTGCCCGGCGCATCGGGAATCTCGATGCCGAAGTACGGCGCGTCGCGGCTGATGTCCCAGTCGCTGAGTCCGCCGGCGCCTTGCTCGTCCTTGGTGAACCACTCGCGGATTTTGTTGCCGACCTCGCTTTGCAGCCGTTCGCCGCCGGTCCACTGTTCGAGGAACTCGACGCAGCGTGGGTCGCTGAGCTTGAAGAAGTGGTGCTCGCTGCTCTTCATCACCGGCGTCGCGCCGCTCAGTGTCGAGTACGGGTTCTTCAGGTCGGTCGGCGCGTAGACCGCACTGCAGACCTCGCAGCTGTCGCCGTACTGGTCCTTGGCACCGCACTTCGGGCACTCGCCCTTGATGTAGCGGTCGGGCAGGAACATGCCCTTCACCGGGTCGTAGAACTGCTCGATCGTCTTGGTGGTGATCAGCGAGCCGTCGGCACGGTCGCGCAGCTTTCGGTAGATGTCCTGCGCGAGGACGGTGTTCTCGGGCGAGTCGGTGGAGTGCCAGTGGTCGAACGCGATGTGGAAGCCGTCGAGGTACTGCTGGCGGCCGGCGGCGATCTCGGCGACGAACTGCTGCGGTGTCTTGCCGGCCTTTTCGGCGGCGATCATGATCGGCGCGCCGTGCGCGTCGTCGGCACCGACGAAGTGCACTTCGTGACCCTGCATCCTTTGATGTCGCACCCAGATGTCGGCCTGGATGTATTCCATCATGTGCCCGATGTGGAACGGCGCGTTGGCGTAGGGCAGGGCGGTGGTGACGAAGAGCTTGCGGGTCATGGGCGGCACAGGTGATCGGGCCCCGCCGCCGCAGTGCACGGCGAGTCCGGGAAGCGGCCGATTCTAGGCGTCGCGCCGACGTGCTCATTGACTTGGCGCACAGGGGGAATGCCCCCTGCGATAGACTGCCGCCGCCCGTTCCGGGGCCTGTTTGGCCGCCTGCGCGATCTCTTCTTTCTTCCACCTGGACCCGTCATGGCCGCCACCGAAACCGCGTTGCTCGAAGCCCTGAAAACGGTGATCGATCCGAACACAGGCAAAGACTTCGTCAGCACGAAGCAACTGAAAAACCTGCGCATCGACGATGGTGACGTGGTCTTCGATGTCGAGCTGGGCTACCCGGCCAAGAGTCAGTTGCCGATGCTGCGCAAGGCGCTGATCGCCGCCGCCAAGTCGGTGACTGGCGTCGAGAACGTCAGCGCCAACCTGTCCAGCAAGATCATTCCGCACGCGGTGCAGCGCGGTGTGCAGTTGCTGCCGAAGGTCAAGAACATCGTCGCCGTGGCATCGGGCAAGGGCGGTGTCGGCAAGAGCACGACGGCCGTCAACCTGGCGCTGGCGCTGGCCGCCGAGGGGGCGAGTGTCGGCATCCTCGACGCCGACATCTACGGCCCCAGCCAACCGATGATGATGGGCCTCGAAGGCCGGCCCGAATCGGCCGATGGCAAGAGCATGGAGCCGTTGAAGAACTACGGCGTCGAGGTCATGTCGATCGGCTTCCTGGTCGAGGGAGACAGCCCGATGGTCTGGCGAGGTCCCATGGCCACGCAGGCGCTCGATCAGCTGCTGCGCCAGACCAACTGGGGCGACCTCGACTACCTGATCGTCGACATGCCGCCGGGCACCGGCGACATCCAGCTGTCGCTGTCGCAGAAGGTGCCGCTGACCGGTGCGGTGATCGTCACCACGCCGCAGGACATCGCGCTGCTCGACGCCAAGAAGGGCATCAAGATGTTCGAGAAGGTCGGCGTGCCGATCCTCGGCATCGTCGAGAACATGGCGGTGCACGTCTGCGAGAAGTGCGGCCACGTCGAGCACATCTTCGGCGAGGACGGGGGCAAGCACCTCGCCACCGAATACAAGATGGACTACCTCGGTGCGCTGCCGCTGAACCTCAGCATCCGAGTCCAGGCCGACGACGGCCGACCCACGGTGGTCAGCGATCCCGATGGCGAGATCGCAGGGTTGTACAAGGCAGTCGCGCGCCAGGTCGCGGTGAAGATCGCGCAGCGGGCGAAGGACTTCTCGTCCAAGTTTCCGTCGATCACGATTTCCAAGGACACTTGACGCTCGGGTTTTGCGGGTTTCCCAAGGAGAGAGTCATGAAGTTCCAAGGTCGCTTTCTGAGTCTGTTGTTCTCGGCTGCGCTGAGCGTTTCCGCATGGGCGCAAGGTGCGAACCAGCCGCCGTCGGCGGCGCAGGGCGTCTACTTCGTCGCGCCGGCCGATGGGGCGACGATTGAGGGGCCGGTCAAGGTCCAGTTCGGCGTCAAGGGCATGGTGGTCAAGCCGGCTGGCGAGATCGTCGAGGGCACCGGCCATCACCATCTGCTGATCAACGTCGAAGGCACGCCGAAAGGCGACACCGTTCCGGCCGACGCGCAGCATCTTCACTTCGGCAAGGGCCAGACCGAAGCCGAGCTGAAGCTCGCCCCGGGTGTCTACAAGCTGACGATGCAGTTCGCCGACGGGCACCACGCCTCGTACGGGCCCGAGATGAGCTCCACGATCACGGTCACGGTGAAGTGACGGCGTGCCCGGACCGCGACTGACCACCGCGCGTGCCCCGCTGACCCAGCAGGTCAGCGCGCTCGACGAGTTCGGCGCCTGGCGGCAGGTCACCATCCCGGCCGAGCGGGCGCTGACCGTCTTCGTCGACAAGCGCGAGCTCGTCACGCTGATGACGCTGGGGGCCGCGCCCGAGTTGCTGGTGCTCGGCTACCTGCGCAACCAGCGGCTGGTCGACGCGCTGGACGACATCGAATCGGTGACCGTCGACTGGGACGTCAACGCGGCCGCAGTGCGCACGCACCGCGGCATCGAGCGCTTCGACGAGAAGACCGCCAAGCGTGTTGTCACCACCGGTTGCGGCCAGGGCACGGTGTTCGGCGACCTGATGAACGAGCTCGACACGCTGCAGTTGCCGCCGGCCAGCGAGCCCACCGCGCGACTGAGCCAGAGCGTGCTTTACGGCCTGCTCAACGCGATGCGGGTGCAGGAAAGCACGTACAAGTCGGCCGGATCGGTGCATGGCTGCGCGCTGTTCCGGCAGGACGAACTGCTGACCTTCGTCGAGGATGTGGGTCGCCACAACGCGATCGACACGATCGCCGGCTGGATGTGGATGAACGACGTGGGTGGCGCCGACAAGATCTTCTACACGACCGGTCGCCTGACCAGCGAGATGGTGATCAAGTCGGCGCAGATGGGCGTGCCGATCATCGTGTCGCGCAGCGGCATCACGCAGATGGGGCTGGCCGTTGCGCAGCAACTGGGCCTGTGCCTGTTCGGTCGGGCAACCAACCGCCACTTCATCTGCTACAGCGGATTCGACCGTTTCGAAGCGCAGCCCGAGGCGCCTGCAGCCGCCACCGGGCTGACGGCCTGATCCGCCGATGAGCGACTGCACCGGTTCGGACGGCAGCCTGCCGGCACCAGGCGAGCCTGCCGTTGCACCGCTCGGTCGCTGGCTGCTGGAGGGTGCGCGCGCGGCGGTCTTCATGCGCCCTTGCACCGAGGGACTGCGCGCCGGCCCGGCCACCCTGTTGATGCTGCTGGTGCTGCTGGTGTTGTGCGGCATCGGCCTGCAACGCTGGGCCATCGACCCACCGGTCCGCTTCGACGCGACGGCGATCGCCAGCGGCTGGCTGATGACCGTGCTGACCCTGGGCACTTGCTGGATCGCGGTCCGCAGCCGGGCCGAGTCGTCCGGTCACGGGTTTCAGTCATCCGGGACCGCGACGCTGTTCGGCATCCTGTTGGCCCTGGAGCTGGTACTTGCGCTGCCGATGGGCCTGCTCTACGTCGCCGCCCTGCGCTGGGCGCCGGAACCGCTGGCCACCGAGGCGGGCGTGTGGCCTGAAAGCGTGTGGATCCTCACCCTGTTGTGGATGGCATTGGCCGCAGCCGTCGTATTGTGGCGACAGACCTCGCGCCCGGGGGCTGCGCGCTTCGCCATCGTGCTCCATGCCGCCCTGACCGCTGCGTTGCCGGTGTGGGCGCCGCCAGCATCCTACTGGGTCGCAGCAGAGCCGCCCCACTCTCCAGATATCGACGCGGGCCCGCCTTTCTTCGCGCCCACCCAGGCGATCTTCGAAGCGCAGGTGCGGGCGCTGCCCGAGGCGCTCGCCCGGCTGCAGCCGGGGCGACCGGGCGTCGTCGACCTCTACGCGATCACCTTCGCGCCGTTTGCCGAGGAGGACGTCTTCAGCCGCGAGGCGTCGCTGGTCTCCGAACTGATGCGCACCCGGTTCGACGCGCGGCAACGGGTCGTGCAGCTCCAGAATCACGCCAGCACCGCAGGCGACGTGCCGTGGGCTACGCCCTTGAACCTCAAGCGCAGCATCGACCGAATTGCCGCACTGATGAATCGTGACGAGGACATCCTCTTTGTCCACCTCACTTCGCACGGCGCGCGCGACGGTCAACTGGCCGCCAGCTTCGAACCACTGGCTGTCGATGTGGTCATGCCGCATCAACTCACCGGTTGGCTCGACGCTGCTGGCGTGCGCTACCGGGTGATCTCGATCTCGGCCTGCTATTCGGGCTCGTGGGTTGAGCCGCTGTCCGGGCCGGGCACGTTGGTGATGACGGCGGCCGATGCGCTGCACACCTCCTACGGTTGCGGTCGCAAGTCCGAGCTGACCTTCTTCGGCCGCGCCATGTACGACGAGCAGTTGCGCCACACGCATTCATTCGAAGCCGCCCACGCGGCGGTGCGCCCGCTGATCGAACAGCGGGAGAAGGAAGCCGGCAAGACCGACGGCTACTCCAACCCACAGATCGCCGTCGGCCGGGCCATCCGCGGGCCGCTGCGCAGCCTTGAGCAGCGGCTGGACGCGATGTCGCGATGACCCCGGCACGCCAGGCCCGCTACCTACAATCGAGGCCCGGTTAAATCCCTCCCGTTCCCCTACAGGCACCGCGACGGTGTGACACATGAGCATCAAGAGCGACAAGTGGATCCGCCGCATGGCCGAAGAGACCGGCATGATCGAGCCGTTCGAGCCCGGGCAGGTGCGCCTGAATGCCGCCGGCGAGAAGATCGTCAGCTACGGCACGTCGAGCTACGGCTACGACATCCGCTGCGCGCCGGAATTCAAAGTCTTCACCAACATCTACAGCACCGTCGTCGACCCGAAGAACTTCGACGAGAAGAGCTTCGTCGACATCCATGCCGACGTGTGCGTGATCCCGCCCAACAGCTTCGCGCTGGCGCGCACGCTCGAATACTTCCGCATCCCGCGCAACGTGCTGACCATCTGCCTGGGCAAGAGCACCTACGCGCGCTGCGGGATCATCGTCAACGTGACCCCGTTCGAGCCCGAATGGGAAGGCTACGTGACGCTCGAATTCAGCAACACCACGCCGCTGCCAGCCAAGATCTACGCAGGTGAGGGCTGCGCGCAGGTGCTGTTCTTCGAGAGCGACGAGGTCTGCGAGACCAGCTACAAGGACCGTGGTGGCAAGTACCAGGGTCAACAAGGCGTGACACTCCCGAAGACCTGAACCGCAGGCACCCGTCACACATTCCGGAGGAGTCGCGATGAAATGGGAAGGCAACCGACAGAGTGACAACGTCGAGGACGCGCGGTCCGACGGGGGCGGCGGTGGCGGGTTTCGCCTGGGGGGTGGCGGGCGCGGCATCGGCATCGGCTCGATCGTCATCGCGCTGCTCGGCGGCTGGATCTTCGGCATCAACCCGCTGACGATCCTCGGGGTCCTCGATGGCGGCTCGGGCGGCGGCGCCCCGCAGGTCCAGCAGGCACCGGCCACCAAGCCGCCGGCCAACGACCCGGCGGCCGCGTTTGTGTCGACCGTGCTGGCCGACACCGAAGATGTCTGGACGGCACAGTTCAAGCAGGCCGGCTCCGCCTACCAGCAGCCCAAGCTGCGGCTGTTCCGCGGCAGCGAACCGACCGCCTGCGGGCAGGGCGACGCCGCGATGGGCCCGTTCTACTGCCCCGGCGACCAGAAGGTCTACATCGACCTGGCCTTCTTCGACACGATGTCCCAGCGGCTCGGCGCTCCGGGCGATTTCGCGCAGGCGTACGTGATCGCGCACGAGGTCGGCCACCACGTGCAGAACCTCCTCGGCATCACCGGCAAGGTCGATGCGATGCGCGGGCGCATCAGCGAGACCGAACAGAATGCGATGAGCGTGCGCGTCGAACTGCAAGCCGACTGCTTCGCCGGCGTGTGGGCGCACGATTCGCAGCAGAGCAAGGGCTGGCTCGAGAGCGGCGATGTCGAGGAGGCGCTGAATGCGGCGACTCAGATCGGCGACGACAACCTGCAGCGCCAGTCACGCGGCACCGTGGTGCCCGAGAGCTTCACCCACGGCACCAGCGCGCAGCGCGTCAAATGGTTCCAGCGCGGCCTGCAGGGCGGCAGCCTGAAGCAGTGCAATACGTTCGAGAACAAGCCGCTGTAGGGCGCGGCCGAAGCGGGCTGTGGATTCCGATTCCGAGACTGGCCCATTCCGATCACACACGGTGGCAGCTCGGCGATCAGGTCGTGCAGCGTGGCGCGTGCCACGCTCGGGCGCATCAGCTCGGGCTGGCCCGACTCGTTGACCCCGTGGACCGCGAAAACATTCTTGGCGAGATCAATGCCGACGTACAAAATGTCCATGGACTTCCCCTTCCGAGTGAGTTGATGAGAGTTCGCACCTCCCATCGCGGCACTTCGTTGCCGGTCTCCATTTTGCGGATAGCTCGGGACGGGGGGCCCCTTTCATCCGTGAGAGCCCAACATGAGGCATCTCGTTTCAGCACTGATCTTCCTAGTTGCGACCTGCTCCCATGCCGCCGGCGTCTTTCCTTCTGTTGATGCGTATCTGGCGAACGTTTCGGGTAGTTCCGCGCGGAGCCTGCAATTTGAGCTATCTACGACCGGGAAGCTGCAGCCGAAGAACTCCATTTTCGGGATCGCCTACGACAAGAACTACATTGGCCGGGCGGCATTTGTCTTCGTCTTGGCGCGTAATGCCGACGGTAGTTCGATGGGGATCATTTGCATGCCGAGCTTGGCCGCACGTTGCGACAGCCAGCTTGTGGGCGGCGGCGGTGACGGCCTTGGGTTTGTCCATGCGTGAGCACAGCCGTCGGAAGTACGCGCCCAGCGCCGACTTGCTGCTACGCAGCGCGGCGGCGGCCAGGCGCAAGGACTGCGCGGCCCGGTTGACGACGCGCTTGGTCTTGCCGCTCATCACCTTGCCGCCAGTGATCTTGGTCCCCGGGCACAGGCCAAGCCACGAGGTGAAGTGCTTGATGGTGGGGAAGCGCGTCATGTCCACGCCGATCTCCGAGACGACCGCCAGTGCGGTGGTGACGTCGATGCCGTCGATACGGGTGAGGTCCACACCGCACATCTGGAACAACTGTGTACGCAGATCGAACTTGGGCGCGTTGCGGGCGCGCCCGCGCTTCTTGCCCTTGGCCGGAGCGCCCTCGTGAACCTTCAAGGCTTGGAGCTGCAGCTCGATCTCGCGGTCGCATTCGGCGAGCTGCGTGCCCACGAAGTCGAAGGCGCCCAGGGCCTGCTTGAGTGCGAAGAGGTGCTCGGCGCGCCAAGTGCCCTGCAAGCTCCTGGCGATCTCATCGACGCTGGCACGCACCCGCACGTTCTTCATCGAGCCCAGCACTTGGCCGTCACGCTCGCCGGCCACGATGGCGCGCAGGATCTTCTGGCCCGTCTCGCCCACCACGTCGGCCAGCACGTTGGCCAACTGGACATTCATTTGGGTCAGGGCCTTTTGCATGTGCTGCACATGCCGGCCCTGACTGCGCAACATGCACACCTGCTCGGCCGGCCGGAATGCCCCGTGCAGCAAGCCGTAGGTCATGAGCTGCTGCAACCACTGGCAGTCCAACACGTCGGACTTGCGTCCCGAGACGTTCTTGACGTGGCGTGCGTTGACCAGCATCACGGTGAAGCCGCGCGACTCCAGAAGTTCGTACAGGGGGATCCAGTACACGCCAGTGGATTCCATGGCGACGGTGTCGACTTTGCAAGCACAGAGCCAATCGGCCAGGGCATTGAGGTCGACCGTGAAGCTGGGGAACTCTCGCACGGGTTGGTCATCTCGATCCGGTGGCACGGCCACGAAGTGGGACGCGCTGCCGATGTCGATACCAGCGGAGTTGGGGTGGGTGATCGTCAGCGCCGGGGATCGGGACTTGCCGGGCTTGGGGATGACGTTGCGGTTGCGAACAGGCATGGCTTGCTCCATCATTCGTTGCGGAATGTGGCGCTGCATCGGGCACGTCGTCTTGCTCACTCTCTCAAACGGGATATCGACCGAGCGGCGGTCTCCGTGCATGAAGACAACCGCCGAGCCGATTCACCAATGTCGATGACGTCACCCAGGACCACGCTAACCCGCGGGCAGTACGCACCACTGCTACATCGGTCTTGCGCAGCGCCGCATTCCACCATGCCACAACGAACGCACGCAGAGTTTCTGCGGCGCGATTTTCGGCAACGGGCCGATTACTTCGCTAACCCTTCCATCGAGGGGATGCCCAAAAGGCTGCGCCTTTTGTGCACCCCCCAGGTCCACCTCCACGGGCTTCCCCGTCTGTCAAGCGAAGACAGGCCATGACGA
>JAURWR010000117.1 GCA_030654805.1 Burkholderiaceae bacterium
CGCAACCCGGCGCGCCGGTCAGGGGCAAGCCATCGAGCGCTGCACGGTGCGGCGCGTACCGTCTTGCGCGCCGACCTTCAAAGTGGAGTTTTCATGTCCCTGCGTCCTCTCTCCCTGCTGCGACGCGGACTCGCCGGCGTATGGTGGTTCATCGACGCGGCCCGTCGCACAGCGCTGAATCTGCTGTTCCTGCTGCTGATTGCGCTGTTGCTGGTCGCCCTGTTCCGGCGCGAGAGCCCGGTGATGCAGGACAACACCGCGCTGGTGCTCGACCTGAAGGGCCCGCTGGTCGAGGAGCTGTCGGGTGGCGTGCGCGACAACGCGCTGGCGCAGCTGCGCGGCAACACGATTCAGAGCACGCGGCTGCGCGACGTGCTGGCGGTGCTGGAGGCGGCGGCGACCGATCCGCAGATCAGCCGCGTGGTGCTGATACTGGACGACTTCCAAGGCGGCGGGCTGGCCAGCCTGCGCGATGTGGCGAGCGCGTTGCAGCGCTTCAAGGCCAGCGGCAAGCCGGTGGTCGCCTGGGGTTCGGGCTACGACCAAAAGCAGTACTACCTTGCGGCGCACGCGAGCGAGGTCCTGATGCACCCGCTGGGCGCCGTCTACCTGGACGGTTTCGGGCGGCTGCGCAACTACTACCTCGATGCGCTCGACAAGCTCGGTGTCGGCGTCAGCCTGGTGAAGGTCGGCGCCTTCAAGAGCGCGGCCGAACCGTTCATCGCCAACGGGCCGTCGCCGGCCGCGCAGGAAGCCGACAGCGTGCTCTACAACGGGCTGTGGGCGACCTACACCGAGGGCATCGAAACGGCGCGTCAATTGCCGCCTGGCAGCACACAGAGCCTGATCGAGGCGCTGCCGGATCGTCTGGTCGCAGCCGGCGGTGACGCCGCCCGGTTGGCGATTGAAGCCAAGCAGGTCGATGCGTTGAAGACCCGCGACGAACTGCGAGTGATGCTGATCGAGCGCGGCGCGCTCGATGCCGACAGCAAGAGCTTCCGACAGGTCTCGTTCGAGAACTACCTTGCGCGCATGACGCCGGTGGTGAGGGGCCTCGCCACAGGCAACGCCATTGGCATCGTCGTGGCTGAGGGCGAGATCGTCGACGGCCAGGCGCCGGCCGGTACGGTCGGGGGGCTGTCGACGGCCGCGCTGGTGCGCCAGGCGCGCGAAGACGATTCGATCAAGGCGGTGGTGCTGCGCGTCAACTCGCCGGGCGGCAGCGTGTTCGGGTCCGAGCTGGTGCGCCGCGAACTCGAACTGACGCGCGCGGCCGGCAAGCCGGTGGTGGTGTCGATGGGCAGCGTGGCCGCGTCCGGCGGCTACTGGATCTCGACCGCGTCCGACGAGGTGATGGCCGACGCCGCCACCGTCACCGGCTCGATCGGAGTATTCGCCTTGCTGCCGAATGCCCACCGGGCGATCGACAAGCTCGGCGTCCATGCCGAGGGCGTGACCACCACCTGGCTGGGCGCGGCGGGCGACCCGCGGCGTGAGCCCGATCCGCGCTTCATCGGCATGCTGCAGACCAGCGTCGATCACATCTATGCCGATTTCGTCGGCAAGGTGGCACAGGCCCGCCAAACCACGCCGCAGAAGATCGACGACGTGGCGCAGGGCCGGGTGTGGACCGGCTTGCAGGCGAAGGAGCGCGGGTTGGTCGACACGATCGGCGGGCTGAATGCCGCGATCCGCTCGGCCGCCGTGCGCGCCAAGCTGCTCAAGGCTGGCGAGGGCGACAAGTCGGCCTCCGCCCTCTCGTCCAAGGAGCCGGACTTTCGCGTCGTCTACATCGATCGCGAACCGGGGCGTTTCGAGCGCCTGCTCGAAGCCTTCGGCGGTGCTGCGGCGACGGCGTTGGCTGCGCACTTCGACCTGCGGCTGGTGCCGGCCGGTCTGCCCGACAGCGTGACCGGTCCGATCCGCCACGATCTCGGCTGGCTCGTCGACCTGGTCGACGGCCGCAAGCCTTTCGCCGCCGTCACGCACTGTCTGTGCGATGCGCCTTGATTTCTCCCTCTTCCTTTGGGAGAGGGCAGGGGGCGAAGCAGGGCTTTCGAGCCGCATGCGGCGAGCCTGCGCAGCGGTCTGGGCCTGCCAGCCCAGACGCGCACTGCAAGTGAGGGCCGCGAACGGCCACCGTGGCGACACGCAGCCCCTCACCCCCACCCTCTCCCCAGAGGGGCGAGGGAGTCAATGAACGCTGCCACGCTCAATCCCGCGCAGCTCGAAGCGGTGCACTACCTCGGTGGCCCGTGCCTGGTGCTGGCCGGCGCCGGCTCGGGCAAGACGCGCGTCATCACGCACAAGATCGCGCGTTTGCTCGAAGCGGGCTACGCGCCGGGGCAGATCGCCGCCATCACCTTCACCAACAAGGCCGCGCAGGAAATGCGCGAGCGCGCCAAGCAGCTGATCGGCCCGCGCGCCGCCAAGCACCTGGTGGTCAGCACATTTCACTCGCTGGGTGTCCGCATCCTGCGTCAGGATGGCACGCGGCTGGGGCTCAAGCCACAGTTCAGCATCTTCGACAGCGACGACGTGCTGGGCCTGCTCAAGGAGGCGGGTGCGAGCACCGACAACGCCTTGGCCCGGCGCTGGCAGTGGACGATCAGCGGCTGGAAGAACTCAGGGCTCAACAGCGAGGCCGCGGAGGCGGCCGCGACCGATGACGACGAACGCATCGCCGCGCGCGTGATGAGGCGCTACGAGGAGCAACTCGCGGCTTACCAGGCAGTCGATTTCGACGACCTGATCGGCCTTCCGCACAAGCTGCTTCGGCAGGACGACGAGGTGCGCGCGAAGTGGCAGGACACGCTGCGATACGTGCTGGTCGACGAATACCAGGACACCAACACCATCCAGTACGAGTTGCTCAAAAGCCTGGTCGACCACCCGGACGAACGCCGACGTGGCCTGTTCACCGCCGTGGGCGACGATGACCAGAGCATCTACGGCTGGCGCGGCGCCACCATCGACAACCTGAAGCGCCTGCCGCAGGAATACCCGCGCCTGAAGGTGATCGCGCTGGAGCAGAACTACCGCTCGACCGGCAACATCCTGCGTGCGGCCAACGGCGTGATCGCGAACAACCCGAAGCTGTTCGAGAAGAAGCTCTGGAGCGACTTCGGCGACGGCGAGCCGGTGCGCGTGGTCGAGTGCGACGGCGAGGAGCACGAGGCCGAGCGCGCGGTGGCGCGCATTCAGTCCTTGCGCGGTGCCGGTGGGCCCGGCATCGATTTCAGGGACTTCGCGATTCTGTACCGCGCGAACCACCAGGCACGCGTCTTCGAGAAGGCGCTGCGAAAGGCCAACCTGCCGTACAAGGTGTCGGGCGGACAGAGCTTCTTCGACCGAGTCGAAATCCGCGACCTGTGCGCTTGGCTGCGTCTGCTGGTCAACAACGACGACGACCCGGCATTCCTGCGCGCCGTCAGCACGCCGAAGCGCGGCATCGGCACGCAGACGCTGGCCGGACTCGGCGAGTTCGCTGGCCGCTGGAAGACCAGCCTGTACGAAGCGCTGTTTGCCGAATCGCTGGGCACCGCGGTGCCGGCGCGGGCGATCGGCTCGCTGCACGAGTTCGGCCGCTTCGTGAACGATCTGGAATACCGGGCCCGCCACACCACCGGCGCCGAGGACGCGAAGGCCTTGCTGATGGGCTGGCTCAAGGACATCGGCTACGAACAGCACCTGCACGATGGCGAGGACAGCGAGAAGCTCGCCGCCGCGCGCTGGAGCAATGTGCTCGATTTCGTCGACTGGATCGCCAAGCGCTGCGGCGGCAAGGATGACAACGACGGCACCAGCGCCGTCGGCGAGAACGACGGCGGCCTGACCGTCGAGACCGAGCGGCAGAGCGTGCTCGACGTGGCGCAGACCATCTCGGTGATCATCAGCCTGGCCGAGCGGGGCAACGAGCAGGACGTCGTGACGTTGAGCACGCTGCACGCGGCAAAGGGGCTGGAATGGCCGCACGTCACGTTGGTCGGAGTTAACGAGGGATTGCTTCCTTTTCGATCTGAAGACGGCGAGATGACGGCTGAACGACTGGAAGAAGAGCGCCGCCTGATGTATGTCGGGATCACGCGGGCCCGCAGCACCCTGATGGTCAGCACGCTGCGCCGCCGCAAGAAGGGCCGCGACACGATCCAGGGCGTGCCGAGCCGCTTCATCGGCGAAATGAAGTTGCACGAGGTCCAGGCCAAGGTGGATCCGCACGAGAAGCTCAAGGCCCTGCGCGCTGCCGCCGCCGGGCGAGCGGCGCAGGGCGCTTCAAGCGTCAAGGGCTGAGGATTCGCCAGAGCGCGAGCAGCGGGCTGCGCTCAAGTCGGCGCTCGGGCGTGCCGAAAAGGGGCCATGCGGCGTTGATTTTTCAACCGCGCCGCCCCCCATGAAATCTGACACCGTCATCGAAACCATCGAGGTCGCCGCGCTGAAGATCGGCATGCACATCCACCTGGACGGTGGATGGATGTCACATCCTTTCCCGAAGTCGAGCTTCAAGATTTCCAGCCTGGACCAGATCGCCACCCTGCGCTCTCTGGGGCTGGGGTGCGTGCGCTGGAGCCCGCAGGACAGTGACGTGACGCCGACCACCGGTCGCTGGGACACGGCGAGCCGACCGTTGCCCAGGGCTGCTGATGGTGGAGCCCAGCCCGTGGCGAATGACGTCGTGGAGGCCGCGAGCGCTGCACTTCCCGCTGTCGATGGTTCGCCAGTCACCGCCTCGCGATCCGAAGTCGTGTCCCCAGCGGCGATCCACCGCGCCGCCTTGAGTGCGCAGCGCGAAGCGCTGGCGGCGTGCGAGCGACAGTTCAGCGAAGCCGCGCGCGCCTCCAAGGTCGTGTTCGACAGCGTGGCGAATCAGCCCGCCGCAGCGCGTCAAGGCGCCCAGGCGCTGACCCAGCACTTGATCGAGCAGATGATCGGTGCTGAAGGGCTCTGCATCCGCCTGCTCAGCGAAGCCGCTGGCGACAAGGTCACTGCCCATGCCGTCAATGTCAGCGTCATCTCGCTGATCATGGGGCGCAACTTCGGTCTGGCCGAGGACGAGATGCTCGACCTCGGCATCGGCGCTCTGCTGCACGACGTCGGCAAGGTCGACCTCCCCGAACGCCTGCGCCACCGCGAAGATCACTACAGCGCTGCCGAGCAGAAGCTCTACGAGAACCATGTGGCCCACGGAATCGCGCAGGCGCGGCGCATGGAACTCAGCGCCGGTGCGGCCAATGTCATCGCCCAGCATCACGAACTCATCGACGGCAGCGGTTTCCCGCTGAAGCTGCTGATCGATCGCACCGCAGTGATGTCGCGCATCGTCGCCATCGTCAACCGCTACGACAACCTGTGCAACCCGGCCAATCCAGGCAAGGCGATCACCCCGCATGAAGCGGTGGCGCTGATGTTCGCGCAGGGCAGGAGCAAGTACGACCCGGCCATTCTCGGTGCATTCATCAAGATGATGGGCGTCTACCCGGCTGGCTCGGTGGTGCAACTGACAGATGAACGGTATGCGCTGGTGGTCGGTAGCAATTTCTCGCGACCGCTCAAGCCCCGCGTGCTGGTGCACGAGCCCGGTGTGCCTCGCGACGAGGCGCTGATCCTCAACCTGGAAAGCGCTCCCGGGCTCGGCATTCGCCGCAGCCTGAAGCCAGTGGCTCTGCCGGAGCGCACGCTCAACTACCTGTCACCGCGGCCCCGGGTCAGCTACTTTTTCGAGCCCACGCACGAGATGGAAGCCGTCGCGTGAGGATCTTCCCCAACCCGCCGACCCCGCAGGTGCCGCTCGTCGCGGCGTCGTCGCGGCGCCTGCGCGGCGAGCCGGCGCAGGCGGTGCGCGAGCGGACCAACGATGCCTGGCTGGCCCCGGCACGTTCGCTGATCGACGGCCTGCTCGACGCGGTGTGGCTGGTCGATCCGGACAACCTGCACATCGTCGCCGCGAACCGGGCCGCCGGTGAGTTGTTCGGCATGGATGCATCGGGCCTGTGCGGCCAGGACATGCTCAGCCTCGCTGCCACGCCTGAAGACCTGGCTTTCTGGCAGGAGGTCGCGCTGGGCTTGACCGACAGCGTCGAATCACACTCCTGGGTGCGTCGCATCGACGACAGCCTGGTCACGGTGCACCGGCGCGTCACCCGCATGGTGCTGCCGCCAGACAAGGCGCTGTTCATGGTCGTGATGCACGACCGCAGCCGCGAACGGCGCGCTGAGGACGAGTTGGCGGACCGGTTGGCCGAACTGACGGCGACGCTCGAGTCGACGCAGGACGGCATCCTGGTGACCGACACGTCCGGGCGCATTCGCAATTTCAACCAACGCTTCGCCGCGATGTGGGAGGTGCCCGACAACCTGCTGTCGCAGCGAGACGACGATGCCATCCTGTCGTGGATGCTGCGCCGCGTCGTGGAGCCGGCTGAATACATGCGTCGCCTCGCCGCGATCGACGGCGTGCCGCAGATGCAATCGAGCGACACGATCACGCTGCAGGGCGGGCGCGTGCTGGAACGCGTCACGCTGCCGCAATGCAGCCGCGGGCAGACGATCGGCCGTGTGTATTCGTTTCGGGACATCACCGAACGGCTCGAAGCCAACCGGCGCATCGACCTGCTGTCCCACACCGACGCGCTGACCGGCCTGCCCAACCGACGCACTCTGCTCAGTCGCATCGAATACGCGCTGGCGCTGGCGCAACGCGAAGGTGTGCCGTTTGCGCTGCTGTTCCTCAACCTGGACCGGTTCAAGCACATCAACGACACGCTGGGCCACGGCATGGGCGACCGCGTGCTGATGGAGGTGGCCGAACGGCTGGTGGCGACCTCGCGCCAGGTCGATTCGGTCGCGCGCCTCGGCGCCGACGAATACGTCCTGCTGGTCCACGCGGCCGACGGCCCGGGCGCCGAAGGCAGCGCACTTCGTGTGCTTGACGCGATGCAGCGGCCTTTCACGCTCGACGACCTCAGCTTCACCGTCACCTGCAGCGTCGGCATCTCGCTGCATCCGGGAGACGGGGCGAGCGCCGACGAGCTGCTGCAGGCCGCCGACACCGCGATGAACGAGGTCAAGGACAACGGCCGCGCGGGCTACCGGTTCCACCACGCGCGTGCCGAAGCTGCCACCAAGCTGCGCACCCGCATGAAGCTCGATCACGCAATGCGCCAGGCGCTGGCCGCCGGTCGCTTCCGTCTGCATTACCAGCCACAGGTCGATCTCGGAAGCGGCGAGATCGTCGGTGCCGAGGCGCTGATCCGCTGGCGTGACCCCGAGCTGGGCGACGTGCCGCCGGCTGAGTTCATCCCGGTGGCCGAGCGCAGCGGCTTCATCGTCTCCATCGGTGCGTGGGTGCTGCGCCAGGCGGTGCAGCAAGCCGCGCTGTGGCACGGGCGCGGGCACCGGCTGCTGATGTCCATCAACGTGTCGGCGCTGCAGTTCCAGCAGCCTGACTTCGTCGACAGCGTTGCGCAGGCGCTGGCCGAGGTCGGTCTCGATCCGCAGTGGCTCGAGCTGGAGCTGACCGAATCGATCCTGATTCAGGACGCGCAGGAAGCGCTGCACCGGCTGCAGGCGCTGGCCGCGCTGGGGGTCAAGCTGGCGATCGATGATTTCGGCACCGGCTACTCCAGCCTGGCCTACCTCAAGCGCTTTCCGATCGGGCGGCTCAAGATCGATCGCAGCTTCATCCA
>JAURWR010000121.1 GCA_030654805.1 Burkholderiaceae bacterium
GGCGGTGTCGGCAACTACCGCGACAAGTGCGACGCGGTCAAGGCGAGTGGTTACGAGGGATTTGTCACGGCTTGATCGGATTCCTGTCGGACCCATGAAAAAGGGCGGCCCGAGCCGCCCTTTTTTGTGCTGAACGCAGGCTCAGTCAGCCGCGCGTTTTCGACGCCGCTGAACGGCGCCCAGACCCATCATCGCAGCAACGATCAAAGCGGCGCTCGATGGCTCCGGGACGCGGTTGGCGAACACCTGGTCCTGGAAGGTGCGGCTTTCCAGCACTTGCAGGTTCACCGAAGTTTTCGATCCGAGGTGGCTCAACCAGTCGTTGGCAAAGCCCACGGCGCCGATGGATCCGTGGAATTTCGCGATTCCGTCATTCAGGCTGTAGTCGGTGTCTGTTTCGTAGGCGAGTTCCCAGACGGCCAACTGAAATGCGGCCTCCGTGGTGGCATCGTGTACCAGTTCACCTGCTGATGTGAACAGGCGATTGATGTCGTCATTGGCTCGGCTGTTGGCGAACAGGTGTGCGGAACCATTCACCTGGGTAAAGTCGTTGTACGAGCCCGAAAGGTTGATGTGCTGCAACAAGTCCACGCAGTACGTCGCGATGTTCATGCTTCCATTCAAGAGAACATTGAAACCACCCGCCTGCGTGCCCTGATATGCAGACGACGAGAGCGAAAACTCGACGTATTCAGACCCATGCGCGAAGCCCTGAAACTGAACCACGCTGGCCTGGGCATGAGCAGCACACAGCGCCAGACAGGCGGTGAGCAGGGGTTTGATGAATTGGCGGGTCATGGAGATCTCTCGCTGAAAGTCTGTGGTTCGAAGGCGACTTGGTCGTCGATGAATGGAAGGCTACCGACGCAGCTGATCGCTCGCACCCCGCAGCCACGGGGTGCCGCAGCGGGGCAGCTCGCCCGTTCGTGAGCCGCGTCACGGCTGGCCGTTCGCACCCCCTGGTTCAAGGGGTGAGTGGCAGGAATGTCTGAACCGAATTCACCGGCGATAACATCCCGCCAACTCAATCCATCAGGAGCAATCGGTATGGCAATGGACGTGGTCGACTACGAGATCAAGGGAGCCGAAATGCAGTTCGTCGAGGTCGAACTCGACCCGGGCGAGGCGGCGGTCGGCGAGGCCGGCAGCATGATGTTCATGGACGCCGGTATCTCGATGGACACGGTGTTCGGTGACGGATCAGCCAGCACGGGCGGCCTGTTCGGGAAGCTGCTGGGCGCGGGCAAGCGGCTGGTGACCGGCGAGTCGCTGTTCACCACGGTGTACACGAATCAGGGTCGCGACAAGCTGCGTATCGCGTTTGCTGCGCCGTATCCCGGCAAGATTCTTCCGATGGATCTGCGCAAGCTCGGCGGCATGCTGATCTGCCAGAAGGATGCGTTCCTCTGCGCCGCCAAGGGTGTCTCACTCGGCATCTATCTGCAGCAGAAAATGTCTGTGGGCTTCTTCGGTGGTGAAGGGTTCATCATGCAGAAGCTCGAAGGCGACGGCCTCGCGTTCGTGCATGCCGGCGGAACGGTGCTCAAGCGTGAACTCCAACCGGGCCAGACTTTGCTGATCGATACCGGTTGCGTCGTCGCGTTCACGCCCGACATCAATTTCGAGATCCAGTACGTCGGCAAGGTGAAGACGGCGCTGTTCGGCGGCGAAGGACTGTTCTTCGCCAAGGTGACCGGACCGGGCACCGTGTGGCTGCAGAGCCTGCCGTTCTCTCGTCTGGCTTCCCGTGTGTTTGCAGCGGCGCCGCAACGTGGAGGCTCGCGCGAAGAAGGTTCGTTGCTCGGGGGGGTGCTGGGCGGCGGCCTGCTCGGCGGCACGATCTTCGGTGGCGACGACGAGTGAACGATGCGGCCCGCGCAGGCAGGCTGATCAGGCGCTGGCGTGACGTATCCTGTGCCGCATGAAATTGCTGATTGATTCGTTCTGGCGCGCAGCCGCCTATTGCCTGCATCCGCGAGTCATTGCACTGTCCTTGCTGCCGCTCGTGTTGATGGGCGTGGTCGCGCTCGGTCTCGGGTACTTCTTCTGGGCGCCGGTCGTGTCCGGGGTCGCCGCCGCTCTCGAGTCTTATGCCTGGGTGGCTTCGCTGCTCTCCTGGCTCGAAAGCGCGGGTCTCAGCGGGCTGAGAAAATTCCTCGCCCCGTTGATCGTGGTATTCGCCGTCATGCCGTTGATCGTGGTCGGATCGCTGCTCGTGGTGGCGGCGCTGATGACTCCAGCGATGGTCAGCCTGGTGGCCGAACGTCGCTTCCAGGCTCTTGATCGGCGCCATGGTGGCTCTGCCGCTGCGGGCGCGTTCGCTGCCTTGCTGGCGACGTTCGCGGCGTTGGTTGCGCTGGTCATCTCCATTCCGCTGTGGTTCGTTCCGCCCCTGGTGCTGATCCTGCCCCCGCTGATCTGGGGCTGGCTGACCTACAAGGTCATGACCTATGACGTGCTGGCCGAGCATGCGACGAAAGAAGAGCGCCGGGAACTGGTCAAGCGCCACCGCAGTTCGCTGCTGGGAATGGGCATCCTGACCGGCTATCTCGGCGCCGCACCGTCGCTGCTGTGGGCGTCCGGTGTGCTGTTCCTCGCACTGGCGCCGGTGCTGGTGCCGGTGGCAATCTGGATCTACACGCTGGTGTTCGCGTTCTCTGCGCTCTGGTTTTCTCATTTCGCATTGAGTGCTTTGCAGGCCCTGCGCCGTGAGCGCGACCTCGCGGCCGTTCCACCTGAGCCGACGACCCCGTCTCCGGTGACCGAGGCGGACGTGTCGCCGGGTCTGATTCCGCTTCCCCCGGCCTGAGCGCGAGGCCATGGCTTTCGGTCTGCTGATCGTTGGGGACGAGATCCTGTCTGGAAAGCGTGCGGACAAGCACGTGCCGAAGGTCATCGAACTGCTGGCGGCGCGAGGCCTGTCGCTCAGCTGGGTACGCTACGTGGGCGACGATCCGCAGCGCATCACGGCCGACCTGAGGGATGCACTGTCCAGCGGAGACACCGTGTTCTCTTGTGGCGGCATCGGCGCGACGCCTGACGACCACACCCGGCAGTGCGCCGCCATGGCGCTTGGTGTGTCCTTGGCGTTGCACCCGGTCGCACGCGATCTGATCGTCGATCGCATGCGCGATGTGGCCGCCGAGAAGGGCGAGGATTTCATCCCCGATCGTGCCGACAACATCCACCGCCTGAACATGGCCATGTTTCCCGTGGGCTCCGAAATCATTCCGAACCCTTACAACAAGATTGCCGGCTTCTTCGTGCGCGGAACCGCATCCCACCCTGACGCTGCGGTGTACTTCGTCCCGGGCTTCCCGGTGATGGCCTGGCCGATGATCGAATGGGTGCTCGACCAGCGCTGCGCGCACCTGCACCGCGCACAAGGCCAGCGCGAGCACTCGGTCATCGTGCTCGGTGCGATGGAGGCCGCACTGACGCCCCTGATGCAGTCGGTCGAGACCCTCCACCCGGGTGTGAAGGTGTTCAGCCTGCCAAGCGTCGACCATCCAGAATGGGGCGCCCACATCGAGCTGGGAGTCAAGGGTGATCATGTTGAGGTCGATGCGGCCTTCCGGTCGCTGATGATCGGGCTGCGCGACCGGCAGGCCGCACTTGGTCCCGAAATGGTGCGTTGATCTAATCTGGTGCGCACCAAATAAGTTCGATGTTCGCGATGTTGTTGCCGTCGCTTGGGTAAAATTTTCGGGTGCTGCCTTTCGATGTGCAGGCGCAAGCGGACTCGTTGCGACCTGTCGACGCGGGTTCCGATGGCTGGATCGTGTGTCTTCTGGGCACGCTTTCTGCTAATTTGAAATGCACATTTATGAGGCGGCTGGTCCGCGCCGCAGCAGTGTTCGATTCCTTCCCCCTGTCCCCCCACCCAAACAGCGTCCCGCTAGGAGATTCCTGATGGCCAAGACCGTCGCCGACGTGATGAAGATGGTGAAAGAGAACGAAGTCAAGTTCGTCGACTTCCGTTTCACCGACACCCGCGGCAAAGAACAGCACGTCACCGTGCCCGTGTCCCATTTCGACGAAGACAAGTTCACGTCGGGTCATGCTTTCGACGGCTCGTCGATCGCTGGTTGGAAGGGCATCGAAGCGTCGGACATGCAGTTGATGCCCGATGCGAACACCGCCAACATCGATCCGTTCTTCGAAGAGCCGACGATGATCCTGACCTGCGACGTGATCGATCCGGCGGATGGCAAGCCCTATGAGCGCGATCCGCGTTCGCTGGCCAAGCGCGCTGAGGCCTACATGAAGGCTTCGGGCCTGGGCGATACCGCCTATTTCGGTCCCGAGCCCGAGTTCTTTGTCTTCGACAGCGTTCGCTGGGGCAACGACATGTCGGGCTGCTTCTCGAAGATCGACTCCGAAGAGGCTGCGTGGAACACCGGCCGCGAATACGAGCATGGCAACACCGGACACCGTCCTGCGGTGAAGGGCGGTTACTTTCCCGTCCCGCCGGTCGACAGCTTCCAGGACATGCGCTCGGAAATGTGCTTGGTGCTTGAAGCCCTGGGCATTCCGGTCGAAGTGCATCACCACGAGGTGGCCAACGCCGGTCAGATGGAGATCGGCACCAGGTTCAGCACGCTGATCCAGCGCGCCGACTGGGTCCAGTTGCAGAAATACGTGATCCAGAACGTCGCCCATTCGTACGGCAAGACGGCGACCTTCATGCCGAAACCCATCGTCGGTGACAACGGCTCCGGCATGCACGTGCACCAGTCGGTCTGGAAGGATGGCAAGAACCTGTTTGCCGGCGACGGCTACGCAGGCCTGTCCGAGTTTGCGCTGTACTACATCGGCGGCATCATCAAGCACGCCCGTGCGCTGAATGCCAACACCAACCCGGGGACCAACAGCTACAAGCGTCAGGTGCCGGGCTTCGAGGCGCCGGTCAAGCTGGCTTACTCGGCCAAGAACCGGTCGGCTTCGATCCGCATTCCGTACGTCGCCAATCCGAAGGGGCGCCGTGTCGAGGCACGTTTCCCGGATCCGCTGATGAACCCCTACCTCGGGTTCGCCGCCTTGCTGATGGCCGGCCTCGACGGGGTCGAGAACAAGATTCACCCGGGCGAAGCCGCGACGAAGGACCTGTACCACCTGCCGCCGGAAGAGGACAAGCTGATCCCGACGGTGTGTCACAGCCTCGATCAGGCGCTGGAGTACCTCGACGGCGATCGCGCATTCCTGACCAAGGGCGGCGTGTTCACCGATTCGTACATCGATGCGTACATCGACCTGAAGATGACGGAAGTCACCCGTTTCCGCATGGCCACACACCCGGTCGAATTCGACATGTACTACAGCCTTTGAGGCTGGCGTTGCAGAATGAAGGGACGGCGAAAGCCGTCCCTTTTTCTTTGGATAGGGAATTTCCTCCGTGTTCGACAATCCGAAATGATTCAAGTCGGTGCGTTCGATGCGCCGCTCCTGTGGAAGTACGTGTTTCGAGAGAGGGCTATCGGATGATGTCTTTGCGCGGCGGGCGGTTTTTTCGGGCCGGGTTCACCACGGTCAGCTTGCTCTTGTCGGTGGTGGCAGTGCGTGCCCAGGGCGAATCCGCCGTGGTGTATCGGTGCCCCAACAACCTCTACACCAGCGCCATCAGCGCGAAGGAAGCCCGTGAGCAGGGCTGCCGCACGCTGGACGGGGCTCCGATCACCGTGATCGCGGCGCCCAAGAAGACCAGCAGCGCCGCAGCGAGCGGGAGCGCCGTTTCGCCCCCGTCGACGCGACCGGATACCCGCGTGGACCCGAGCGAGCAGCGTGCACGAGACAGTGATGCGCGTCGCATCCTCGAAGCCGAACTGCAGCGCGAACAGCAACGGCTGACCGAGATGCAGGCTGAATACAACAAAGGAGAGCCGGAGCGGCGAGGTGACGAGCGCAATTACCAGAAGTATCTGGATCGCACGTCAGACCTGAAGACCGGTATCGCCCGCAAGGAAAGCGACATCGCCGCGTTGAAGCGCGAGCTGGCGAAGCTGCCGTGACGGTGTCGACGCGCGTGCTCCCATCCGACATCGGGCTCCGATGACGATCGCCGCTGCGCCCTACTCAGCATTCGATTACCTGGCCACGATGGTGGCGGTGGTGCGGCCGAACGGGCACTGCGTCTTCGCAAACGCCTCCTTTGGCCATGTGCTGGGCTGGTCGAGTCGCAGCGTGCTGCGCGACTCGCTGTTCGACTGGTTCGTGGATGCCCAGGTCGTGCGTGACACCGTGGCGGCCGTCGTGCGCAACGATTTCTCGACCAGCCGATTCGAGGCGCTGTTGCGCCGCCCGGCATCGACCCACGGCGAGCCGTTGCCGGTGCATGTCATCGTCAACCAGATGGACGGCACCACCGACGTGCTGATCGAATTGGTCGAGATCGAGCAGCAGACACGGCAGGATCGTGAGGAACGCGCGCTCGGCCAGGCCCGGGCCAACAAGGAGCTGATCCGCAACCTGGCCCACGAGATCAAGAACCCGCTCGGCGGCATCCGCGGCGCGGCGCAGCTGCTGGAGATGGAAGTCCAGTCCCGCGAGCTGACCGAGTACACGCAGGTCATCATCCAGGAGGCCGATCGGCTGCAGGCGCTGGTCGATCGCCTGCTGGCTCCCCATCGCAAGCCGCACGTGGTCAGCGATGTGAACATCCACGAGGTCTGCGAGCGCGTGCGCTCATTGATCCTGGCGGAGTTTCCCCGGGGCTTGAAAGTCGAGCGCGACTACGACACCTCGATTCCCGACTTCCGTGGCGACCGTGAACAGCTGATCCAGGCCGTGCTCAACATCGCGCACAACGCGGCCCAGGCGCTGGCGGAACAAGTGTCCACGGGCGATGCCGTGATCACCTTGCGCACGCGGGTGGCCCGACAGGTGACATTGGGTAAGCAGCGCTATCGACTGGCACTGGAATTGCATATTCTGGACAACGGCCCGGGCATTCCGGAATCCATCCGAGATCGAATCTTCTATCCCCTGGTCTCAGGGCGCGAAGGTGGTTCAGGGTTGGGCTTGACGCTGGCGCAGACGTTCGTGCAACAGCACCAGGGAATGATCGAGTGCGAAAGCGAACCCGGCAGGACCATATTCAAGATCGTGATTCCGCTGCCCTGAGCTCTCTCCCGTGCACCGCAGCGTGTCGGTGTCTACCATTGAAGAGGCAGTGAATGAAACCCATCTGGATTGTTGACGACGACCAATCCATCCGCTTCGTGCTTGAAAAGGCGCTGGCACGAGAAGATCTGGCCGTACGCAGCTTCACCAACCCGCGCGATGTGCTGACCGCCCTCGAGGAAGACGTGCCGCAGGTGCTGGTGTCTGACATCCGGATGCCCGGTGGTTCAGGCATCGATCTGCTGGCCAAGGTCAAGCAGCTTCACCCGGAGCTGCAGGTCATCATCATGACGGCCTATTCCGACCTCGACAGCGCGGTCAGTGCGTTTCAGGGCGGTGCGTTCGAGTACCTGCCCAAACCGTTCGACGTACCCAAGGCGGTCGAGCTGATTCGCCGGGCGCTCGACGAGAGCATGCGCGAAGCGGTGCGCGACGAGCGCCTGTCTGAGATGCCCGAGATGCTGGGCCAGGCGCCGGCGATGCAGGACGTGTTCCGCGCCATCGGCCGATTGAGCCAGAGCATCGTCACGGTGCTGATCACCGGCGAATCGGGTTCCGGCAAGGAACTCGTCGCGCACGCATTGCACAAGCACAGCCCGCGCGCGACCGGACCGTTCGTCGCCATCAACACCGCCGCGATCCCGAAGGATCTGCTGGAAAGCGAGCTGTTCGGCCACGAGCGTGGCGCCTTCACCGGTGCGCAGACCACACGTCGCGGTCGATTCGAACAGGCAGACGGCGGAACGCTGTTCCTGGACGAAATCGGCGATATGCCGTTCGACCTACAGACGCGTCTGCTGCGTGTGCTGAGCGACGGACAGTTCTACCGTGTCGGCGGCCACAACCCGATGCGCAGCAACGTGCGGGTCATTGCCGCGACGCACCAGAATCTCGAAGACCGGGTCAAGCAGGGTGTCTTCCGCGAGGACCTCTTTCACCGCCTGAACGTGATCCGCCTACGCCTCCCCGCATTGCGTGAAAGGCAGGAAGACGTGCCAGCACTGGCGCGCTTCTTCCTGCAAAAAAGCGCCAAGGAACTGGGCGTCGAAGCCAAGCGCATCACCGATGCTGCGGTGGCTCAGATGATGCGATTCGATTTCCCGGGCAACGTCCGGCAGCTCGAGAACATCTGCCATTGGCTCACGGTGATGGCTCCCGCGCAAACCATCGAACCGAAGGACCTGCCACCCGAACTGCTGTCGACCGCATCGCCTGCCGCCGTGCCCGTGACGCCGATGGCCAGTGCGCCGAGTGCCGTTCCAGTGTTCAGTGCCGCAGCACCTGTGGTGTCGATGCCGGAGCCCCTGCTGGCCGCATTCGATGCGGTGTCGACCATCACCCCGTCCGATCCGCCGCGCGAGGTCATTTCGACGGCGGAGCTTCCTGCCAGCCCATCGCGCTGGCTGGCCGACCTGGAACGTGAATCACGCAGCCTGCTGCTGGCCGGTGAGCCCGAGGTCTGGGACACGCTGACCCGTAAATTCGAGGCTCAGCTGATCCACACGGCGCTCGACATGACGCGGGGTCGCCGCATCGAGGCCGCGCAGAAGCTCGGCATCGGCCGCAACACGATCACGCGCAAGATCCAGGAGCTCGGGCTCGACGATTGAGCCCGCAGCGCTGACGATCAGTTGCCGCCAGGCTGCACAGCCGCTGTCTCGATTTCGACCCACACCGGCGCATGGTCGCTGGGACGCTCGTTCTTGCGAGGCAACTTGTCGATCGAGCAGGCGGCCACCCGGGGCTTCAGGGCATCGCTGACCAGGATGTGATCGATGCGCAACCCCTGGTTCTTGCGGAACGCGAGGTTTCGGTAGTCCCACCAGCTCCAGCTCTTTGGCGGCTGTTCGAACAGCCGAAACGCGTCGTGCAGACCGAGCGACAGCAGCCGCTGAAAATGCGAACGTTCCTCGGGCGTGCAGTGAATCTGTCCGGCCCAGGCGACGGGGTCGTAGACATCGCGATCTTCGGGCGCGATGTTGAAGTCGCCGACCAGCACCAGGTTTTCATGCGACTTGAGCTCTGCGGCGACCCAGGCGTTCAAGCCTTCGAGCCACGCCATCTTGTACTGGAACTTGTCGCTGTCGGGCGCCTGTCCGTTCGGGAAGTACCCACCGATCACCCGCACACCGTTCACCGTGCCGGCGATCACGCGCGACTGCTCGTCGGCGTGGCCGGGGATGTTTTTCACCACCGCGTCGGCCTGCGTGCGTGTCAGCAAGGCGACGCCGTTGTAGGTCTTCTGGCCGAACCATTGCGACTGGTAGCCCGCCGCCGTCAGCTCGGCGTGCGGGAACTTGTCGTCGGTGAGCTTCGTTTCCTGAAGACACAGCGCATCGGGCCGGTGCGCAGCAAGCCAGTCCAGAACCTGTGGCAGGCGGACGGTGAGCGAATTGACGTTCCAGGTTGCAAGTTTCAAGGTCGTCCTAAGTTATTGTTTTGATTATTTTTATTTTCTGCTTAATCAATTCGTACCCCCACCGATACCTCCAAACGTTTCCGTTGCCAAGACGGCCAACTGTCAGGTGGCAGTGAGCGGTGACCTTGGCGTGCGACCAAGGAAGCGTTCCCGTGGCGTGGCAACTCCGCAATGCGCCCGGTCAACTCGTTAGGGGTAAACCACCGCAGCGCGTCCGTGAAAGTGGTCCGGCGCTTTCTATGATTCGACGTTGACCTGTGATGCCCCGCCTGTGGGTCGATCAGGTTGCTCCACCCCACGAAACAGGAAGCCACCCATGCCGAAACTGTTGGGTCAGATGATGCAGATGCCGCTGTCGATTTCGTCGCTGATCCGCCATGCGGCGCGGCACGCAGGCGACGTCGAGGTGGTGTCGCGTCGGGTCGAAGGTGACGTCCATCGCAGCAACTATGCGGAGCTGGAACGGCGAGCCCGGCAGCTGGCTCAGGCGTTGTCGCGTCTGGGCTGCGAGGCCGGCGACCGCGTCGGCACGCTGGCCTGGAACGGCCACCGCCACCTTGAACTCTTCTATGGCGTCGCGGGCTCCGAGCGGGTCTGCCACACCGTCAATCCACGGCTGCACGCCGAGCAGATCGCCTGGATCATCAACGACGCGCAGGATCGTGTGCTGTGTTTCGATCTGACGTTCCTGCCGCTGGTCGAGAAGATCGCGCCGCAGCTCGGAAGCGTCGGCCATTTCGTGTTGATGACCGATCGCGCGCACATGCCCGTCACCTCGGCATGGCCCGGGCTGCTGTGCTACGACGACCTGCTCGCCGCGGAGAGTGGTGACTGGGCCTGGCCCGAGTTCGACGAGAACACCGCATCGAACATCTGCTACACCTCAGGCACCACCGGCCACCCCAAGGGCGTGATCTACAGCCACCGATCGGCGGTGCTGCATGCGCTGGCGCAGGTGGCGCCCGATGTGATGTGCCTGGGCGCGCGCGACGTGGTGCTGGCGGTGTCGCCAATGTTTCACGTCAATGCCTGGGGCGTGCCCTATGCCGCGCCGATGGTCGGCGCCAAGCTGGTGTTGCCGGGGGCGCAGCTTGACGGTGCCTCCGTCTACGAGTTGATGGAGTCCGAACGCGTGACCTTCAGCGCCGGCGTGCCGACGGTCTGGCTCGGCTTGATGACTCACATGAAAGCGCAAGGGCTGCAGTTCAGCACGCTGCGGCGCACGCTGATCGGTGGCGCCGCTTGCCCGCCTGCGATGCTGCGCACGCTGGAAGACGACTTCGGTCTCGAGGTGGTTCACGGCTGGGGCATGACCGAAACCTCGCCGCTCGGCACGGCGGGGCAGCTGAAGGCCAAGCACGTGGGGCTCGACGCTGCATCGCGGCAGAGCGTGAAGCACAAGCAGGGACGGGTGCTCTTCGGTGTCGACATCGCGATACTCGATGCTGCCGATCGCCCGCTGCCCTGGGACGGCTGCACGCCAGGCAATCTGGTGGTGCGCGGCCCGTGGGTGATCGACCGCTACTTTGGTCGGGACGATTCGCCCCACGTCGATGTCGCCGGCGAGCCGTGGTTTCCAACCGGCGACGTGGCCACCATCGATGCCGACGGCTACATGCAGATCACCGACCGCACCAAGGATGTCATCAAGTCGGGCGGTGAGTGGATCAGTTCGATCGACCTGGAGAACATTGCGATGGCGCACCCGGCGGTGCACGAGGCGGCCGCGATCGCGTGCCATCACCCGAAATGGGACGAGCGGCCGCTGCTGGTCGTGGTGCGCAAGCCGCAGGCCCAGCTGAGTGCCGCAGAGCTGCTTGGCTTCTACGAGGGCCGGGTCGCGAAATGGCAGATTCCCGACGACGTGGTGTTCGTCGACGAACTGCCGCACACCGCCACCGGCAAGCTGCTGAAGCTGAAGCTGCGCGAGACCTACCGAGATCACCGGTTGCCAGATGTCCGCACATGACCCCGATCAATCGCCATCCCGGTCCTGCATCGATACTTGTGCCACTCCGCTACGCGCTGCTCGCACGCCCTGAAACCATGAAGGCATCGACCCTCGAGAAAATCACCTGGCCACTGCTCTACGGCGGCATCCTCGTGCTGCTGCTGGGCATCTCGACCCTGTCGGCCGATGCTGCGCTGGGCTGGCCGATCGTCATCGCCGGAGGTGTGCTGGCGGTGGCCGGCGTGTTGGCCATCTACCTGCGTTCTCGCATCAAGGATTGAGGAAATGATTCGTCACATCGTCATGTGGTCCCTGCACAACCCGGTTGATGCCCCCCGCTTCAAGGCGCTGCTTGATTCGTGCGCGAGCCTGGTGCCGGGCATTGTCGAGTTCGACGTGGGCATCCGCGAGACCGGGCTCGACGCGAACATCGACGTGGTGCTGGTGTCGAGCTTCACCGATGCGGCCCAGCTCGACGCCTACCAGAATCACCCGCACCACAAGGAAGTCGGCGCACAGCTCGCCACCTTGCGCGCGAGTCGGCATGTGCTCGACTACGCCCGCGATCCAGCGCGTACTGCGGCCTGATTTCGCCGTGATGCGGTGCGTTCGCCGCCGGTGGGGGCTGTGTCTGGCTGTCGCGTGGGTGGTGTCTGTTGCGCTGTCGGCCGTCTCGACCGTTCGGGCGGGTGAGTCTGCGGCGCCGTACCGGTTCCCCAACCCGGGCAGCGCCTTCGTCGTCGCGGTTGAATGCCAGCTGATGCTGGCCGACCTGAAGCAGGCCGAAGCGCGGTTGGCTCAGGGCACCGAGCCGCCCGGCCCGGCGCTGCTCGCCGAGCTGGACGCGATGACGCGCCGGACCGAAGACACGCTCGGGCCGCTGGCGGTTCTGGTTGCGGTGAGCCCGCGCAAGGCGATCCGTGATGCGGGCGAGGCCTGCGACCGCGACTACCAGGCATACGCATCACACTTTCAGCAGAACGCAGCGGTTTACGCGCGACTGCAGCAGGTGCAGCCGGCCGACGACATCGATCGCCGCTTTCTGCGCGACACCCTCGATGCGTTCGAGGACTCGGGCGTCGCGCTGCCGGTCGACCGCCAGCAGCGGGTTCGCGAGATCAACGACGAGCTGACCGCGCTCACCCAGACGTTCGAACGCCGCATCCGCGAGGACCGCACGCAGTTGTTCTTCACGCGGGCCGAGCTCGCCGGCGCGCCCACCGGCGTGTGGCAGCGCGCGCCCCGCGATGCGCGGGGTCGCTACCGGCTCGGCCTGGAGCAGGCCACGGTGTTCCCGCTGCTCGAGAACGCGACCGTGCCGGCGACCCGCGAGCGCATGTGGCGGGCGTTTCAGTCGCTGGGCGGCGTCGAGAACATCGAGACGCTGGCCGTGCTGACGCAGCGCCGGCGTGAGCTGGCGCTGCTGTTCGGCCACGCGTCGTATGCCGACTTCGTGCTGCGACGCCGCATGGCGCACAGCGAGGCCGAGGTACAGGCTTTTCTGAGCACGGTGAAGGACGCGGTGCAGTCGCGCGAGCTGACCGACCTCGCCGAGCTGCGCGCCGAGAAAGCGGCACACCTGAAGCAGAACCTCGACACCACCGTGCTCGATCGCTGGGACACCTCGTTCTACGCCGAGCGCGTGCGTCGCGCCCGCTATGCGGTCGATCAGGAACAGTTCCGCCGCTATTTCCCGCCCGGTGCGAGCCTGCGCTTCGTTTTCCGCCTGGCCGAACGCTTGTTCGGAGTCACCTTCACGCCGGTGGCCGTGTCGGCCCGCCAGCCGTTGTGGCACCCCGACGCGCGCACCTACACCGTCACTGACAGGGAAACCCAGGCCCATCTCGGCACGCTGTTCGTCGACCTGTACCCCCGTGCCGACAAGTTCAATCACGCGGCGGTGTGGAGCTTGCGCAATGCGTCGGGTCTCGCCGATCGGCGGCCGGCGGCGGCGCTGGTCGTCAACTTCAACCGCCAGGGTCTGACGCTGGACGAGCTGGAAACCCTGCTGCACGAGTTCGGCCATGCGCTGCATTCGCTGCTGTCGAAGACCCGGTATGCCGCGCAGGGCGGCACCAGCGTGCAGCTCGATTTCGTCGAGGCGCCATCGCAGATGCTCGAAGACTGGGTCTATGACCCGCAGGTGCTGAGGCTGTTTGCCGAGGTGTGTCGCCAATGCAAGCCGGTGCCGCCCGCGCTGCTGGCGCAGGCCCGTGCCGCGCGCGACTTCGGCAAGGGTATTCAGTTCTCGCGGCAGCACCTGTTCGCCAGCTACGACCTGGCGCTGCACGGCCGCGAACCGGCCGAACCGCTGGCGCTGTGGGCACAGATGGAGGGCGCGACGCCGCTGGGCCACGTCAGCGGTTCGATGTTTCCGGCCGGCTTCGAGCACATCGCTGGCGGCTATGCGGCGGGCTACTACGGTTACCTGTGGAGCCTGGTGCTGGCCGAGGACTTGCGCACCGCGTTCGTCGCCGATCGGCTCGACGCGCGGGTCGGTCGCCGCTACCGGGAGACCGTGCTCGCGAACGGCGGCCAGGTCGCGCCCGCTGAACTGATGCAGCGTTTTCTCGGCCGCGCGACCGACCGCCGGGCCTTCTTCAACGCAATCGAGAAATAGCGTCGTACCGCATGGACTTTCCGTTGTCGATTCCGTTCGTCGAGGCCATGGGCTTCGAACTGCTGCGCATGCAGGACGGCGAGGCCGAGATCGCGCTGACCTTGCGCCCGGACCAGCGCAACTCGTTGAACATGGCGCACGGCGGCGTGACGATGACCCTGCTCGACGTGACGATGGCGCACGCCGCCCGCAGCGCCGACGTGAGCGCCGCTGCGCCGCCCGGCAGGCTGGGCCGCGGCATCATCACCGTCGAGATGAAGACCACCTTCATGCGCCCCGGCGTCGGGCGCCTCACGGCGCGGGGCCGCGTGCTGTCGCGCACCCTCACGCTGGCGTTTTGCGAGGCCTCGCTGCTCGACGAAGCCGGTGTGCTGGTGGCGCATGCGACCGGCAGCTTCAAGTACCTGACGCGTGCGGCCGCCGACGGGCGGCGGGTGAGGGGATCAGGCGGGGACTGAGCGGGCCCGTGGACGCGGCGGGCTGGTTGAGTTCGTTCGACGCCCGCCGTTGCAACAGCCCCCGAACGCGTCAGACGGGCAGTGTGTAGACGTCGGCCAATTGCCGTTCGGCGTGGCTGTGGCCCTCGAGTGCGCGATCCCATTCGGGACCGTCGGCACCCTGGGTCGGCAGCAGTCCCGCCGTCATCTGCGCCGCTTCCTCGGTTCCGGCGTCGAACTCGGCGACCTGCTCGCGCGTATCCAGGAACAGGCGCGCCACCGGAGACCCGCCGGAATCGATCACGACCAGGAATCGCGCTGGCTGGCGATGCGGATTCTGCGAATGAGCAGTTGGAGTTTCCCTACCGAACGATTGACTCATGGGTGCATGTTGCCATGGTCGAGCGGTCGCCGCAGGGCAAATATTGCCCACGCCGTTCAGCATGGTCATCGCAAGTAGGCAGCCCGTGAGCCCCGAAGCCACGCTGCACGGAGGTACGCTCGCCGAACGGGTCGTCGAGCAGATTGAAGTCTCGTCTGGCGTCATCGCCGGAAATGGCATGGGATTGCCTGCTTAGTTTGCCCGACGGGCGGATCACTGAGGCCAAAAATCCAAAATGAGCTTGTGAACAAGCATCCAACGCAGCGAAAGGTCATTTCCATGATGACGGCCCCCATGCCTTTGGAGGAGCCGGAGCGCCTGGAGGCGCTCCGTCGACTCGACGTACTCGACTCCGAACCCGAGCGCGAGTTCGATGCGCTGGTTGCCGTTGCCGCCGCGGTCTGTGACGTTCCGATCTCGCTCGTGAGCCTGGTCGACATCGAGCGCCAATGGTTCAAGGCCAACGTCGGCTTGCCGGGCGTCACCGAAACCCCGCGCGACCTGGCTTTCTGTGCGCACGCCATTCTGGACGATGAGATTTTCGAGGTGCCCGATGCACAGGCAGATTCCCGGTTCGCCGACAACCCGCTCGTCGCGATGGCCCCCGATATACGGTTCTACGCTGGTGCGCCGCTTCGTCTGAGCGACGGGTCGCGTGTGGGAACCCTCTGCGTCATTGATCGGGTGCCTCGCAACCTCACAGGGCTGCAGCGCGAGGTGTTGCGGAATTTGTCTGTGGCAGCGGTCCAGGCCCTGGAGTCGCGGCGCATGGCACGCGCTTTCGTGGCCAGCGAGACCCGCTTTCGCACCCTCAGCGAAGCGGCACCGCTGGGTGTCTTCGCGACCGATACGGCGGGCGAGTGCATCTACACCAACGAGCGCTGGCAGACTGTCTTTGGCCTGACCCAAGAGGAATCGCTGGGCGCTGGATGGACCCGATCGCTGCATCCAGAAGACAAGGCGGCGGTGTTTTCCGAATGGCAGCGAACGGCCGCGCAGAAACTCGATTTCGACATGGAGTTCCGTGTGCGCCACAGCACGGGCAGGGTGCGGCATGTGCGCTCCGTGTCGCGCCCCGTGCTGGATGAGCTCGGCGTGGTGACTGGCTACGTTGGGTCGATCGAAGATGTGACCGAGCAGCTGGAGGTTCGGCAGGCCCTGGAAGTCAAACGTCAGCGCCTCGCGGCGATCATTCTGGGCACGGGAGCCGGGACCTGGGAGTGGAACGTGCAGACCGGCGAGACGCGCCTCAATGCGCGCTGGGCCGAGATCCTCGGAATGACGCTCGACGAACTGGCACCCACCACGATCGATACCTGGACCAAACGGGCACATCCTGAGGATCTGGCGCGGTCGGCGGCATTGCTGAACGCCCACTTCGCGGGCGAGACCCCCACCTATCAGTGCGAGGCCCGAATGCGGCATCGCAGTGGCCACTGGGTCTGGGTGCTCGACTGCGGGCGCGTGTTGACTCGCACGGCTGACGGACGGCCCGAGTGGATGTTCGGGACGCGCCTGGACATCAGCGAACGCAAGGCGCAGGAGGAAATCGTGCGCAGGAGCGTGGAACTGCTCAACCGCACTGGCGCCCTGGCCGAGATCGGTGGTTGGGAGCTCGACCTCACCACGGGGCGCCTCACGTGGTCGGACCAGACCTGCCACATCCACGGTGTGCCGCCGGGGTATCAGCCGCGACTCGATGAAGCCATCAGCTTCTACGCGTCGGAAGCACGACCGGTGCTCGAATCTGCCCTGGAAGAAGCCACATCGGCTGGCAAGGACTGGGATCTGGAACTGCCCTTCACCCAGAAGGGCGGTCGTCCCATGTGGGTGAGGGCAGTCGGCCATGCCGAGTTCGAGGACGGAAAGGCTGTGCGCTTGATAGGCGCGCTTCAGGACGTGACCGGTCTGGTGGCTCAGCGCCAGGACCTCGAACAGGCTCACCAGCGCATGAAGCTGGCGACCGACAGTGGCGGCGTCGGCGTCTGGGACTGGAACGTCCAGACGAACAGCCTGCGCTGGGATCCATGGATGTACAAGTTGTACGGTTTGCCGACCGACGACGCCTGCGTCACCTACGACATGTGGTCTCGCCACTTGCATCCGGAGGACCGTGCGGCAGCCGAGCAGGCTTTGCAGGAAGCGATGGCCAGTGGCGAGAACTTCGACAGCGAGTTCCGCATCGTCTGGAGCGATGGCAGTGTGCGTTACCTGCGTGCCACTGCGCGAATCAGCCGCGACGATTTCGGCCGTGCCACTCGCCTGGTCGGTGTCAACTGGGATGTGACTCCGCTGCGAGAACTGAACGAACAGCTTGCCGAGCAACACGAATTGCTGCGCGTGACGCTGCAGTCGATTGGGGACGCCGTGATCACCACCGACGCCGCTGGTCGGGTGACCTGGCTGAACCCGGCGGCCGAGCACATGACTGGCTGGATGTCGGTCGAAGCGCTTGGGCGCCCACTTGCGCAGGTCTTCCACATCGTCAACGAAGCAACCCGTCAACCCGTCGAAAGCCCGGTAGGAACCTGCCTGAACGAAGGCAAGATCGTGGGTCTGGCCAGCGACACCGTGCTCATCTCCCGCCACGGTGTGGAATTCGGCATCGAGGATTCCGCTGCGCCGATCCGCAATTCGAAAGGCGATGTTCTCGGCGCGGTGCTGGTGTTCCATGACGTGACCGAGCAACGGCGCATGTCGGGTGAGATGACCTATCGGGCCACGCACGACGCTCTCACGGGGCTTGTCAACCGTGGCGAGTTCGAGATACGGCTGCGCCGCACGCTGGACAAGTCACATGAAGACCGCAGCCAGCACGCCTTGCTGTATGTCGACCTCGATCAATTCAAACTGGTCAATGACGCTTGCGGACATTCAATAGGTGACCAACTGCTTCAGCAGGTGGCCCGCTTGCTCAAGGAGGCGATCCGTGCCCGTGACACGCTGGCAAGGCTGGGAGGAGACGAATTCGCAGTCATTCTGGAGCATTGCACTGGCGATCAGGCGCAGCGGGTCGCGCAGCAGATCTGCGACCGCATGGACGAATTCAGATTCGTGCATGACGAGCGGCGGTTTCGCATCGGCACCAGCATCGGTCTGGTGCCCGTGGACAGTCGCTGGACCAACACGGCTGCTGCGATGCAGGCAGCCGACGCATCTTGCTACTCGGCCAAGGAGGACGGGCGCAACCGTGTACACGTCTGGGTCGATACCGACCATGCCGTGCTGGCCCGCCACGGCGAAATGCAGTGGGCGACGCGCCTCGCGCAGGCGCTGGATGAAGACCGGTTCGTTCTGTATGCGCAGCGCATCGATGCTCTCGACGGCTGCGAAGCGGGCCTGCATGCCGAGGTGCTGCTCCGCCTGCGCGACGCAGATGGCAGCCTCATTCCGCCGGGGGCGTTCTTGCCCGCCGCAGAGCGTTTCCACCTGGCTACGCGCATCGATCGCTGGGTGCTCCATCGGGCCGTGCAGCAAATCCGTGCCCTGCCGGACTTGACGGCGCTCCACACCCTGTGTGTCAACCTGTCCGGTCAATCGATCGGCGATCGAGCATTTCACCGGCATGCCATTGAGGCGCTGACGGCTGCAGGTGCCGCGGTGTGCCAGCGACTCTGCTTCGAAATCACCGAGACCTCTGCCGTGACCAACACGGCTGATGCTGCCCTCTTCATCGAGCAGGTGCGTGCGCTGGGAGTCCGGATGGCTCTCGACGATTTCGGTGCCGGTGCCTCCTCGTTCGGATACCTCAAGACCCTCAAGGTGGATCTGCTCAAGATCGACGGGCAGTTCATCAAGGATCTGATCGATGATCCCCTGGACGACGCAGCGGTGCGCTGTTTCGTCGATGTGGCTCGCGTCCTGGGCCTGAAGACCGTGGCCGAATTCGTCGACCGACCAGAGATTCTTCAACGCGTGCGTGACATCGGCATCGACTATGCGCAGGGCTTCCTGTTGCATCGGCCAGAGCCGATCGAGAACCTGCTGGTGATCGCGGGCGATCTGGAAAAGGCCTGATCCTCGCGCGGTGCGGTCAGTCCGAACGGCTGTCGATGCGACGTCGGCTCGTGGTTCGTGCGTGTTGTTTCCCTGCAATGTGGGCTCGTGGAATCCTGACTCGGCAAACGGCGCTGGCGTACCGGCACGGAACGGTAGAACATCGGCGTTCCAAGGAGACTGCCGATGACCCCCGATGACACCCCCCACGAAGGATCTCTCACCAAGCTGGTCGACGAGCAGCTTGAGCTCGCCGCAGCCCGGCTGCCGGCGCTGGCGCCGAATGCGGTGCATCCATCGCCCGTCGACCACGAGGAGCGCCTGGCTGCTCACGCCACATTCGAGGACGTGCTGCTCGGCAATGCGCAACCCACGCCGGAGATGCTGGAGGAACTCGCCGCGCTGGAATCTGCGCCCGAACTCAGCGAGGAAGAGCTGGCGCGCCAGGCGCTCGCCGACGGCGGCGCCGACAACGATCCGTCGACGCCCGAGTAGCGGCCGCGCACGGCCACCTCACCGGCGGTCCCCGGCCCTGCGAGTGCGATCGCCACGTGCTGCGCCTGAGTGACGCCGGCGCTCGCAGCGTCCGGCGTTCATCCTGTCGACGATGGTCGGCACCTAAAATCCGCAGGCTTTGCGCGGCGCCTTCCATGGATGCCCGCAGGCGTCCATCGGCCCGATTCGAGGCCATGGCCCGAACTTCGGAAACTCAAAGGAACGTCAGACATGGGCGCGCAGTGGAAAGCCAAGCACAAGGATCTGGCCGCCAACGCGCGGGGCCAGCTGTTCGGGAAGCTGGCCAAGGACATCATGATCGCGGCGCGCAACGGCGCCGATCCCGCGGCCAATTCACGTCTGCGGCTGGTTGTCGAGCAGGCGCGCAAGGTCTCGATGCCCAAGGAGACGCTTGAGCGGGCGATCAAGAAGGGCGCGGGGTTGACCGGTGAGACCGTTCACTTCGAGCACGCACTCTACGAAGGATTTGCGCCGCACCGCGTGCCGGTGATGGTCGAGTGCCTGACCGACAACGTGAACCGGGCTGCATCCGAAATGCGTGTGCTGTTTCGCAAGGGACAGCTCGGCGCCTCCGGGTCGGTGGCCTGGGACTTCGACCACGTCGGCATGATCGAGGCCGAGCCTGCGGCGGTTGGAGCCGATCCCGAACTGGCCGCCATTGAAGCCGGTGCACAGGATTTCGACCCCGCAGATGACGGTGTCACGACCTTTCTCACCGACCCGACCGACCTTGATCTGGTCAGCCGCGCGCTGCCGTCGCACGGCTTCAGCGTGTTGTCCGCGAAGCTGGGTTACCGGCCCAAGAATCCCGTCAATCCGGCCAGCTTGAGTGCGGAACAACTGGAAGAGGTCGAAGCCTTCCTGGCAGCTCTCGATGCAAACGAAGACGTGCAGAACGTGTTCGCCGGACTGCAAGGCTGATAACAAGAAGGAACATCACCATGAACGACGCGACCGCAACACCCCCTTTGCCCGACCGACTGTCCAGCGACGCTCGCAGTCCCTTTCACGTGGCTGCTGTGTTCGAGCGCGATATCGGCATCCGCTACAACGACAAGGATCGCTCCGATGTGGCCGAGTACTGCATCAGCGAAGGCTGGATCAAGGTGCCCGCCGGCAAGGCGGTCGACCGCAAGGGACAGCCTCTGCTGATCAAGCTCAAGGGCAAGGTCGAGGCGTTCTATCGCTGAGCGGTGGGGGCGGCCCGCCAATCGCTGACACCGAAGCCGTCTGCGCCGAGCAGCGTGTAGTAGATGCCGATGGTGGCCAGTGTCTGCGAGCGGTCGCCGATGACGGGGTAGCTCGCGCTGCGGTGCGACCAGACGTACCGGACCGTCGCTGCATGCGGTCCCTGGATGCGCCAGGTGAAGGCGCTCTCGACGCGCGAGATGTCGTCGCGTCCGGCCGAGCGGTTGGCGATGGTGCCCAGGTAGTACTTCTGGGCGGATATCTCGGCCATCGCGCGGTTGCCCGCCAGCAGCTGCAGGTTCAGGCTGGCCCGCGGCGCGAAGCCGTAGTGGTAGTCCCGGTCGTCCGTGACCCCATGCGCGGTGCTGGCCGCCGAGTAGCCGACACCGCTCAGCACCGTGCCGTGCAAGACCACATCCTTCGTGGCCCACCAATGCGCGGTGGTGCCGATCGACAGCGCTGTGGTCGAAACGTGAAAGATCTGCGGCGCAAAGTAGTCGTAGCTGCCGTACAGACCCCAGATGCCGCGGTAACTGTCGCCGAAGGCGTAGTCGGTGCCATAGAGCAGTCCCCGCGTTGCAAGGTTTTCGATGCCGTTGGCGTTGGTCGCCACCACCCGGAATGCGAAGTAATCGAACGGCCGCTGGTAGGTGTAGCCGGGTCGGCCGGGCAGACCGTACTCGAGCGCGAAATCCGTCACCGCCTCGTGCTGCCTCAGTTTTCCCGAGTTGCCGATCGCGTCGTGAGTGACGCGGCTGGCGCCGAGCCGCAAGCGGGCGTTGTAGTTGGAATGGTTGTCGTTGAATGCGCCATCGAATCGCGACCCGTACATCAGCCGGTTGAATCCGACGGCGGGCGAGACGGCGGCAGCGCCCCATTCACGCCAGAACTGCGGCACGTCGTTGTTGCCGTGCAGCAGCAGGTTTGCCATGCGGAAAAGTGGCTCGCCGAGAAAGCTGCCGGCCACGCCGCTGGCAATCTGGTCGTTGTACGACGGCGGCGTCTTCTCGCCGGTGACCTCCCACCACGCGCTGCCCACGAAGGTGAGGGCCGACGCTTCCCAGTAGTTCAGGCCGGTCGATCGCCCGGCACAGTGGTACAGCGAGCCCTGGTACGGGTGGGCGAACTGGTTGACGCTGAACGGGTCGTTGTCGGTGACCCAGCGCCGTCCGAGGTTGCGGCGGATCGACCCGAAAGTGACGTCGTAGTCCGACGAACCGCTGAAATGCCGGTTGTAGTGGCTCAGAAGCAGGTCGAAGCCGACGATCTCCAGCGCCGGGATGGTGTAGCTCTTTTCGGGTGGTGCGGCCATCACCGGTGTTTCGGCCAGTTGCGCGCTGGACACCTGCCATGCGAACAGCAGCGAGAGCAATGCGAGGCGGCGGGGCAATCGAATGGGCAAGGTGCTGGTCATGCCGACATCCTGTGGACCGACGTGCTTGTTGCCTATCGGCAGGGCGGCGGATCGCAGGTCGGACATCGCCCACACGGAGCCACGCCGTGCCCACTGTTCCTGCGGCTGGGCGGGAGCTGCGCACGGTCTGCACTCAGGGGCGAAACGATGCGCCCTCTGCAGGGTCTTCGCGTTCCGGCAAGCCCTTGCTGACGCTGTCTCCGTCGCCCGGCTGCAAGGTCCAGAACGACAGCGACGACAGGATCGTCACGGCGCCCAGGGTCAGGAAGGCGTTGTGCAGCGCATCGGTCACTGCCACGCGATCGGTCTGGGGCAGGTCGCCGAGGTACCAGCCCGCCACCAGTGTTGCGCAGGCCAGGCCGAAGCTCATCGACAGTTGCTGCAACGAACTGGCGATGGTGCTGGCCATGCTGGAATCGGACGTTTCGATGTCGGCGTAAGCCATCGAGTTCATGCTCGAAAACTGCAGCGAGTTGAAGAATCCCTGCGCCAGCCCGAGCAGCACGATCACGGCCAATGGTGTCGTCGGGTCGACGGTCGCGAACAAGGTGATCGTCAGACCGATCATCAGCGTGTTGACCACCAGCACCTGCTTGTAGCCGAAGCGCTGCAGCACCTGCTGCGACGCCAGCTTCATGCCCATTGCGGCCAGTGCGGTCGGCATCATCAGCAGGCCCGACTGCCAGGCCGGCAGCCCAAGTCCCAACTGGTACAGCAATGGCAGCAGGAATGGCAGTCCGCCAACCCCGAGCCGCGTGATGAACCCGCCGACCACCGACACCCGGAACGTGCGCACCTTGAACAGACCCAGCCGCAGCAGTGGGTGGGTTGCAGCGCGGGCATGCCAGCCGTAGGCGACCAGGAGGCCGATCGACACCGCCGAAAGCACGGCCACCCAGGTCGGGTCCAGCCGGTGCTCGCCAAAGACTTCGAGCAGCCACGACAGCAGTGCGGTGCCGGACCCGAACAGCACCAATCCGATGACATCGAGTGGCCGCTTCGCTTCCGCGCGGTAATCCGGCATGTGGCGGTGAATCATCCACAGCGCGATCACGCCCACCGGCAGGTTGACGAAGAAGATCTCGCGCCATGACAGCCAGTGCACGATCAGCCCGCCGACGGTGGGGCCAAGGAGTGGTCCGATCAGCGCCGGGACGATGACGAAGTTCATCGCCATCAGCAGCTCCGACTTGGCGAACGTGCGGATGATCGCGAGGCGACCGACCGGCATCATCATCGCCGCGCCGATGCCCTGCAGGATGCGCGCGGCGACCAGCATCGGCACGTTGATCGCCAGGCCGCACAGCATCGACGCGATGGTGAAGATGGCCACGGCCGCCGCGAAGACCCGCCGCGTGCCGTAGCGATCGGCCATCCAGCCGCTGACCGGGATGCACACCGCCAGGCTCAGGATGTAGCTCGTGACCACCGCCTTCAGGCTCAACGGCGTGACCTGCAGGCTGGCCGCCATCGAAGGCACGGCCGTGTTGACGATGGTGGCGTCGAGCTGTTCCATGAACAGCGCGGCAGCGACGACCCAAGGGAGGTATTTCTTGGTGGTCGTGCTGCCAGGGTCGAGCGATGATGGGGCGGGCATCGGGGATTCTTGACGAATCCCGGATGCCGCGAGTTGTTGCGCCTACTTCTTCCGGTTGCGCCGATCTGACAGACTTTTCTGGATCGCCACGATCTGCGCCGTGGCGCTCTGCACTTGATGCGCCAGCACGCGCATCTCGTCGGCAACGACGGCAAAGCCGCGTCCGGCGGTGCCTGCTCGGGCCGCTTCCACTGACGCGTTCAACGCCAGCAGGTTGGTCTGGTGCGCCACCTTCTGGATCGATCCGACGATGTCGCCGATCGTCTTCAGGCTGTTGTCCATGAAGACGTTGTTCTCGATCTGGGCCCGCTGATTCTCTTCCTCGTGTTTTTGCAGCGAGATGTCGAGCAGCGCACCCACCACACGCAGCGGCGTGCCATCGGCCGAGCGCTGGGTCTGGCCGCGTGCCCGGAACCAGCGGTATTCGCCATCCTTGCACTTCATCCGGTAGTCGATGTCGTAGGGCGTGCGGCCGCTTCGATCGGTGAGGTGCGCCGTGAATGCGGCAAGAACACGTTCGGTGTCTTCCGGATGCAATCTCGACGACCAGCTGTCCAGCACATCGGGAAACTCTGCTTCCGTCTCGAAGCCCAAGAGGCGGCGAAATTGCTGAGACCACCAAAAAACACTCTTCGGATTCACCGGATCGCCAGCGACCACGACCAGGTCCCACAGGCCGTCTTGCAGCATTTCACGTGCGAGGTCGAATCGCACCAGCAGGGTGTCCAGCGTTTGTTGCCGAACTCGCGATTCATCGATGTCGGTCAACACGCCCGCGATTCGCAGCGGTGAGCCGTCTGCAGCGCGCGCCGTCTGCCCGCGGGCATGGAACCAGCGGTACTGACGGTTTTTCATGGCCAGGCGGTAGGTTGCCTCGTAAGGCGTTTGGCCGCTGCGGTCCATGATGTGTTTGCCCAGCGCCGCCAGCGTGCGCTCCTTGTCTTCTGGATGCAGGCGGTTGGACCAGCTTGAGAGCACATTCGGGAAGTCGCTCTCGTCCTGGAATCCCAGCATGTGGCGGAACTCGGTCGACCACGAGAAGGCGTTGTCCGGGTGGACCGGGCGACCCACGTTGACGTCCATTTCCCACAGCGCGTCAGCCGTGGCCCGACGCACCAAATCGAATCGTGTCTCGGCAGCATCGATCTGATCACCCAGGTCGCTGATCTGCTGCTGCAAATCCTGCTCACGGGCCAGGGCCTCGTTGAGCTGCGCCAGGGTTTTGTCTTGCTCGTCCGAGTTGCCGAACATGCGTTTCAAGACTGCACTCATGCCTATGTCTCCGTCAATGGGTTGGCCTTCAGCTTTTGCCGTTTACCTGCCAGGCACGACAGGAATCCTCATCGGGACCATCGGTTCAAGCTGCTACCTGTGTGATGTCGGCACGGCAAGGGTCGGACTTGAGCGGAAGTTTGGGAGCGGGTTGCCTGTCATTTCTGTGCGTCAGGCCATGCCGCCGGGCAGGCCTTCTCTCAGCAACCCAGTCTGACCGCCTGCACCGGTCGTCCGCTGGCGGCATCGACGATCACCAGGTTCACGTGCCGCAGGTGGTCCGCTGACCGAGTCGCGAGTGCCGGGCTGAAGGTGAGCGTTCTGGCTGTTTCGGTGCCTGTCGTCCACACCGGCACCAGCCTGTATTCGCGCACGACGAAATCATGCGTCAGCGTTTCGCCTCGGTTTTCCCCCGATTTCACGGCTGACACATGCCGGTTTTCGGTGACAGCCCAGTACGCTGCCAGCCGTTCCGGCGCGCCGGCAGCGTGTCGCACCTGGGCGATGTAGCGACCGCCATCACGGCTGAGCTGAACTTGCAACAGTGACGCTGCCGCCGACACCGCGATCGGCGGCCGCAGGCTCTGCCACTGTCGGCTGTCTGCACCGTTGATCGTGACCTGCGGCGTGTAGCTGAAACGCGAGCCGTTCACTGCCTGTTGCTGGTACTGGCGCTCGGTGTGCGCCGGGCTTCCGAAGGGATCTTTCCAGCCGAGGTTGTCCCAGTAGTCGACGTGGAAGGCGAGCGCGATGACGTCGGGCTGCGAGGTCCATTTCGACAACCAGCGGTCGGCTGGCGGGCACGAACTGCACCCTTCCGAGGTGTAAAGCTCGATGACTGTTGGTGTGCTGGCGCCGCTGCGCACGTTGCAGTCGCCGACCGGGTCGGCTGCCTGTGCTGCGGCCACCAGGCTGCCCGTGCCCAGCGTGGCAATGAGCCAGCACAAGGTGACCACCGCGATGCGACCTGTGACGCCGAGTCGCTGCATCGCAGGTGATGTAACTTGTGTCATGCGCTTCTCCGGTGGGATCCTGACGATTTCAGGTCGGGCTGGGCGAGAAGTCCTTACAGCGGTGCCTCGCCGCGCTGCGCCGAACGTCCGCCGCCGCGTGCTCTATGCTGCGCGGCCACCCATGCCGGGCCGCATCGCATCCCGTTGCGCTGCCGGATGCGGCCACTCTTCACTTCGGATTGCCCACTTGCCTGAATCACAGCGGATTTCCCCTCGCACCGTCGCCATCGTGGGTGGTGGGCCGGCGGGCCTGATGGCGGCCGAAGTGCTGGCGTGCGCCGGGGCTTCGGTGGACCTGTACGACGCGATGCCCTCGGTGGGCCGCAAGTTTCTGCTGGCCGGCAAGGGGGGACTGAACCTGACACATTCCGAGCCGGCCGAAGCCTTCGCCGGCCGCTATGCCGAACGCCGTGCATCGATCGAATCGATGCTGTGCCGCTTTGGCCCCGCTGAATTGCGCGCCTGGGCGCAGGGCCTGGGCATTGCCACCTTTGTCGGCAGCTCGGGCCGGGTGTTCCCGACCGATCTGAAGGCGGCTCCGCTGCTGCGAGCCTGGCTGCATCGCCTGCGTGGTCTGGGTGTGCGATTCCACATGCGGCACCGTTGGGTCGGTTGGGCCGACTCGGAGCCTGCGGTCGCGCTGGCCTTTGCGACGGCTGATGGCGTGCAGACCGTTCGGGCCGATGCGGTGCTGCTGGCCCTCGGTGGTGCGAGCTGGTCGCGCCTGGGGTCCGATGGCGCCTGGGTGCCATGGCTGACGGCGCGCGGCGTCGAGCTGGCGCCGCTGCGGCCGTCGAACTGCGGATTCGACGCAGCCCACGTCGATGTGGCGGGCAGCGAGCAACCGGGCTGGAGCGAGCACTTCCGCACCCGACACGCCGGCGTTCCGGTCAAGAACGTGGCCTTGAGCTGTGCCGCTCCCGATGGCCATGCGTTCGCGCAGGCCGGCGAGTTCGTCGTGACCGAAGGCGGCGTCGAAGGCAGTCTGATCTATGCCGCATCGGCCTGGCTGCGGGACTCGATCGAAGCCGATGGCCGGGCGGTCGCGCATCTCGATCTGCTGCCCGGTCGCAGCGCCGACTGGGTCGCGCGCGAGGTGGCGCATCCGCGCGGTTCGAGGTCGTTGTCCACGCACCTGAAGGGCCGGCTCGGTCTCGACGGCGTCAAGGCGGCGCTGCTGCGCGAACTGTTGCCGCGCGAGGTAATGACCGATCCGGCCAGGCTGGCCGCCGGGATCAAATCGCTGCCCTTGACGTTGACCGCAGCACGCCCGATCGACGAGGCGATCAGCACCGCTGGCGGCGTGCGCTTCGAGGCGATGGACGACCAGGGCATGCTGCGCGCGCTGCCGGGTGTCTTCTGCGCCGGCGAGATGCTGGATTGGGAAGCGCCGACCGGGGGTTACCTGCTGACCGCCAGCCTGTCCAGCGGCGCGTGGGCCGGTCACGGCTTGTTGCAGTACCTGACAGCACAGCGCTGAACGCTGAAACCCCTGTGGCACACTGCGCCGCCCCGGGTTTCGAGCCTGTCCCGGCAATCGAGTCAGCCTGACTTTCGCCTCCGGATTACCACGGCGATTCCCCCACCGTTCCTGCCCGCTCGACGGGCTCCCCGCCTTGAACAAGATCCTGCTGCAAATCGCCGCCGAACTGAAGGTTCGTCCGGCCCAGGTCAACGCTGCTGTCGAACTGCTCGACGGTGGGGCCACCGTGCCTTTCATCGCCCGCTATCGCAAGGAAGCCACCGACAACCTCGATGACATTCAGCTGCGGGAGCTGGAGGCGCGGTTGTCCTATCTGCGCGAGCTGGAGGAGCGCCGTGTGGCGGTGCTGAAAAGCATCGAGGAGCAGGGCAAGTTGACGCCCGAATTGCGCGCTGCCATCGAGGCTGCGCCGACCAAGCAGGAACTGGAAGATCTGTACCTGCCGTTCAAGCAGAAGCGCCGCACCAAGGCGATGATTGCCCGCGAAGCCGGGCTGGAGCCGCTGGCCGACAAGCTGTTTGCCGATCCGACGCTCGACCCTGCGACCGAAGCCGCCACCTTCATCAACGCCGATGGCGGATTCGTCGATGCGCTGGCCGTGCTCGACGGTGTGCGCGACATCCTGTCCGAGCGCTGGGCCGAGGACGCGGTGCTGGTCGGCAAGCTGCGCGAGTGGCTGTGGGCCGAGGGCCTGTTTCAGAGCAAGCTGCTGGATGGGAAGGACGCGAACCACCCGGACACCGCGAAATTCCGCGACTACTTCGACTACGCCGAGCCGATCCGCACCGTGCCTTCGCACCGCGCGCTGGCTGTGTTTCGCGGTCGCGCGCTGGAGCTGCTCGATGCGAAGCTGGTGGCTCCCGAAGCCGCCGCTGCTGACTCCCTCTCCCCAGGGGGGCGAGGGGGTCACGCCTCCCTGGCCGAAGGCCGCATCGCGGTGCACCTGGGCTGGAGCCATGCGAAGCGGCCGGCCGACGACTTGATCCGCAAGTGCATCGCGTGGTGCTGGAAGGTCAAGCTCAGCCTGAGCCTCGAGCGTGACCTGTTCAGCCGCCTTCGGGAGTCTGCGGAGCAGGTCGCGATCAAGGTGTTCGCCGAGAACCTGCGCGACCTGCTGCTGGCCGCACCGGCCGGGCCGCGTGTCGTGATGGGGTTGGACCCAGGCATCCGCACTGGCTGCAAGGTCGCCGTGGTCGATGCCACCGGCAAGGTGCTGGCCACCGAAACGATCTACCCGCTGGAGCCGCGCCGCGACTGGGAAGGTTCGTTGCACACGCTCGGTCGGCTGTGCGCGGCGCACGGCGTCGACCTGATCGCGATCGGCAACGGCACTGGCAGCCGCGAGACCGACAAGCTGGCGTCCGAGCTGATCCAGCGCCTGGCGATGTCAGCCCCCACGTCGCCTGCGGCTCCTGCCCCCCAAGGGGGCGCGCGCTCGCCTGGGGGCGGCCCGGCGGCGGCGCAGCCCCTTCAAAAGGTGGTCGTCAGCGAAGCGGGCGCCTCGGTCTACAGCGCCAGCGAATACGCCAGCAAGGAGTTGCCCGACCTCGACGTGAGCCTGCGCGGCGCGGTCAGCATCGCGCGGCGATTGCAGGATCCGCTGGCCGAGCTGGTGAAGATCGAGCCGAAGAGCATCGGCGTCGGCCAATACCAGCACGACGTGAACCAGAGCGATCTGGCCAGGAGCCTGAACGCGGTGATCGAGGACTGCGTCAACTCGGTCGGTGTCGATGTGAACACCGCGTCGGCGCCGCTGCTGTCGCGGGTGTCCGGGCTCAGCGGTGCGGTCGCTTCCGGCATCGTGCGCTGGCGCGATGCGCACGGGGCCTTCCGCAACCGGCAGCAACTGCTCAACGTGGCCGGCCTCGGCGCCAAGACCTTCGAGCAGAGCGCGGGTTTCCTGCGGGTGCGCGACGGCGACAACCCGCTGGACCAGTCGGGCGTGCACCCCGAGACCTACCCGGTGGTCGAGCGCATCCTGAAGGCGGTGCAAAGGCCGGCGGCCGAGGTGATGGGCCGCAGCGATGTGATCCGTGCGCTGAAGCCCGAAGCGTTTGCCGACGAGCGTTTCGGCGCGATCACGGTGAAGGACATCCTGGCCGAGCTGGAGAAGCCGGGTCGCGATCCACGCCCCGATTTCAAGGTCGCGAAGCTGGCCGACGGCATCGAGGACATCAAGGACCTGCAGCCGGGCATGACGCTGGAGGGCACGATCAGCAACGTCGCGCAGTTCGGAGCCTTCGTCGACCTGGGCGTGCATCAGGACGGACTGATCCACGTCAGCCAGCTCGCGCACAAGTTCGTCAGCGACGCGCGCGAGGTGGTCAAGACAGGCGACGTGGTCAAGGTCAAGGTGCTCGAAGTCGATCTGTCGCGCCAACGCATTTCGCTGACGATGAAGCTCGATGCGGCGCCCGCCGAGCGGGGGCCGGGCGGTGCTGGCGCCGGCAACCGCTTTCAGCCGGCCGGACGTGGCGAACGGCCTTCGAACGGACGGGCATCGCCGTCGGCTGCGGCCGGTGGCGCGATGGCGGCGGCGTTTGCCAAGCTGCAAACCCGGCGCTGAGCTCGGCGCTCGGCCGTAACGGTGAGGGCCGACGCGGCCTGCGCCATGACGCTGCGGAAGTGGACGCGCGTCGCAGCGTCGCACACGCGGCGTTCGATGGATGCATCCAGAAATGCGTTCGGCTCGTATGGGGTGACAGCGCAACCTGATGGCTTGACGTCAGGGCGCATCGCAGATCGCAACCGGTTGGTGTGGCGATGCGAAGTCAACAACCCCACAAGGCCCGAATCATGAAGACAACATTGATGCCATCCACCCGCCTGCTGCCGGTCATCGGCGCGCTGGCCACGATCTACGGTCTGGCCGCCTCGCTGCCGGTGCACGCTTCCAGCCACCGCGAAGCGCCGTCGATCACGGCCACGCCCAAGGTCGACGCCACCGATTTCTACCTGTTCAACAGCTACGAAGCGGGCCGCGGCGCCTTCGTATCGCTGATGGCGAACTACGTGCCGCTGCAGGACCCGTACGGCGGCCCGAACTACTTCTCGCTCGATCCGAACGCGCTGTACGAGATCCACATCGACAACAACGGCAATGGCGTCGAAGACATCACCTTCCAGTTCCGCTTCAAGAACACCTTGAAGGGCATCACGCTGCCGATCGGCACGGCCAATGTCGCGATTCCGCTGATCCAGGCCGGTGGCGTGTCGGGCCCGGCCGCAGCTGCGTTGAACCTCAACGAGACCTTCACCGTCGACATCGTGCGCGGCGATCGCCGCAAGGGCACCAAGGCATCGATCACCAACGCGGCGGGCGGCTCGGCCACCTTCAACAAGCCCGTGGACAACATCGGCTCCAAGACGATCGCCGACTACGACGCCTACGCGGCGCAGCACATCTACTCGGTCAGCATTCCCGGCTGCTCGACCCCCGGCAAGCTGTTTGTCGGCCAGCGCAAGGACCCGTTCGCGGTCAACCTCGGCACGATCTTCGACCTGGTGAACGCACCGCTCGCCGTGGTCACGAATCCGACGTTGATCAATGCCGGTCATGACGACCTCGCCGACAAGAACGTCACGACGCTGGCCCTCGAAGTGGCCAAGGACTGCCTCACCGCCAAGCCGTCCAGCGACAGCACCTACGACCCGGTCATCGGAGGCTGGACCACGGCCAGCCTGCGCCAGGGCAGCCTGCTGAACCCGAACCCGAAATCCGGCCACGGCACCACTTCCATCCCTGGTGGCGCGTGGACGCAGGTCTCGCGTCTGGGCAGCCCACTGGTCAACGAGGTGGTGATCGGCCTGCCGGACAAGGACAAGTTCAACAGCTCCAAGCCGTCGGGCGATTTGCAGTTCGCGACCTACGTCACCAACCCGACCTTGCCCGCGCTGCTGGGCATCGCGCTGGCCGGCGATATCGCTGCGGTGGCTCCGACCAATCTGCCACGCACCGACCTGCTCAACGTGTTCCTGACCGGCCTGGCGGGTGTCAACAAGCCGCAAGGCACCGTGACCCCGGCGGAGATGCTGCGCCTGAACACCGCCATCGCGGCGGTGCCGTTCGCGAGCCAGAACCGCCTGGGTGTGGCCGGCGAACTGCTGCGCGTCGGCGGTGCGGCCAACCTGGGATCAGCGGTCGACCTGGCCGGCTACCCGAACGGTCGCCGTCCGAAGGACGACGTCGTCGACATCTCGCTGATCGCGGTGGCCGGCGCCCTGTGCGTGGCCAACAGCAACGGCGTGATCGCGAACCTGAGCGCGGGCGACAACAACAACGTGCTGGGTCTGAACAGCTTCACGATCCCGGGTTCGACGCCCACCGTGTTGACGTCGGAATGCCGCCTGGGCAAGGTGCCGCTGGGTGCCACGTCGACGGCGCTGCACGATGCGGTCGATCAAGCGGCCCTCACGTTCAGCAACAGCTTCCCGTACTTCACGAAGCCGCTGCCTGGCGCCGGCTCGAACTGAGGGGCGCATCATGACCAAGCAATCATTGATCCTGGGCGGGTGTGTAGTGCTGCTGTTGTCGGCCTGCGGAGGCGGTGGCGGGGGAGGTAACAACACGCCGCCCGTCACCGAAGCGGTACCCGCTGCGGCAGCCACCGACAGCGAGGCTGCGACGCAGTACCTGGCGCAGCTGACGGCGGTGACGCCGGCCAACAGCGACACACTCGAACCGCTGGCTGTGTTGCCGGACAAACTGGCCACCGACGATACGGCGGAGCCGAGGGAGATTCCGTAAAGGAATCTGTTGACGAGTCAGCTGGTGAGCCGGCGTCCTGGCGGGCAGTGCAGGGCGCCGGTTTCACCGGCAACTCAGGTGGAGAACGAATGAAGATCGGCCTGTCAGCAGTTCACGCCGTGTTGTGGTCGGCGATCGGTGCCGCAGCGTTGGCGTGGCCCGGCCCCGGGTGGGCCACGCCGGTGAACCCGACCCGCGACAGCGAGGTCGTCGAGGTGCTGCCATCCGGTGGCACCGGAGCCGAGGAGCGGCGACTGCGCCGCCTCTGGGTGAACCAACCGACCGATGCGGTGACGGCTGTCTCGCTGGCCCGACGCTATCTGGCGCGAGCGCGCGAGCAGGGCGACCCCCGCTACGCCGGGCAGGCCCTGGCCGTCTTGCAGCCCTGGCCGGATGCCCGATCCGCGCCCGACGACGTGCTGTTGTTGCAGGCCACGTTGCAGCAGTATCTGCACGAGTTCGACGTGTCTGCGGGGCACCTCGAAATGCTGGTCGCACGCCGGCCCGACCATGCGCAAGCGTGGTTGACACTGGCCACGGTGCGCCGCGTGCAGGGCCGCTACGCCGAGTCGGATGCAGCATGTCGCGGATTGCAGGCGGCGGGCGTGCGCCTCGAAAGCCTGGCTTGCCTGGCGGAGAACGAAAGCCTGCGCGGCAACACCGATGCGGCCCGCGACAGCCTGCAGCAAATGCTGGCCGCGCCACGCCTGTCGCCTTCGACCCGCTCGTGGTTGCTGACCACGCTGGCCGAACTGGAGCAGCGCGCGGGTCGCCCGGACATTGCCGAGACGACTTTCAAGCTGGCCATGGCAGCCGAGGCCGGCGGCTACACGCTGTTGACCTACGCCGACTTCCTGATGGACATGAATCGCCACGCTGAAGCGCTGGCGCTGCTGACGCCGCAGCCGCGCACCGATGCGGTGCTGCTGCGTCTGGCGATTGCGGGTGCGCGGTTGAAATCTCCGGGCGCCGACAAGGATGCGCGTCAGGTGCGCGACGCGATGGCGCAGGCCAACCTGCGCCCCGATGCGCGCGGCACCCATGCCCGCGAGCAGGCGATGTTCGCGCTGTGGGTCGATGCGAAGCCAGCTGCCGCGCTGGCGCTTGCGCGCGAGAACGTGCGCAAGCAGCGCGAGCCGCTCGACCTGCTGGTGCTGGCGCATGCGGCGCGAGCAGCAGGCGACGAGAAGGCGATCCGCGAAGCCGATCAGATACGCAAGGAAATGGGCCTTCATGACGAGCGTCTCGATGCGTTGCTTTGAATTGACTCGGCGCGTGCGCGGCGGTTGGCTGCTGCTGTGCAGCCTCGTGCTGGCCGCCCCGGCGCTGGCGCACAAGGGCAGCGATGCCTACCTGCAGCTCAGGCTCGATGCAGCGGCGTCGACCTTGCGTGTCGACCTCGCGCTGCGCGACCTCGATGCGGTGCTCGACATCGACGCCGACGCCGATGGCCAATTGACCTGGGGCGAAATCCGCACGGCCTGGCCTGCCATCGAGCGCTACCTTGCGGCCCGCGTTCAGGTCGATGGCTGTCAGTGGACGTCGGCCACGCGGGCGCTCGAACGCCGTGCCGACGGGGTCTATGCGGCGCTCACCTGGTCGGGTTCCTGCGCATCCGCTGCGGTGCCGCCGGTGATCCGGTATGTCGCGCTGCGTGAGATCGACCCGACGCACCGCGCCATCGCGAAGATCGAGCGGCCCGGCGTGGATGCCTTGGTGCGGGTGCTCGACCCGACGCGGTCGATCGCGCCGATGGTGACTGGCGCATCACCGGTGGCCAGCGCGGTCTCCATCGTCTCGGTGGCGTCGCCCGCGGTGACGGATACCGCATCGATACGAAGCGCAGACCGCACCGTTTCCGATGTCGCATCGTCCGAATCGGCAGCGCCCGCCGAACATGCGTCGACGGGATTCATCAAGGAAGGCATGCGCCACATCCTGACCGGCTACGACCACATGCTGTTCCTGCTGTGCCTGCTGCTGCCGGCGGTCATGCGGCGCACCGCGACGGGCTGGCAGCCGGTCGAGCGACTCGGTCAGGCGATCCTGCCGGTGGCCGTGATCGTCACCGCGTTCACCGTCGCGCATTCGGTGACGCTGACGCTGGCCGGGCTGAAGCTGGTGTCGCTGCCGTCGTCGTTCATCGAGCCGGCGATCGCCGTGACGATCATCCTGGCTGCGATCGACAACTTCTGGCCGATCTTCCGCGGGCGTCGCGCGATCGTGACCTTCCTGTTCGGGCTGATCCACGGTTTCGGTTTCGCGGGTGTGCTGGGCGAACTCGACCTACCCGCCGCGCAGTTCGCCTGGGCGCTGTTCCAGTTCAACCTCGGCATCGAGCTGGGCCAGTTGTTCATCGTGTCGATCGCGGTGAGCTGCTTGTTCCTGTTTCGAAGGAACGGCTTCTATCCGCGCTGGGTCATCCAGGGCGGATCGGCGGCTGCCATCTTCGTCGGTGCGCTGTGGTTGATCGAGCGGACCGCCGACGTCTCGATCCTGGGGTTCTGAGCCTCGCCGCTCCGCGCATCTGCGCTCGGAACCCCGAACGCCGGCTCGCTCCGTGGCCTAAAATGCAGGGTTGACTTCGACACCAAAGCGCGGTTTGGCTCCGCGCTTTTTCGTTTCGAGTGCTGCCTCGACCGGGTCGATTTCAGACCTTCCCGTCAGGCACCCTGCGTTTCCCTGGAGCTTTCATGATCTCGATCCAATTGCCCGACGGTTCCAAGCGCGAATTTCCCGGCCCGGTGACGGTGTCCGAAGTCGCCGCGTCGATCGGCGCCGGGCTGGCCAAGGCCGCGCTTGCGGGGCGCGTCGGCAGCGGTGCGGAGTCTCGTGTGGTCGACACCAGCCACCTGATCGATCACGACACCGCACTGGCGATCGTGACCGACAAGGATGCCGACGGCCTCGACGTGATTCGGCATTCGGCCGCGCACCTGCTGGCGTATGCGGTGAAGGAATTGTTCCCGGATGCGCAGGTGACGATCGGACCGGTGACCGAAAACGGCTTCTTCTACGATTTTTCGTACAAGCGCCCATTCACGCCCGAGGATCTGGCGACCATCGAAGCCAAGATGGCCGAGCTCGCGAAAAGGGACGAGAAGGTCGAGCGCCGCGTGTTGCCGCGCGACGAGGCGGTGGCGTATTTCAAGGGCCTGGGCGAGGCCTACAAGGCAGAGATCATCGCCAGCATCCCGGCCGACCAGGACGTGTCGCTGTACCGCGAAGGGAAGTTCGAGGACCTGTGCCGCGGCCCGCACGTGCCAAGCACCGGCAAGCTCAAGCACTTCAAGCTGATGAAGGTGGCCGGTGCCTACTGGCGCGGCGACCACCGCAACGAGATGCTGCAGCGCATCTACGGCACCGCCTGGGCGACCAAGGACGATCTGCAGCAGCACCTGCACATGCTCGAAGAGGCCGAGAAGCGCGATCACCGCAAGCTGGGCCGCGAACTCGATCTGTTCCACATCGACGAGCACGCGCCGGGCCTGGTGTTCTGGCATCCCAAAGGCTGGACGGTCTGGCAGCAGGTCGAACAGTACATGCGCGCCGTCTATCGCGACAACGGCTATTTGGAGGTCAAGGGACCGCAGGTGCTCGATCAGGGCCTGTGGGAGAAGACCGGCCACTGGGACAAGTACCGCGAGAACATGTTCACCACCGAGTCGGAGAAGCGCGAGTACGCGCTGAAGCCGATGAACTGTCCCGGCCACATCCTGATCTTCAAGCAGGGCATCAAGAGTTATCGCGACCTGCCGCTGCGTTTCGGCGAGTTCGGCCAGTGCCATCGCAACGAGCCGAGCGGCTCGCTGCACGGGATCATGCGGGTGCGCGGTTTCACGCAGGACGACGGCCACATCTTCTGCACCGAAGACCAGATCCTCGACGAGTGCACCGCGTTCACGACGCTGCTGCAGAAGGTCTACGCCGACTTCGGTTTCACCAACATCATCTACAAGGTCGCGACGCGGCCCGAGAAGCGCATCGGCTCCGACGCACTGTGGGACAAGGCCGAATTCGCGCTGATGGAAAGCCTGCGCCGTTCGGGCTGCGAATTCATCGTTACGCCGGGCGAGGGCGCGTTCTATGGCCCGAAGATCGAATACACGCTGAAGGACGCGATCGGCCGCCAATGGCAATGCGGCACGATCCAGGTCGACCCCAACATGCCCGAGCGCCTGGGCGCCGAATACGTCACCGAAGCCGGCGAGCGCGCGACGCCGATGGTGCTGCACCGGGCCATCGTCGGCAGCCTGGAGCGCTTCATCGGCATCCTGATCGAACAGCACGCTGGCGCGCTGCCGGCCTGGCTGGCGCCGGTGCAGGTGAGTGTGCTGAACATCTCCGAACACCAGGCCGATTACGCCGAGGAAGTCGCGAAAGCGCTTCAAAAACAAGGAGTTAGAGTTGGCACCGATTTGCGGAACGAGAAAATAACCTATAAAATTCGTGAGCATTCGATGCAGAAGGTTCCGTACATCCTTGTCGTGGGTGACAAGGAAAAGGCAAATGGAACCATCGCAGTGCGCGCCCGGGGAAATCAAGACCTCGGTGTCATGTCGCTGGCAGACTTCTCCGCGAAGTTGGCTGACGGCATCGCTCAAAAAGCGTGATCTCTCCTGCCTTCAGCAGGAGCGCCAAGCCCTTTGATCGACCGGTGTGCGCGTTTTTAATGTGTGGATTCCTCTGCCTTGGAATCCTTTGAAAGGTTTGAACCATCGCTACTTTTGCTGACCGCCGTACCCCCAATGCCGAGCGCAAGCACCGGCTCAATCGGGAGATCATGGCCCTTGAAGTCCGTTTGAATGGTGTTGAAAACGAGCCTCTGGGCATCGTGAGTACCGTTGAAGCGTTGCGCATGGCGGGTGAACTCGACGTGGACTTGGTCGAGATCGCCGCCACCGCCGATCCTCCGGTTTGCCGGTTGATGGACTACGG
>JAURWR010000089.1 GCA_030654805.1 Burkholderiaceae bacterium
CCGACGACACCGCGATGCCCTTCATGCCCATCAGCAGCGACTCGCCCTCGACGAAGGTGAAGCTCAGATTCAGGTTGTGCGGCACGCGCTGCGTGAGGCTGCCGTTGACGAGCACCTCGGGGATCTGCTGCGCGCCGGCCAGCAGGCGGTCGCGCAACTGGCCGATGCGTGCGTTCTCGCTGACCATCGCCTCGCGCGCCAGCCGGTAGGCCTCGCCCATGCCGGCGATCTGGTGCGTCGGCAGCGTGCCCGATCGCATGCCGCGCTCGTGGCCACCGCCGTGCATCTGCGCCTCGATGCGAACCCGCGGCTTGCGGCGCACATACAGCGCACCGATCCCCTTGGGTCCATAGGTCTTGTGAGCCGACAGGCTCATCAGGTCGATGGGCAGTTCGGTCAGGTCGATCGCGACCTTGCCGCTGGCCTGCGCCGCATCGACGTGGAACAGGATGCCCTTGCTGCGGCACAGCGCACCAATGGCGGCCACATCCTGAATCACGCCGATCTCGTTGTTGACGAACATCACCGAGACCAGGATGGTGTCCGGCCGGATCGCCGCCTTCAGCACCTCGATGTCGAGCAGGCCATCGGATTGCACGTCGAGGTAGCTCACCTCGAAACCGTGGCGCTCCAGCTCTCGCATCGTGTCGAGCACGGCCTTGTGCTCGGTCTTGACGGTGATCAGGTGCTTGCCCTTGCCGGCGTGGAACTGCGCCGCGCCCTTGATCGCGAGGTTGTTGGATTCGGTCGCGCCGGAGGTCCACACGATTTCACGCGGGTCTGCGCCGATCAGCGCGGCGACGTGTTCACGGGCGATCTCGACCGCCTCTTCCGCAGCCCATCCGTAGGCGTGACTGCGCGAGGCCGGGTTGCCGAACTGCTCGTACAGGTAAGGCACCATCGTGTGCACGACCCGGGGGTCGACCGGCGTGGTGGCAGCGTAGTCCAGGTAGATCGGTCTGGCGTCGAGCTTGAGGTCCATCGCAGTACTCCCACGTCATCGGATGCTCTTCCTTCTCAAGGAACGTGCCAGTCGATGTCGCCGCGCGACGCAATGCGGAAAAGCGACCGCGCATCAGGCACTTGGCGCGTTTTGGGTCGCGGTTCGGGGCGCGCCGGCGGGTGGGGATCGATGTCGGATCGCTGTCGGCTTTGTCGCAACCTCGACGCGCCGAACGTGCATTCGTCGCCCGTGGCGCCGGGCCCGGGGCTTGCGTTGCCTGCTCCCATCAACCGAGACACGACATGAACCTGTTCACCGGCGAATCCGCCGACGCCTTCTTCGGCGGCGACATGCCCGAAGCCGCACGCAACCTGCTGCATCAGGCTGCGCAGTCGGCACGCGGTGAGGTGGGCGCACTGCTGTGGACGGCGCAGGCCCTCGCACCGCAGGCCCTGGGCATCTACTACGCGCTGTACAAGCACCACGCCGGCCTGCGCGAGTTCGAGCAGGCCGAACGCGCGGCGCAACGCGGCCTGCTCGAAGCGGCGAAGCAGGCCGGGTTGGCCGAAGACTGGCGCCAGGTCGCGCCCGGCAGCGTGCCCGACGGCATCGACTTCCGCGGCAACGGAGCGGCACGCTTCTGGCTCTTCACGCTCAAGGCGCTGGCCTTTATCGCGTTGCGCAGCGGGCGACCCGAGGACGCGCGCGAGCTGCTGGCCCGCATCGCCGCGCTGGACGACCAGGCGCACATCGGCGGCGAGGTCATCGCGACCCTGCTGGCCTGCGTGACGAGTCGGCCCGGTGCCTGAAAACCTGGGGCGGGCGGGTCAGTGCCAGGCCTGAAACAGCCCGGGCTGCTGCTCGCGGTAAACGCGCAACCAGCTCAGGGTCGCCGGCACCAGCGACTGCACGGCGAACCACAGTGCCTCGTCCTGCTGTGCGCCGGGCAGCGGCAGCGCCAGCCGCGTGGCACGCCAGCCGGCCCAATCCATCTCGGGCATCAGATGGCGCAGCGCATCCGGCGCGTCCGCCAGCGTGTCGGCCAGGCAGCGCACCTGGCGTTGCACCTCGGCACGCGTCAGACGCGAGCGCAGCAGTTCGGATTGCTGCAGCCCGTCGGTCAGGATCAACACGGCCTCGCAAGCGTCGTTCGTCAGTTGGAGCATCGGTGCAGTGATCATCATCGGCGACACATTGCAGCTTTCGCGCCAGCACGACGCGGCTCGAACGGCCATCACCCGCGATGAAGCGCGTGCTCCACACCGAGCGACTGCGACTGCGCGCGCCGCAGCCGGGCGACGAGCACGCGGCCTTCGACGGCTGGGCGCAGGACCCGGACGTGTTGCGCTACCTGGGTTGGCGGCCGCACGGGGCCATCGCCGACACCCGCACCCAGCTCGACTGGGACCAGGCACGCTGGCTCAAGCGCAGCGCCTGGACCTGGCTGCTCGTCGAGCCGCGAGGCGCCGCGATCGGGTTGGTTCAACTGATTCCCCAGCGCTTCGATGGCCCGGCCCACCATCTGCGCCTGGGTTATCTGCTGGCTCGCGGTCAGTGGGGCCGCGGGCTGATGCGCGAAGCCGTCGCGGCGGTGCTGTCCGAGGCGTTTGCGCAGACCCCGGTGTGGCGCATCGACGCGCTGTGCGATGTCGACAACCACGCGTCGGCGCGTCTGCTCCACGCGCTCGGCTTTGCGCACGAAGGCGTGCTGCGCCGGCACAGCCTGCATCCCAATGTGAGCGCCGAACCACGCGATGTCACGGTCCACGCCCGACTGCGACCCGACGGCGCGTGACTCAGACCCCGAGCACGACGTGGCTGGCCTTGATCACCGCGATGTCCTGACCACCTGCGACAGGTCTCAGCAGCTATAACCCGGTGACGACATCGTGGCCAGATCACGCGGTGAAGGATTGAACTCGAAGGATCGATGACGTGATGAAACTGGAATTCCGGATGTTGTTGCTTCTGGCGATCGCCGCCTCGGCAACGGTCGCCGTGCCGTCGCAGGCCGACGAGGTGGTGGTGGCGGTCGCGGCCAATTTCGCCGGCCCGCTGGCGAAGATCGGTGAAGGTTTCACCGCGGCCACCGGCCACACGCTGAAGGTCTCGGCGGGGTCCACCGGCAAGTTCTATTCGCAGATCGTCGCCGGCGCGCCGTTCGAGGTGTTGATCGCCGCCGACGACGAGACGCCGAAGAAGCTGGTCGCCGACGGCTTGGCGGTGGCGGGCAGCAACTTCACCTATGCGATCGGCAAGCTGGTGCTGTGGAGCGCGCAACCGGGCTATGTCGACGACCAGGGCGCGGTGCTGGCCACGGGCCGGTTCGCACACCTGGCGATCGCCAACCCGAAGCTGGCGCCGTACGGACAGGCGGGCATGCAGGTGCTGAAGGCGCGCGGCCTGACCGATGCGGTCGCGCCCAGGCTCGTGACCGCCGAGAGCATCGCGCAGGCCCATCAGTTCATCGCCACCGGCAACGCCGAGCTCGGCTTCGTCGCGCTGTCGCAGGTGGCGACTGCGGGCAAGCCGGTGACGGGCTCGTACTGGCTGGTGCCGACGTCGCTGTACGGCGAGATTCGCCAGGACGCGGTGCTGCTCAAGACGGGCGAGAAGAACCCGGCCGCCGCGGCCTTGCTGGCCTACCTGAAGAGCGCGCCGACCCAGGCGGTGATCCAGTCGTTCGGCTACGGGCCATGAAGTTCGACGCCATGACCACCCGAGGCCTGCGCGCATGACACCGGCCGCCTGGACCGCGATCCGCCTCACCGCCGAGCTGGCGGCGCTCACGACGGCGCTGCTGCTGATCGTCGGCACACCGATCGCATGGTGGCTGGCCCGCACGCACTCGCGCTTGAAGCCGGTGTGGTCTGCGGTTGTCGCGATGCCCATCGTGCTGCCGCCCTCGGTGCTGGGCTTCTACCTGCTGCTGCTGATGGGGCCTTTCGGGCCGGTGGGGCAGTTCACGCAATGGCTCGGCATCGGTCGGTTGCCATTCACGTTCGGTGGTCTGGTCGTCGCTTCGGTGCTGTATTCGATGCCGTTCGTCGTGCAGCCGCTGCAGCAGGCGTTCGAGGCGATCCCTGAGCGCACGCTGGAAGCCGCGGCCACGCTGCGCGCCTCGCCGCTGGATCGCTTCTTCAGCGTCGCGCTGCCGCTGGCACGGCCGGGTTTCGTCACCGCCAGCGTGCTCGGCTTCGCGCACACGGTCGGCGAGTTCGGCGTGGTGCTGATGATCGGCGGCAACATCCCGGGCCAGACACGGGTGTTGTCGGTCGCGATCTACGACCATGTCGAGGCCGGCGAATTCAGCGAGGCGCATCGTCTGGCGGCCGGCATGGTGGCGTTCGCCATGATCGTGCTCGTGACGCTGTACGTGGTGAACAAGCCGCGCCGGGACGATGCGGAGGCCCTGCGGTGATCGAAGCCACCTTGCGCCTGCAACGCCGGGACTTCCGGCTCGACGTCGCGCTCGCTTTTCCGGCGCACGGCATCACCGCGCTCGTCGGCCCGTCGGGCTGCGGCAAGACCACCGTGCTGCGGGCGCTGGCCGGGCTGGAACGCGCATCGGGGCGCGTCGCCTGGGGTGCCGAGGTCTGGCAGGACGACGCCACCGGCTGCTTCGTGCCCACGCACCGGCGGCCACTGGGCTACGTGATCCAGGAGGCGGCGCTGTTTCCGCATCTGGATGTGCGCGGCAACCTGCACTACGGACGCCGACGCAGCGACGGCGAGTCCGGTCGCATCTCCCTCGACGCGGTCGTCGATCTGCTCGGCATCGGACACCTGCAGGCGCGGCGCACGGCCACGCTGTCAGGCGGCGAACGCCAGCGCGTGGCGATCGCTCGCGCGCTGGCCACCGGCCCCCGCCTGCTGTTGATGGACGAGCCGCTGGCCGCGCTCGACGCAGCACGCAAGGCCGAAATCCTGCCGTACCTCGAGCGCCTGCATCGCGAACTGGCGCTGCCGGTCGTCTACGTCACGCATGCGATGGACGAGGCGGCGCGGCTCGCGGACCATCTGGTGCTGATGCGCGATGGACAGGTCGAAGCGGCCGGCCCGCTGGCCGAGTTGATGGCACGCACCGATCTGCCGCTGAGCCGGCAGGACGATGCCGGGGTCGTGATCGAAGCGCAAGTCGTCGAGCACGACCGGCCACACGGCATGACCCGCATCGGCTTCCACGGCACGACCCTGTGGGTCGGCGAGGCTGCGGCGCCGCCGGGGGAACGCGTGCGCGCACGGGTGCTGGCCCGCGACGTCAGCGTGACCCGCCAGCGGCCCGGCGAGACCAGCATCCTGAATGTGCTGCCCGTTGTCCTCGAAAGCGTGCAGCGCGAACGCACCACCGCACTGCTGCGACTGCGCGTCGGCCACGACGCATCGGAACACGACTGGACCCTGCTCGCACGCATCACGAGCAGGAGCTTCGACACCCTGGATCTGCAACCGGGCGACGCGCTGCACGCGCAGATCAAGGGTGTCGCATTGATGTAGGACCCACGATGGAGCGAATCGACGACGACGAATTGAGGCGCTGGCTGCGCGAAGACGCGCCGCACGGCGACCTGACCACGCGCACGCTGCGGCTGGGCAGTCAACCGGGTCGCCTGCAGTTCCAGGCCCGCGGCGCCATGCGCGTGGCGGTGATCGAGGAGGCCGCGCGCCTGTTCGAACTGTGCGGATGCGAGGCGGTCGTGGTCGTGCCCAGCGGCAGCGACGCGGCGCCAGGCGAGACGCTGCTGAAAGCCGAGGGACCTGCGGACGGGCTGCTGCTGGCGTGGAAGGTGGCGCAGACGGCCGTCGAGGCGGCCAGCGGCATTGCCAGCGAAGCGGCACGCATCGTCGCGCTGCTGCGCACCGCCGAGTTCAGCCAGCCGCTGGCCTGCACGCGCAAGAACTGGCCGGGAGGTCGTGCGCTGGCCGCACGGGGGGTGTGGGCCGGCGGCGCGGTGATGCATCGGCTGGGCCTCTCGGAAACGCTGCTGGTGTTCCCCGAGCACCGGGCCTTCCTGGCGCCCGCCGATGTCATGGCATCGATGACCGCGCTGCGAGCTGCCCAGCCCGAGAAGAAGCTCGTCGTCGAGGTGGGCAGCGAGGACGAGGCGATGGGCTTCGCGCGCGCCGGCGCCGAGGTGCTGCAGCTCGAACGCTTCAGCCCGGCGGCACTGGCGGCGCTGCGTCGGCGCCTCGACGCCGAGGGGCTGCGGCCGCTGCTGGCACCGGCCGGCGGCGTCACCGCCGCCAATGCCGTGGACTATGCACGCGCCGGCGCCAACTTCCTGGTGAGTTCGGCCCCCTACTTCGCCCCGCCCGCCGACGTGAAGGTCGTCATCGCGACCGCCTCCGTCGGAACGCTAGCGAAGCGGGACCTCGCGGACCGAGGCACCTATTGCGGGCGTCTGATTCCTGGCGGAAAGTCGAACTGCTCTTTCCGACCCGCAGGCGACATCCAACCGATGAGTTTCACGACTGGCAAGCGGTCGTTGCGGCGGAGCGCGATGGGCACCAAGTACCTGAGCCCGCACCCCGTCAGGCGCACGGTGCAGCGTTGCGCCCAGCAAGCCCATGTCGGCGCTACTCATCAGTGCCTCAATGTTGGTCGGTATGCGCATGCGATCCACGTCGGCGGCCTTCACGGACCCTCGCCTCTAGAATCGCGCTCGCGCAATCAACATGACCAAGCCATCTGCCCTTCCCAAGGTACGCAACCCGCGAAAGCCTACCCTGCCTGATGTCGCCCGGATTGAGGTGGTCGACTTGTTCTGCGGTGCGGGAGGCCTGAGTTGCGGCTTGAAAAAGGCCGGCGTGCGGGTGGTGGCCGGCATTGATGTGGATGCGACCTGCAAGTACCCCTACGAGGCCAACCACCCTGGCGCAAAATTCTTGCTGCAGGATGTGACCACTCTGACGGGAGCTGACCTGAAGGCACTGTGGAGCCCGACGTCGGTGCGGCTGCTGGCGGGCTGCGCGCCGTGCCAGCCCTTTTCAAGCTACGCCAACACCAAGGTGGCGGCTGAAAATGACAAGTGGGGCTTGCTGTACCAATTCGGGCGTTTGGTGGCTGAAACCAAGCCCGACCTGGTGACCATGGAAAACGTGCCGGGCCTCGCCGCCCAAGCGCCGTTCAAGGCGTTTTTGCGCATCCTCAAAGCTGCGGGCTACAACATTCAATACGCGGTGCTGAACGCGGCGGACTACGGTGCGCCGCAGCAGCGCAAGCGCCTGGTGCTGCTAGCGTCTCTGCTGGGCCGGGTGCAAATGCCTGCAGCCACGCACCCGGGCTCGGCCCGGTGGGTGACGGTGCGCGACGCGGTGGGTGCCTTGCCGGCCATTGACGACGGCGAGGTATCGACCCAAGACCCGTTGCATCGGGCGTCGGCCCTGTCGCCCTTGAACCAGCAGCGTGTGCGTGCTTCAAGGCCCGGCGGCACCTGGCGCGACTGGCCCGCTGACTTGGTGGCCGAGTGCCACCGCAAGCCCAGCGGCCAGCATTCGGCCGGCGTGTATGGGCGTATGGAGTGGGACAAGCCCGCGCCCACCATGACCACGCTGTGTATTGGCTACGGCAATGGGCGCTTTGGGCACCCGCAACAGCACCGGGGCATTTCGCTGCGCGAGGCGGCCATCTTCCAGTCGTTCCCACCCAGCTACAAATTCGTGAAGCCAGGCTCGCCCGTGTTAGCCAAGCGGCTGGCGCGGCTGATAGGCAATGCTGTGCCGCCTAAGTTGGGGGAGGCGGTGGGGCGGGCGCTGCAGGCGGCAGTGCGTTCACCCGCAGGTACAGCCGACGCGTGAGGTAGTCGTCGACGTGGCCGACCACACTGGCGAGGCAGTTCAGTAGGCCGTTGGCATCGCTGTCTACATCGGTGTAAGCCAGCGTTTGCCCGCAGTCGCGGAAGCTGAGTTCGCCATGGGCCAGCTTGTTGCGGCGGTTCTTGGTGGTCAGCAAGCTGGCATGGCTGAGGTGCGTGTCTTTGCCTTCTTCCAGGCTGGCGAAGCCGTAGTCCCGACCGATTTCGCGGATGCGCTTGCTGTCCACATTGCCTGAAAGCTGGTAGTTCTTGTTTTCCTTGGCGCGGATCTCGTAGTCACGAAGCCAGTGGTCAATGATGGTGCCGCCGCTGGGCACGGGTGCCGATTGGTCATTGATCTCAACCCTGCTAGTACGAAACCGCTGCAGGATGTGGAGGTACATCTGCGGGTGCAGTTCATCCAGAACGGCACCGCTTTGTTTCACCGTGCGGTGAATGTCGGCGATGAGCTGTGTCATCGTTGCTTCCACCACGTTGTACAGCAGCAAGTAGGTGTTGGCCTTCAGCGTGTGGGTGAGTTCCATGTCCAGCGCAAAGGGCGCAGGCAGCGTCCGGGCGTGAAGTTCAGTCCCGCGTTCAAGCGCTGCTTGCAAGAACGCCAGGTAAGCCCGCACCTCGGTGGCACGGGCGTTCAACAGCGCGCAGCTGAGCGCGGTGGGCATCAAGCTACCAAGCTGAGTTGTTCGGGGTCGGCCGGTGCGTCCAGGTTGGCGCTGGCTTCGAATTTGGCGGTGTCGCCGTCGTATTGGACGGGTCGACCCATCAGGTTGTCGCGCACAAACTGAACCCGGTTGACGACCTTGGGCCGTGAGTTGCTGGCGTCAGAGCGGGTGTGTTTGGTGAACTCGTCGCTTTCAAGCCAGGCGACGACGTTGTTCGGTGACAGTTCAGGCCGTTCTCGCAGGGCCAGCGTGGTGCCCACCGACAAGCACTCGAAGCGGATACGAGCCACTGTGTTGGCGGTCGGCGACTTTCTGAAGCCGTTGGGAATGTGGCGCTTCACGAAGGCCAGCATGGCCTCAAATTCTTGGACGCTGGACGCTTCTGCTTGCCGGTCGTCGGCCTGGTTACGGGTCTTGAGGTAGTCGGTCAAGAACTTATCCACGCGCTTGGTGAACCTGGCGTAGTTGTCGCAGTAGGCGAAGTAGCGCAGTACCAGTTCAACGTGTTCGGCCCGGTCGGCCAGGGACTTGTTCACGGGGCAAAGCTCCAAGAACAATGTGTTTTTGGCACAGGCCTCCACCACCTTCAGGAAAGGCCCGTCCAACGTGCCGCGGCGGGTTTCCATGCTCTCCAGTTTGGTGCCACCGCTGTTAAGGCGCTCAAACATCTCGCGCCGGGCCTCGTTGTCGGCCCGGCGCGTGAGCTCAATGACGCGCACCGTCTTGCGCTTGAAGCGCAACTGCCCAGGCAAAGAAAAGTCTTGCAACTTCAGGCCGTTGGCCAGGCTAACCTTCTCCAACTGCTCAAGCGTGAGCTTGTTTTGCAGGAAGTTGGCCAGCGTGCGCGTGCGCTGTGAACCGTCGAGGATTTCAAGGTGACCGGCGCGGGGTCCTTCGGGCACGTCGGCTACGAACATATAGGGCACCGGCAGGTTCATCAGCAGCGACTCTATGAAACGCGACTGTTGCCGCGCCGACCAGATGAATTCGCGTTGGTAGTCCGGGATGAAGATTTCGGCCTCGTCCGTTTCCAGGCCGCAGGTGAACTTGTCCACCAGCACCTCAATGGGATATTCGCGAATTTCGAAATCCGTCACCTTGCGGATGGCGTCGATCTGCTCATCAAGCCGATCTGCGAGAACTTTCGGAGTTTCACTGAGCAGTGGTGGGGCGTCTTGGGTCATTGTGGTGGCCTGCGGCGAGTTCGGGTGTCAGTGCTCTCGCAGCGTTAGCCAAGCCTGAACGCGACCGCAAATGGTCCGATCGTTCTCAGCGGCCAGCTGCGGGTTGTGCTTGTCGTTGTCTGAACCCACGCGGATCTTGCGCGTGGCGACATCGGCTGAAAGGGGCTTGATGAGCGGTGCGTCGTTGAACATGAGACGTAGATGCCATCAGTTTCGAAGCGTCGGTGCCGGTATCGACGAACGCCAGATCGCTTTCATTGATGGCCAAACTCATGCTATCACCGGCCACCATGACGGCTCGCGCTGACTCGAGGTTGGCACCCGGGCTTCGGCCACGTCGATGAGGCCCAGCACCATGGGGCGGTTCACCGCCTTGGCCGGCGGAAGGGCTTGGCGTTGAGCAGTGCGATGCGCTGGTGGCCGTCTCAGGGTGTCAACGAGTCCTTGCGTTCCTGGGTAGTTGCGAGCTGCAGTTCCGGGCGCCTGAACCGGACCGTCAGGAGCACCCGCAACTGGCCAACAGTGTGAGTTCGAGATGCAGTGACGGTGACATTGCCTCACGCAAAGAAGTGCCAGGACTTCGCGCGCACCGCACCAGGAATCTGTCGGGCTTGTGTGGTCGGGCCCGCGCCGTCAACCGAGGAGCCGGTGTGCCTCAGGTCGGCGCCCCGAAAACAGTCGGGTCCTGCTGCCATTCCTCGAGCACGCGGCCGCACAGCGCGCCGTCGGCGTCGAAGCTGCGCTCCTCGAAGTGCAGGCTGCCATCGCGCCCCATGATGAAGACGGTGCTGCTGCGTGTGCCCGGCTCGCCGCCGGCGACGAACACCGCCGAGCGGCGTTGCTCCTCGGCGCGATCGAGGCCGGTCTCGGGCAGCCCGGCGTCGGACGTGTGGCGATCGGCCAGCATGATGAACGCGGCCTCGGCGATGTCGGCGGCGCGCAGTTCCTCGTCCGGCATCGGCAGCTCGCAACCGTACAGCGCTTGCGCATCGCGCAGGCGCGGGTAGCCATCGAGCAAGGTCGTGAAGCCGCCGACGGCCTTGATGTACGCACCAAACAAGGTGCCGAGCCGCTCGGTCTGCGGCCAGCGCTGGTCGAGCAGGCCGTTCGACAGCGTGTGCAGGCCTTCGGTCAGCGCGATCGGCAGGCGCGCGCGCGTCGCGGCGTAATGCGCCTGGCGCGGGTTGCCGACGATGAGATTGAACGGCGCATACGACCCCTTGTCGCGCATGAAGCGGCGAGCGAACACCACCGGGTCTTCGCCGGAAGCCAGGTACACCAGCGGCAGCTCACCCCGACTGGGCGCGTCGACCGGCGCTGGAGCCGCCTCGCGAAAACCGGTGACCAGCGCGAAGCGACCGCCCTCGCGGCTCACCGCGAGCCAGGTGCCCTGCCCTTGCAGATCGCGGCCGGCCAGCACGTCGGGGGGATCGGTCCACCACGCGGCCGGGGCCGTCGCTCGCGTCTGCTTTTCGGTGCGGTTGTAGAGCAGAACCAGCGGGAAATACGGGTGGGCTCGCCACGCGATGTCGACCACGCTCATGGGCTTCTCCTCAGTTGTTCTTGAAAGCGACGGCCACCAGCTGCATCGCGTCGTGGCGGATTCCGTCGGGGCCGCGCAGGGCCTCGAGGCGACGCACGAGGTCGGCACGCGCACGAACGCGCAACAGCCGTGGCAGGTGCATCAGAAAGTGGCCCCAGGCGCTCGCCTGCATGTGTTCGAGCGCGCCCTCGCCCGTCGCATGCAGGAAGGTCTCCGGCCGTGCCTCGACGCGCACCGAGACCAGGCCGGCTCGACGCAGCAAGCGATCCAGCTCGTCGGCGCCGACCGGGTAGCGGCGACTCTCCTGGGGCCAGGGGTGATCGACGTAGTCCGGCTCGGCCAGCAGCGCGTGCAGCAAACGCTCGGCCGGATGCGGATGCGCCGCCGAATGGGTCGCCAGACCGAGGCAGCCCCCAGGGGCCAGCAGGCGTGCGCATTCGGTCAGGGCAGCGGTGGCATCGGGCCAGGTGTGCAGCACGCCGTTGGCGACGATGGCGTCGAAGCTGCCTGCACCGAAGCGCCGCAGCGCAGACGGATCGCCGACCTGGAAACGCAGGTTGTGTCGGCCGCGCTGATGCGCGATCTGCACCCGCAGAGGCATCGCATCGAGCCCGAGCACTTCGCCGTTCGGGCCGACGCGTTCGACCAGGTGCTCGGCCAGCAACCCGATTCCGCAGCCGAGTTCGAGCACGCGCTGCCCCGGACGCAAACCCATGCGGTCGACCAGGGCGCAGCCGACCTTCAGCTGGCGATCGACCGCCAGGCGCTCGTGGTGCGACGCCAGTGAGGGAGCGCAGTCCACCGGATTCAGGAGGCGACCGCGTCTTCCGGCCCGAAGCAGTGCGCGTGGTCGCTGCACACGCTGCAACTCGGTGCGCGGCAGATCGAAAGTTCGGCCCGCTCGCACAGCTGCTTGTAAAGGAACTTCTTCCACTTCATGTCGCGGTCGTTGCGCGCCGCCAGCGCAGGGAACCAGCGCCCCATCAGCGCCGACAGCTCGCGCCTGGACGGCAGGTGCAGGTCCTGCCAGAGGTGGTTGTCGCCCAGGCTGGCCTGGCTCAGCGCATGAGCCAGCCAGAGAGCCTCCTCGCGGTCGACGCTTTCGGCGCCAGCGCCCGCCGTCAACAGGTCGACCAGGTCCTCGATTTCGTCGTATCGAGGTTCCGAACGAGACGCGTGTTGCAGCGCTGGCCAGTCGAGCGCCAGCAGCGCGTCCGCGTCCGGAAACCACCGCGCCATCAGCCGTCTCGTGGCAGAGGCACCCAGACCCGAGATCGGCAACAGATCGCAGCCGTGCGCCTCGAAGGCCGTTGCGAGCACACCGGCCATCGCCTGGATCTCGGGTGACTCCACGGCGACAGCGCAGCTCATCAGGTCGTTCCAGATCGTCAGGCGCAAGCCCGTCGGCAGGGCGCCGTGCGCGCCGCCCAACGCCCGCTTGAGGTTGCGCCAGCGACCGACAGCCGAGGTCGGGTCGAGGTGTTGCAAGGTTTGCATGGCAGTGGCTCCTCAGCCTTCCATCGGGCCGTGCGTGTAGCACTTCTTCGGACAAATCTTCGAGCACGCGGTGCAGCCGATGCACAGCTCCTGGTGCGCGATGGTCATCACTTTCTTCTCGTACTCCTCGTCGTCGTCATCGTCGTCCTGCGAGACACCGACGCGTTCGCCGTTCTCGTCGAGGCCGACCATCGCGAGCACGCCGCGCGGACAGACCTTGAAGCAGCGGCCGCAGCCGATGCAGGTCTCTTCGTTGATGTTCTGGACGAACTGGGGCGTCCAGGTTTCGCCGCTGGGCAGCGTCACTGAAAAACTACTCATGTCGATGCTCCGTGCGTCTGTGCGATCAGGCCGGCGTCGCGGCGGCCAGTTGCTGGCGCACCGCCATCAGTGCGGCGTGTGCGTCGTGGGCCCGCTGCGCGATCTCGAGAATCTGCTCCCAGTTCGTCGGCAGTTCCTCGGACAGGTCGTGCAGGTCCATCTTGGCCTGCGTGGCCTTCGCATTGAGCTTCTTGGCCTGCGCTTTCAGGTCGTCTAGGTCAGCGACGCCGGGCTGCCCCAAGGCGCTGACGGCCCCCTCGGGGGGTACCGAACGAAGAGAGGTCGGGGGCTCCATGTCAGCCATAGTTCGCCACCTCCTTGTAGGTCTCGACCATCGTGACGCCTTCGTTGACCAGCTTGTTGCCGGCCTCGGCGAGCTTGGCCAGGCTGGCGTAGCCGAAGCGGTGCACGTCGCGCAGGAAGCGGTTCACGACGATCAGCCGGCCAGTGGTGAGCACGGCGCGGCCGAAGCCCTCGTGGCTCATCTTCATCATCGGACTGACCATGCAGCCGGTGGCGCGCTCGATCGACAGGCCGATCGCGTTGTGGAACAGGTCCAGTCGCCACAGCGTGTCGGGATCGGGGTCGCCCATCATCGGCAGCGCGCGTCGCTGCTCGGCGGTCAGGATGTAGGGCTCGAGCAGCTTGGCGTCGCTCTTGCCTTCCCAGGTGCCGTGCGTGTCTTGCGCGCGGATCTGCTTGATCAGCTCGCGGATGAACGGGTCTTGCAGCAGCTCCTCGTCGGTGGCGGGGACGCTGGCTGCTTCGACCACAGTGGCTTCACTCATGACTTCACCTCTTCTTCGTCGTCTTCGAAATCGTGGACTTGCTCCTGCTCCTTCAGCAGCGCCTTGCGCAGCCAGGGCGGCGGGGTGCCCTTGAGCACCACCTGCATCTTGTCGAGCAGTTCGAGGATGGGCTCGGGCTGCGTCACCTTGATCGGGTGGATCTTGCTGGCCACCACGCGCGCCGCGGCCGAGCCGCCGATGGCGGCGACGTAGACGATCGCGCAGTCCTTGATGGCTTCGAGCTTGGGCGCGAGCTTGTCCTCGTTGCCGTCTTCGGCGAGGTCTTCGCCGAACGGGAAGGCCTGCACGAACTGGTAGCCGTCGGCGTCGATCTGGTAGACGGCGAGGTGCTTGGCCCAGCCGAAATGCGCATCGACGCGCTGCTGGTCCTGGGTGGCGAAGGCGATTTTCATCAGGGCTCCTTGATGACTTGAAATCAGACGCTGGAAGCAGTGGGTTCACTGCGGTGCAAGAGGCGCGGAATCTCGGCGCTGACGTGGGCCACGCCCGGTTCGGGAACGGTGCTGAACATCGGCATCGCCTGCCCGCGTGCCGCCGCCACCGCGGCTTCAGGCAACGGCCAGTGGTCGGGGCCGTGGTGCGGGATCTGTTCCATCAGCAGGTTGCCGACCTCGTACACCAGGTTGCGCGTGCCGCGATAGCCGACGTAGCACTTGTGGGCGTTGCCGATGCGATCGAAGGTCGGGATGCCCAGCCGGAACAACGGCTTGCCCAGCCGCTCGGCCGCCTGCCGCCCGTGCGAATGCGTCATCAGCAGATCGCAGCCGGTGGCCTTCGCCGCCTGCTCGAAGTCTTCGAGGTCGCCGATCACGACCTCGACCGCGGGCATGCGCGCCAGCAGAGACGAGGCTGTCGTCGTGACGCAGACCGCGAGCTCGGCGCCCATCTCGGCGAGGAAGCTGCCGACGGCGAACAGCAAGTCGGGCTCGGCGCCGAGCGCGACCTTGACATTGCCGAAGTGGAAGTGACCATCGAGCATCGCGTCGACGAGCTGGCTGCGCTGGCGACGCAGACGCTGCGGCGCAGCGCGGCCGGACAGCGTGCTGAGCAGCTGCACGAAGGCGTCGGTTGCGGTCAGGCCGGTGAGGCGATCGAACACCGTGAACGGCACGCCGCAGCGCGCTTGCAGCGCCTCGGCGGCGGTCCGCATCTGCTCGCCGATCGCCAGCGTGTGGACCGCACCGCCGATCTCCTGCAGCGCCTTCAACGGCGTGCCGCCGATCGTCGTGCCCAGCCAGTCGTCGGGGATGTGGCCGTCGAGCGAACCCGACACATCGGGCACGAACACCGGCTGCAGTCCGAAGGCCTCGATCAGCTCGCGCAGCTCTTCGATGTCGCCCGGCGTCAGGTGGCTGCCAGGCAGCACGTTGACGCAGCCTTCGCAGCGCGGCGTGTCGAGCTTCGGCACCTGCTTGACGAGCGTGGTCACCGCCTTGGCCCAGCCGTCCTGGAAGGCACCCGCGTAGTCGGGCGTCGAGACGTAGACGATCTCGGTGTCGGCCAGCTCGGGGTGCTTCTGGCGGGCCAGCGCGATGTAGCCGTCGACGTCGTCCCCCTTGGTCTCGGTGAGGCCCGTCGAGCAGATCGCGATGACCTGCGGCTTCGCGCGGCTGCGGATGTTGAGGATCGCCTTCTCGATGTTGTCGTAGCCACCCATGATGGTGGTGGCCTCGTTCATCGCGGTGGTCTGCAGCGGGATCGCCTCCTTGAAGTGGCGCACCAGCACCACCAGGCCGAACGAGGTGCAGCCCTGCGAGCCATGCATCACCGGCATGCACGACTCCAGCCCCATGAACGCGTAGCTGGCGCCCAGCGGCTGGCTCATCTTGAGCGGGTTGACCGTGCAGGCCTTCTTGGACTCGACGACGTGGGCCATGGTGATCTGCTCCGTCGGTTCAGGCGGGCTGGGCTTCGGCGGCGAGCTGCTCGGCGCTCTGCTCGATCAGCAACGAGTCGACGGTCTCCCAGGGCGCCGGCGTGCGCACCTCGGCCCACATCGGGTTGAACAGGGCCTTGTCGATCTCCGCGATCATCGTGACCATGCCTTCGTAGCCGGCGAAGGCGTGGTGTCGCTCCTGGTTGATGTCCATCCAGGGCATGCGCGCCTTCAGTGCGACGAACTGGCTGCGCCCGCCGCTGAGCATGATGTCGGCCTTGGCGTCGCGCAGCATCGCGTACATCTGCCGCGGCGTCATGTCGTCGATCATGTGCGCGTCGTCGCCCATGATTTCCTTGATCTTTTCCTTGTCTTCCTTCGTGCTCTTCTTGGTGCTGGTGCCGACCACCTCGAGTCCGGCCTCCTGCAATGCCGCCACGACCGACCAGCTCTTCACGCCGCCGGTGATCAGCAGCACCTTCTTGCCGGTGAGCCGCTCCTTGTAGGCGCGGATGCGCTCCCAGGCGCGCGCTTCCTCGACCGCGATCAGCGCTTCGGTGCGATCCTTCAACTCGGCCGGTGCGCCGCGCTCGACGAGCAGCCGCGCGATCTCGCGCAGCGTCTCGCTCATGTCGCCGATGCCGTAGAACGAACCCTCGAAGTACGGGATGTCCCAGCGCTGCTGCATCTTGGTCGCGATGTTGATCATCGACTTCGAGCAGACCATCATGTTGGCCTTCGCGCGGTGCGCCGAAGCGACCTCGGCGTAACGCCCGTCACCCGAGATGCAGCTCAGGATGCGCACGCCCAGCGCGTCGAGCAGCGGCTTGACCTGCCACAGCTCGCCCGAGAGGTTGTACTCGCCGATGATGTTGATGTCGTAGGGCGTGGTGTGCTCGGGCTCGACGGTGCCGATCACGTAGTCGAGCAGCGCCTCGGCGCCGAGCTTGTTGCCCAGGTTCTTCGGCCCGGCGAAGCCCGGTGCGTTGACCGGGATCACCGGCTTGCTGAACTTCTCGGCCGCGCGCTTGCAGACGGCCTCGATGTCGTCGCCGATCAGGCCGGTGACGCAGGTCTGGTAGACGAAGATCGCCGGCGGGTCGTACTTCTCGCAGATCTCGCGGATCGACTTGAACAGGCGCTTCTCGGCGCCGTAGATCACGTCGAGCTCGTTGATGTCGGTGGTGAAGCCGGTGCGGTAGATCGTCGATCCCGACGACGCGCTGTGCCGGTTGTCCCACGAGTTGCCTTCGCAGGCGATCGGCCCGTGCACGAGGTGCGCCACATCGACGATGGGCTGCAACGCGATCTTCGCGCCGTCGAACGCGCAGCCACCGGCGGCAGCGCCGGGCGTCAGTTGCTTGGTGCAGCCCTTCTTGCGTTCCTTCTCGGTCTTGCCGACGTTCTTGTCGCAGCCAGGCTCCTCGAACACTTCGGCGATCTTGGCTTTGAGCGATGCGGACATCCGGGGCCTCCTGTGCGCTACAGCGACATCGAACGGTGGGGTTCGAGGTCTCCATTGCAGCTTCGATGCCAGGAGCGGAAAACTCTATGAATCAACGACTTGGTGTGCAGGGCTGCGTCGTGGACCCGGTCGATGCGACAAGTCGTTGCGTCGAATGGCAGCTTTCCGACAAAGGATCCGGCGCGCGAGATGACGTCGATCACGGGCCGAGACACCCCTCGCATCGCACCGACGCCCCACTCCCGCAGCCGCTGGGCGAAAGGTTCGATGCGATCGCCGACAGAGGTGAACCCACAAAGGCGAACGCCCCGCATGCGGGGCGTTCTTTCGGCAACATCGGCGACCACCGGCCGTGGCCGAACTCCTCAGAGCCCGGCCCGTGCCGAAGCACGGTGCCGTCAACCTACTTCGTCTTGCTGGCAGGCTTCGTCGCCTTGGTGGCCATCTCTGAGGCCGCAGCAAATTGCTTGCCGGCGGTATCCATGGCTTGCTTGGCTTGCGACTGGGCAGTTGCCAGCGAAGCCTGACCCGCAGCGATCGCATTCTTGAAGGCCGAGACGGCGCCTTCGCTGCCGGTCGGTGCATTTTTCATGACCGCTTCGATGCTGGCAACGGCTTGTGCCTGCATGTCAGCGAACTTGGCCTCGGTCGCCTTGGTCAGCGCCGTGCCCGTTTCGGTCACGATGCCAGCGACAGCCCGACCGTAGGCCGCAGCTTTTTCGGCCATGGGCTGGATCAGACCGGTCACGTCAGTCAGGTCCTGCGGTGACTTGATGGCAAATCCTGCCTGCATCTGCTCGGACACCTCGGCCATGGCAGCCTGCGCGGTGGCCATGTTGAGTTCCATGAGCTTGCTGAAGCCAGCCATGGTCGTTGTCGTCATGTCGTTCAGGTCAGCCATCGTGGTCTTGGCAGAAGAGAGGAATTGTTCAGCGGGTTGGGTCATGGAGTGCTCCAGGAAGTTAGTCTGCAAACCGTGGGACAAGAAATTGTGCGGTGCAGCATGGCGTCATCGTACGACCGATTCCGCTCAATGCAAGACGCTTTTGCTGCATTGCAGCAATTCTAGGGGACTGGTACTAACTTGCCTTGCCGGAACTTCGATCAGGACGCCAGCGGCAACTCGAGAACGAACTCCGCGCCACCCTCCGGATGGTTCAACGCAGTCAGCCTTCCGCCATGCTGTTCGACGATGCCGTAGCTGATCGACACGCCGAGACCCGTGCCTTTGCCCACGGGCTTGGTCGTGAAGAACGGATCGAAGATGCGCGACACATGCTCCGGCAGGATGCCGGGCCCGTTGTCGCGCAGGTGCAGCTGAACCTGCGCATCTCCGCACTCCAGCGTCAGCCAGACCTGCGGGTGCAACGCACCGGGGCCCGATGCCGCATCGGCAGCGTTCTGAAGCAGGTTCATCAGTACCTGTTGCAGTTGCCCGGCGCTGCCCGTCACGATGCACGGTGGTCCGCTGTGCCAGTGCATCTCGAAGGCCGGGCCAGCACCCTTGCGAACCCAGTGGATCGCACGCTCGATGACCGTGTTGAGGTCGACCGGCGTGCGTGCTTCCGGGTCCATGGCCGAAAAGCGCTTCAGGCCACCGACGATGTCGGCCGTGCGCTGCGCGCCCTCGAGCGTGCCTTCGATCAGCGACGGCAGATCACCCAGCAGATGATCGATGCGCAGCGTCTTGCGCAAGGCATCCAGCGCCTCCGCGCCCAGCCCTGCGTGCACCGCTGCAAGGTACTGGCGCAGTCGCTCGCTGTAGCGAGCCAGCGCATGCACGTTGCCGAGCACGAAGCTGATCGGGTTGTTCAGCTCGTGCGCCACGCCCGCCACCAGGCGACCCAGCGACGCCATCTTCTCGGAATGCAGCAGCTGTTGCTGCGCGAGCTTCAGCGACTCGTGCGCGGCGCGCAGCTCGTGATAGGCACGCTTGATCTCGGCCGTCGGCCTGCCCACGAACACCGTGCCGACACGGCGACCGCTGGCGGCGATGCGCGGTGTGCAGTTGGCATCGACCGGCACGCTGTGCCCCTGTTCCGCAGTGCCGCTCAAAAAGTTCAGTTCGATCGCCTCGCCGCTGCGCGAGGGCTTGCTGCGCGAAAGCACGGCACGCGCCCGATCGCTGCTCGGTGCATCGGCCAGCAGGTCATAGAACGAGGTGCCGCGCAGCTCGCCGTCGCTGCGACCGACCAGCTCGCACAGCGCTGCGTTGGTTTCCTCGATGCGGCCGTGCTCATCGCACACGACCAGCACGTCGGACATCGCCGACAGCACGCTGAAGATGAACTGCTGCGACTGTTCCAGCTCGACGTTCTTCTGTTCCAGCTGGATCTCGTCGTGCACCAGCTGCGAGTACACCTCGTCCATCTTGCGGATCACGTCGAACCACGTCGATTCGTCGACGCCTTCGATGCCGATGTGCGGCATCAGTCCTTCGAGACTGCGGCTCGGCAGCTTACTGGCGGGGTCGGTATCGGCCATGGTGGTCGGTTCGATCAATGCACCGTGCACACCATGCAGGGGTCGAACGAGCGCACGATGTGCTGCACCGCCACCGGCGTGGTCTCGCCCTCGCGCACCGGAGCGCCGACCAGCGCCTGCTCCAGCGCACCGGGGGTGCCTGCGGCATCGCGCGGCGAGAAGTTCCAGGTCGTCGGGGCGACGATCTGGTAGTTCGCGATGCGGCCACGGCGGACCTCGATCCAGTGTCCCAGGCTGCCGCGCGCCGCTTCGCTCAGGCCCACGCCCACCCCTTCGTCGGGCAGCGCGGTCGGCACGCAATAGGCGTCGTTCACGACGAGTTGCTGCAGCCAGCGCTCCATCATCGGCACCACTTGCGCCAGCTCCAGCAGCCGCGCCAGCACGCGTGTGTAGACGGTGCCGCCGTGCCGCGCCACCACCTCGCGCACCAGCGGGTGCGCCGACGCCAGCTGGCGCGCGATGGCGCCGGTCTCGACGACCTGGCCGTCGAGTCGAGGCGCCTTGTTCCAGGTGTAGGCGTCCGGCTTGTCGGGCTCGGGATGGGTGATGCCGGCGCTCGGATGCAGCGGGCCGCCCACGTCGGCCAGCCAGGCATGGGTCGCGTCTTCGCGGATCGCGCCGGCGTTCAGCGCCGTGAGCTCGCCGGTGGCCGACTGCCACAGCCCGGACGCGAACAGGTGCGAGCCACCGGGCTGCGGGTACGCACCGTAGCTGAGGTAGCGCCCAGGCCCCTGGCCCAGCGCAGCCAGACCGGTGTCGTGCGCGATGCTCAGGAAGAGCCTGAAATCGCCGCGCAACGGGTCTTGCGCGTGCCACGCCTGCAATTGATCTTCGGTACGCAGCGCGACGATCTGCTCCAGCGGAGCGCCGAAGAGTTGCCGCTCCAGAAAGCCACGGAACTCGCGCACGCGGGCCAGCAGCCGCGTGCGCTCAGCCGCCTCGACCGCACGCGTGGAGCCCCCCGGTTCGAGGCTTTGCGTGTGCGGCCATTTGCCCGCCAGCGTGCCCAGCAGCTCGAACCAGCGCTGGCGCGCCGAGATGGCCGCACGCACCTGCTCGCCGGTCTGCGGCGCGAAGCGCCGCAGCGCTTCGGCATGCCACGGTTGCGCCGCGTACACCGGCCGGGTGAAGTCCGGCATGAAGAACAGGTAGAAGTGCGTCAGGTGGTCGGCGAGGTTTTCGGTGGCGAGGATCACGTTGGTGATGTGCTGGCCGTTCGGCGGCATCTCGATGCCCCCCAGATCGGCCAGCGCGCGCGCCGCGGCGACCGACTGCGACACCGAACAGATGCCGCAGATGCGCGGCACGACCACGAGCGCATCGTGCGGCGCCTTGCCGTGCAGGATCTGCTCGAAGCCGCGGTACATCGTTGCGTTGACGTGGGCCGCATTCACGCGCCCGTCGGCCACGTCGAGCATGACTTCGAGGTCGCCCTCGACCCGGTTGAACGGCCCGACCAGCAAACGGGTCATGGGCGGCTCACCGGAGGCGCGGACTCAGGCGCGATGTGCCCGATCATTTGAGTCGCGTCTTGCGCGCGGCAGGCGCCACGACGATGTGATCGGCCGTGGCGTTGACCTTCACGCGCCGCGGCGTGGCCGACTTCGACAGCGATGCCAGCGCCACGAACCAGGCCTTGGGCATGTCGGTCGGCAGGCCGATCGGGATGCCGGCAATCTTGGGCGTCTGGTGGAACGGGTGGCCAGGCTCCTGGAATCCGGGCTCGGTGCAGCTGATGCACGCATAGCCGCCACGGGTGCACGAACCCTCGCCGTTCCACAGCCGCGTGTTGCAGTCGGCATGCGCCTGCGTGCCCTTGCAGCCCATGTGCTCCATCATGCAACCCAGGTCGGAGGGCTTTTCGGCACTGGCCTTGAACTCGTAGAACTCGTTGCGCGTGCAGCCGTGGTGCACGAGCTGGTCGGCATAGAAGCGCGGCCGGCCGAAGGTGTCGAGGTCGGCCTCGGTGAGCCCGTCGGCGGCGAGCGCCATCAGCGTGTCGTTGACCCAGCCGGGGTGCGTGGGGCAGCCGGCGACATTGATCACCGGCAGCCCGCTGCCCGAGCGGAATGCGGCGCCGAGCAGTCCGCCCCGGCGATCGTCGTCGTACTGCAGTCCGCAGGCATCCGTCGGGTTGTCGCCACTGGCGGTGATGCCGCCCCAGGCCGCGCAGCTGCCGATCGCGATCACGTGCCGCGCCTGGGCCGCGAGGCGGGTCACCCACTGGATCATCGGCACGCCGGTGCCGGCCATCACATGAAAGCGGCCGGTGCCGTTGGGTCCGCGCAGCAGCGACCCTTCGACGCACAGCGCATCGACGCGCAGCGTGCCGTCGAGCACGCGGTTCAGCATCTCGACGACTTCGGTGCCGCTTTCCAGCGAGAGCGATGGGTGCCACAGCAGGTGGATGCCGGCATCGCGCCACTGGCCGTGGAAATCGGTCGTGTCGGCACACAGCAGCGACATGCTGCAACCGCCGCAACCGCCCGATTGCAGCCACAACACGTTCAGCCCCGTCGATGAATCGCGAGCAGCACCCATCACCCCTCCAGACCGAAGCGTTGCATCTTGCCGCGCAAGCCGACGCGTGACAGCCCCAGTTCCTTCGCGGCACGGGTCTTGTTCCAGCGGTGGCGCAGCAAGGTCTCGCGAAGCACCATCGCCTCGATGGCATCGAGCCGTTCGCCGAGCGTGCCGCTGGCGGGCAGCAGCGTGGCCTGACCCGCCAGTGCCGCCGACCGACCGGCCTGCCCCTGCAGCACGCGCGTCGAAAAGGCCTGCGCTTCGATCAGGTCGGCGTCGCTCAACGCGATCGCTCGCGCGATCTCGTTGCGCAACTCGCGCACGTTGCCGGGCCAGGAGTGGCTCATCAGGCAGGCCATGGCTCCGTCGCTCAAGGCCACACACGAGCGGCCCAGTTCGCCGCCCACCTCGCCCAGCAGGCGCTGCGCGATCGGACCGATGTCGCCGGGTCGTTCGCGCAGCGGCGGCACGGTGAGCGACACCCCGGCGATGCGGTAGTAGAGGTCTTCGCGAAACAGGCCCTCGTGTACGCGCTGCTCCAGATCGCGGTGGGTCGCGGCGATCACGCGCACGTCGACCGGAACGGCACGCGCGGCGCCCACCGGCCTCACCTCGCCCTCCTGCAGCACGCGCAGCAGCCGAACCTGGAAGGCCGGCGAGGTCTCGCCGATCTCGTCCAGGAACACGGTCCCGTTGTGCGCGCGCTGGAACAGGCCGACATGGTCCTCGTAGGCGCCGGTGAAGGCACCGCGCTTGTGGCCGAACAGTTCCGATTCGAGCAGGCTGTCGGTGATCGCGGCACAGTTCTCGACCACGAACGCGCCGCTGGCGCGCGGGCTGGCGTAGTGCATGGCGCGCGCCAGCAGTTCCTTGCCGGTGCCCGACTCGCCGAGCACCAGCACGCTCAGGTCGTAGCGCGCGACACGCGCCGCCATCTCGCACACCGCATCGAGCGGGCTGCCGGGCGCCCGCTCGATGCGATCGAAATCGAACACGCGGCGCGCACGCTCGAGCTTGTGCGCGGCACGCTGGCGCAGCACCGGTGTGCTGGTGCGCAGCTCCACGTCGAGCCGGTTCATGCTGCGCTGCAGGGTCTGCGCCTCGGCGGCGGTGCGCACGGTGCCGAGCAGGTGGTCGGGCACCCAGGGCTTCAGGAGGTACTGGTAGATGCCCGCATCGTTGATGCCGGCGATGATGTCTTCGGAATCGGTGTAGCCGGAGATCACGATGCGCACCGTGTCGGGCCAGCGCTCTCGGACCTCCTTCAGGAAGACGACACCGGTCTGACCCGGCATGCGCTGGTCGCACAGGATGACGCTGATGTCGAAACGCTCGAGCTGCTGGCGCGCTTCGTCTGCGTTGCTGGCGGTGAGCACCGCGAATTCTTCGTCGAGCGTGCGGCGGATCGCATCCTGCGACCGCACCTCGTCGTCGACGACGAGCACGCGTGGCAGCAGGTCAACCGTGCTCACGCGGCATCCAGCCGGCCGAACCCGGGCTCGCGGTGCAGCGCCAGGTGACGCGGCGTCCACGCGTGCGGCAGCTTGTGCACGAAGTGGTAGCGCGCGACGTGGTAGCTCGGATCGAATCCATAGAAATTTCGGTGCATGCGGGAAAGCTCGTCCTTGCGGTGATCGGCCAGCGGGCGCCGCGCTTCGTCGACTGCACGTGCTATCTGCTTGTCGGCCAGTCGCTGCGAAAGATTGTGCGACACGGCCAGCGCCAGCGCATCGGCAACGACCCCGTCGGCAAAGCCCGCCGCATCGCGCTCGACGCATCGATCGATCAGGCCCATCTGTGCCGCCATAGCGGCCGACAGCGGCAGTCTGCGCTGCATCAGCGCGCGGGCGGCCGCATCGCCGAGCCGGCGCGGCAGCAGGTAGGTCCAGTATTCGGACCCGTACAGGTTGCCCATGTTCTTGTAGTGCGGGTTGAGCACCACGCCGCGGTGCGCCCACACCTCGTCGGCAGCCAGCGCCAGGAAAGCGCCGCCCGCGCCCGCGTTGCCGCGCAGCGCGGCGACGGTGATCCGGTCGGTCATCGTGATCAGCGCCAGCGCCACGTCGTTCATCGCCTGGATGTTTCTCCACGATTCGTCGGCGGCGCTGTCGTCGGGCCGGTGCGCTGCGGCTTCGATGCAGTTCAGGTGGATGCCATTGCTGAAGAAGTCGCGGCCACCCAGCAGCACCAGCACCTGGGTGTCGCGTTGCCTGACTTCGCGCAGCGCGGCCAACAGCCGCTCGCACTGCGCCGTCGACATCGCCCCGTTGTAGAAGTCGAAGGACAGGCACCCCACGCGCGCACCGGACGGGCCGAGTTCGCGGTAGCGCAGCTCGGCCCATTCGTCGTCGGCGCGTTCGAGCGGAGCATCGCACCGGGGCAGCACCGCCACCTGCTGCGCGAAGGCCATTGCCGCCGGCAGCTTGAACGCCGCGCCGTCGCCGCAGGCCTGCGCCGTGCGTGCCTGCCCGATCCAGACCGCGCCATCGACCGTGCGGCGCAGCAGCGCGCCGTCCCGCTGCGCGATCACGTCGCCGGGTCGGGCTGCAGGCAGCGATCGAAGCACGCGCTCGGTGGCCGCATGACCGTCGAACCAATGGCAGGGCTGGCCGAACAGTTCATCGGCCACGCCCGGCTGGCCGTCCGCGCTGCGCAGCCTGGACAGCACCCGGTCGGTGGTGTCTCGCTGCCAGTCGATGCGGCGCGCCGATTGCGGCATCGCCGGCTGCCAGTGCGCGGCTCCGATCGCCGGTGACTCGACCCGGTGACCGGCTTCGGAAAACTGGGCCACCGCCTGGAGCGTGGCGGTGACCGCGGCGTCAGCGACTTCGGTGCGGTAGAGGCTGCCCTTGGCCGCAGCGCGCATCGGGAAACTCGCATGCGCCCACACCGGGCCCGCATCGAAATCGGCGTTGGCACGCAGCACCGTGACGCCCCATTGCGCCGGCTGGGTGAGCACCGCCCAGTCGAGGGCGGACGGACCGCGGTCGCCGGGCGGGCCGGGGTGCACCACCAGGCACACGGTGCTGCGCCACACCGTCTCCGGGATCCGCCGCTTCAGGAACGACGCGATCACGAGCTGCGGCGCATACAGCGCGACGGCTTCCTCGGTCACGCTGTCGGCGATGTCCAGCTCCACCGACACGAGGTGCCCGAGCGCGCCAAGCTCGACGAACAGTCGCTGCGTCAGGCTGTTGAAGCTGTGGCACAGCAGCAGGATGCGCAGCGGCTGGACCATCGTCAGCAGATGCGAGGCAACTGTTCGCCGCTGAGCCAGTCGACCACGCGGCGCCCTCCGAAACGGGTTTCCATCTGCACGAAATGGTGTGCGTCTTCGGTGACGGTGCCGATCCGGACGGCGTTACCGCCCAGCGGATGCGCGCGCATGGCTGCGAGCACCGCCTCGGCCGCTTCGGGCGCACAGATCGCGATCAGCTTGCCCTCGTTGGCGATGTAGAGCGGGTCCAGCCCGAGCAGCTCGCACGCGGCATCGACCTGCGGCAGCACGGGAATGGCCGATTCCACCAGCAGCATGCCCACGCCCGACTGGCGGGCGATCTCGTTCAGGGTGGTGGCCAGACCGCCTCGCGTCGGATCACGCAACACGCGGACGCCATCGCTCGAAACCTGCAGCATCGCGGCGACCAGCGTGTGCAGCGCGGCGGTGTCGGAGGCGATGGTGGTCTCGAACTCCAGCGATTCGCGCTGCGACATCACCGCCACGCCATGCTCGCCGATCGTGCCCGACAGCAGGACCACGTCGCCGGGCCGCGCGTTGGCGCCGCTGATGGCCACGCCGCGGGCGACCACGCCGATGCCGGTGGTGCTGATGAACACACCGTCGCCCTTGCCCTTCTCGACCACCTTGGTGTCGCCCGTGACGACCGGCACGCCGGCTTCACGGGACGCGGCAGCCATCGAGTCAACGATGCGCTTCAGGTCGGCGAGCGGAAAGCCTTCCTCGATGATGAAGCTCGCCGCCAGATGCAGCGGACGCGCACCGCACATCGCCACGTCGTTGATCGTTCCGTGCACGCTGAGGCAGCCGACGTCTCCGCCGGGGAAGAACAACGGCGAGACGACGTGGCCGTCGGTCGCCATCACCAGCTTGTGGCCGTCGGGAATGTCGAAGGCGGCACCGTCGTTGCCCTGCCGCAGGTACTCGTTGTCGAAGGCCTGGAGAAACAGCTCCTCGATCAGTTGCGCCGCAGCGCGACCACCGGCGCCATGGCCCATGTCGATGCGACCGTTCTTCAGATCGAGCGGTCGGATGTAGTCCTTCTTGACGGTCATGCCGCCACCTCCACCCGAACCGGAATGTCGCGGAAGCGCCCATAGGAATAGTGAGCCGCGCAGGCGCCCTCCGACGACACCATGCACGACCCCATCGGGTTCTCCGGCGTGCACACGGTGCCGAAGATCTTGCAGTCGGTCGGCTTCTTCACGCCGCGCAGGATCGCGCCGCACTCGCACGCCTTGTTGTCGGCCACCGGCTGGTAGCCCAAGCCGAAACGCCGCTCGGCATCGAAGCTCGCAAATCCGGGGCGGATCTTCAACGCGCTGTAGGGCACCTCACCCAGACCCCGCCACTCGAAACTGGTGCGCAGCTCGAACACCTCCGACACCAGCGCCTGCGCCGTCAGGTTGCCTTGCGACGTGACCGCACGGGTGAATTCGTTCTCGACTTCCGCGCGGCCCTCGTTGACCTGCCGCACCAGCATCAGCACCGCCTGCATCACGTCGAGCGGCTCGAAGCCGGCGATCACGACCGGCTTGCGGTATTCCTCGGCGAAGTGCTCGTAGGGCGCCGAGCCGATCACGATGCTCACGTGCGCCGGACCGATGAAGCCGTCGATCGGCACGGTGCCGTACTGCCGCACCTCGGGGCTCTCCAGAATGTGCGTGATCGCCGAGGGCGTGAGCACATGGCAGCACAGCACGCTGAAATTCGCCAGGCCCTCGCGGTGCGCGGTGCGGATCGCCAGTGCCGTGGGCGGCGTGGTGGTCTCGAAGCCGATTGCGAAGAACACGACCTCCCGGTCCGGGTTCTGGCGCGCGATCTGCAACGCGTCTGACGCCGAATACACCATGCGGATGTCGCCGCCGCGCGCCTTCGCACGCACCAGCGACAGGCTGCCGGATGCCGGCACGCGCATCGTGTCGCCGTAGGTGCAGACGATGGCACCGTTGTCGAGCGCCAGCTGGATCGCCAGGTCGATGCGGCCGATCGGCAGCACGCACACCGGGCAGCCGGGGCCGTGGATCATGCGCACGTTGGCCGGCAGCAGCTCGGTGATGCCGTAGCGCGAGATCGCATGCGTGTGGCCGCCGCAGAACTCCATGAAGCTGTACTGGCGCTGCGGCAGGACCTCGTCGCGCAGGCGTGCGGCGATCTTCTGAGCCACCGCGCCGTCGCGGAATTCGTCGATGTACTTCATGGGGTGCTCAACAAAGTGGGTGGTTCGCCGGCCAGCTCGCCGAACATCGCGAGCGTGCGTTGCGCTTCCTCGGGGTCGATCTGCCCGATGGCGTGCCCGACGTGGACGATGACGTGATCGCCGACCCCCGCATCGGGCACCAGCGCGATCGACACCTGCTTGCGGATGCCGCCGAGATCGACGATGGCCTGATCGGCCCCGCACAGTTCGATCACGCGAGCGGGAATGGCTAGGCACATGACAGGCTTTCGTTAAGAACGTTGGCGGGCACCGTGATTACGGCACTGCCGGCTGACCGCAGACGGTGCGCCGCGACCCAGGCCTGCCCGAGTGCGAGGCCGGCATCGCCGCACGAGTACCGCAGCGGGCGCAGCACGCGCAGGCCGCGGGCTTGCAGATGGCGCGTCACGCGCTCGGTCAACACCGCGTTGAAGAAGCACCCGCCGCCCAGGCAGACGGTGCGCGCACCACACCGCTCGGCAGCCGCTGCCGCCCACGGTGCGAGCGCCGCAGCGAGTGCGGCGTGGAACCACGCGGCGGCTTCGTCGACAGCGGTGACCGGTGTGTCGAACAGGCGCGCGAGCAACGGGCGCAGGTCGAGCACACCGGCTTCATCGACCTGTGCGACAGCGACGCCGGCGGGTTCGCGGCCCGCCGCCAGCCAGCGCGCGGCGCAGCGTTCGAGCACGATCGCGGCGTCGGCTTCTGCCGCTTGCCTGACGCTCAAGCCGAGCGCCCCCGCAGCAGCATCGAACCAGCGGCCGGTGCTGCTGGTGGGCGGGCACTGGAGACGCTTCTGGAGCATCTGCCGCACCCCTTTCGCGGCGACCGGTCCGACCGCCGCACCGAAGCGGCCCTCGATCTCGTCGCCGCGTCCGAGCGCGTGCAAGGCCGATGCCGCCATGCGCCATGGCTCGCGCGCGGCCACATCGCCGCCGGGCAGTCCCAGCAGGCCCAGGTGGCCGAGGCGCTCGAATCCGCCCTCGTCGACGCTCAGCAGCTCGCCACCCCAGGCCAGGCCATCGGTGCCGAGGCCGACCCCATCCAGCGCCAGGCCGACCACCGGCTCGCGAAGATCGTGCTCGGCCATCACGGCAGCGATGTGCGCGTGGTGGTGTTGCACGCCGATGGCGGGCACGCCGAGTTCGGCGGCGAGCCGCAGCGCGAGCCGCGTGCTGAAGAAATCGGGATGCAGATCGTGGGCAATCGCGGCGACCGGCCTGCGCGTGTCGTGCAACCAGGCCGACACCGAGTTCTCGAGCGCGACGCAAGCGGCCGGATCACTCAGGTCGCCATGCACGCCCGACATCTGTGCCGCGCCGCCCGTGAGTCGGCACGCGGCGTTCTTCAGCCACGCACCGAGCGCGATCACATCGGGCAGGTCAGCGTTCGCCATGCTGCGCAGGGACGAATCCGACGGCAGCCGCAGCACGGCGTGCTTCGGCGAGCGCGGCTTCGAGATCGGCGATCCGCTGCTGGATGGCCGGATCGGCGGCCGGGGACTGCGCGGGCGGCGACATGCGCTGTTCCAGCCAGTGCAGCCAGGCCTCCATGCCCTCGCCCGTCGTCGCCGACAACTGGATCACCTCGATCGCGGGGTTCACGCGCCGCGCGGCCTCGATGCAGCGAGCCACATCGAACGTCACGTGCGGCAACAGGTCGATCTTGTTGAGCAGCATCAGCGTGGACGCGGCGAACATGTCGGGGTACTTGAGGGGCTTGTCCTCGCCCTCGGTGACCGACAGGATCGCGACCTTGGCGTCTTCCCCCAGGTCCCACACCGCCGGGCAGACGAGGTTGCCGACGTTCTCGATGAACAGCAGGCTGCGCGCGTCGTGACGGTGGTGGTCGTGGGGATGGTCGTGCAGGCGGGAGAACGCCTCCGCCACCATCGGCGCGTCGAGGTGGCAGCCCTTGCCGGTGTTGATCTGGATGGCGGGTGCACCGGTCGCGCGGATCCGGTCGGCGTCGAAGCTGGTCTGCTGATCGCCTTCGATGACCGACACCGACAGGGCCGGCGCGCGCCGCTTCAGCGCCTCGATGGTCGCGCACAGCAGCGTGGTCTTGCCCGATCCCGGGCTGGAGACGAGGTTCAGCGCCGTGACCCCGTGGACCTCGAAGTGGTGGCGGTTGTGGCGGGCGATGCGATTGTTCTCGCCGAGGATGTCGGTCTCCAGCCGGATCGCGCGCGCCTGACTCATGCCGGGCACCGAGACGCGCGCCGCACCGGCACCGAAGTGCAGGTCGCCATGCCGAGGATCGACGTGCACATGGGCATGCGCCGGCTCGTGCTCGTGCTCGTGCTCGTGCTCGTTCTCGTGAGAATGACCCGGTGCATGGCTGTGCGCCAGCGACTCGACCACGGCGCCGGTCTGGCCGGCCTCTGAACAACCACAAACGACACACATCAGGGGGTCTCCTTCACTCGTCTTCCACCAGCATGTCCACCACCCGCAGCTCGGTGCCGCCGGTGGGCTGCAACTGGTAACCGCCGCACTGGGGGCAGGGGTTGCCGCGCTGTTCGATCACCACCGCCGCGCTGCAGGGCATGCACCAGGCCTGTCCGGCAGGCTCGTCGATCGTGAACTGCGCGCCCTGCAGGCAGGTGCCGGGCGCGAGCGCTTCGAGCGCGAAGCGCAATGCGCGAGGCTCCACACCGGCCAGCTGCCCGGCTTCGAGGCGCAGCAGCGTCACGCGGGCGAAGCCCTCGCGCCGCGCGCTGTCTTCGACCAGCTTCAGGATGCCGCCCGCGAGGCTCGCCTCATGCATGGGCGGCCTCGCGCGACGTCTGATGATCCAGTTGGTAGGGCACACACGGATCGTACGAGGCCATCACGGCCGCGAGCCGGTGTCGACCCTCGGCAGAAGGCGGTGTGGGCAGACGCTCCAGCACCCGGGCCACCGCGCCGTCGGCGTGGAAATTCCATTCGGTCGGCGCGATCACATGGCACGCGGCGATGCACGCAGATTCGCCGGCCCCGTCGAGCTGCACATGGTGCATCAGCAGGCCGCGCGCCATCTCGACCCAGGCGATCGCCTCGCCCGCCGCCAGCGGCAGCGCCCCCATGCCCAGCCAGGCCGTGCCGCAGCGGGTGGGCGACGATTCGTCTTCGGCTGGCAACGCGAGCCGCACGACCTCGGCAAGGCGCGCCCCGAGGCGCAGCCACGGTGTGTTCAAGCGCGGCCGTGCGGCCTCGTTGAGGCGCGTCCACACGCCGGTCTCGGCGCAGTCTCCTTGCCACGAGGGCTGGCGCGCGAATGCGGCACCGTTGGCCTGCAACCGGGCCGCCCAGGTTCGCAGCGTTCCGGCATCGGCGTGGACACGCAGCGGCGCAACGTCGGGCAAGTCCCCGCTGGCAGCGGCCCGGCAGTGACGCATCAACGCTGGCAGCGGGCCGGTGGCCTGTCGGCACCAGGTCGTCAGCCACGCGTGCGGGTCCTGCTCCCAGGCATCCAGCCACGCGCGCAGTGGCATGCCGATGGCCTGCACCTCCAGCCACGTCGTGGCGTCGGCCGGCGTCGATGCGAACGCCGGGCCCTGCGCGAGAACGCGGGCGGCTTCGTCGATCACGGTGTCGGGCACCGGCGTCGCAGCAAGCTGGCGCGGCCAGTCGATCCAGATGCGGCGCAGGTGCTCGCGCAAGGTCTGCAGCGCGAGCCGCTCGCGGGCCACGGCGCTCGGAGGCTCTGCGCGACCCCGCGCGGCGTCGACAGCCATCGAGGCGCAGGCGATGTGGGCATGGCCACACAGGCTGAACAGGCTGCCCAGCGTGGCCGGCAGGCGGCTGACAGGAAGGCCGCGCGTGACGCGGCCGACCCAGTCGGGACGGGTGCTGCGCAGGTTGTGCGGGCGCGCTGCGCCGGGCCGCAGCCAGAGCGCGCCACCCAGGGGTTCGGTCCCGGTCATGGCCGAACGACGCCAGCCGCACTGCGGCCGAACAAGAAGGATCGCCGCGCCGGCGACGCGTCGGCAGCCACCGTCGCCTCGGGTTCAACCACCGGTGGCGCTGGTTGCGCGCGCAGCAGTGCCAGAACCGCCAGCGCCGTGTTCCGCGCCGCGGCCTGATCGGAGAACTCGAACACCGGCGAGAACAGCGAGCAGGCCGCGAACGAACCGAACGCCGGCTCATGGGCGCCGATGAATTCGAGGGCCCGTCCGTTCATCTGGTGCATCTGCGTATGCCCGACGGCCGAATCGTCATGGCGCTGCAGCGGCAGGCGCACGAGATTCATGAACCACGGCGTGATGAGAATGCCCAGCCCTGCGACTGCATCGCCTGCATCTGCTGCCACGAGTTCGAATCCGACGGCCTCCACCCGCAGCGCACGGTTGAGCACCGGCACGCCCGCCATGCGCGTGCGCTCGATGGCCGCGAACAAGGCCACCAGATCGGCGACACGTCCGTTCAGCCGATCCGCCAGGTCAGCGCGCGCAGTCATGCCGGTTCAATCCGTCAGCACCATGAACTGCTCGGCATCCCCGTCGCACTGCGGGCAGCGCCAGTGCGGCGGCACGTCGCTGAACGCCGTGCCGGGGTCGACCTGCCAGACCGGGTCGCCCAGCGCCGGGTCGTAGACCCACCAGCAGATCTTGCATTCGAGACGCGCACCCGCCGGCAGCTTGGCCCGGCTGCCCAGGTAGCTGCCTTCAAAACGGACGGCGCCGTTCATGAGGCGGGCCGCCGCGCCGGGCCGCCCCAAGCCAGGCCCGACCGAGGCCCACGCAGTGGCCCCTTCGCGGCCCAGGGAGGGTCGTTCGCTGCACTCGGCGAACGGGGCGGGGTCATCACGCGCCCTCCACCCATTCCAGCACTTCGCGCAGCCGCTCGTGCGAGTCGTCCAGGTCCTCCTGCGCGGCCTGGGCCACGTCGGGCAGGTCGGTGACCTCGACGGTGTTGAGGATGACCACGTCCTGCGAGTTGTAGTAGACGACGCGCCAGCAGTTCGGCATGCGCGTGTTGGTGATGCGGCAGTTGCCGTAGCCGCGCGACAGGATCAGCACGCGGCCGGTGCCGAGGTGGTGATCGAGAAAGCCGATGTCCTCGACCGACATCGGCAGCAGCGTCAGGTTGACCACGTGCGCCGGCTGGCCGGCATGCCACGTCAGCCACTGGTCCTCGATCTCGGCCAGCAGTGTCGGTGCGTTCTGCACGTTCGGCGGCAGCGCGCCCTGCCAGCGCGGCACGCGGGGCGACACGTCTTCGACCGCCGCGGTTCGGAGTGCCTGCGGCACGGCACCGAGTTCGATCGTGTCGGAGCTGACGATGCCGTTCACCGAGCAGACCACGCGCCAGACCCCGGCGAAGACCGACTCCTGCACGCGCAGTTCGTAGCTGGAATCGCCGCCGGTGACGAGCGCGCTGACCTCGCCCTCGCCCAGCACCTGGTTGATCAGCTTGAGGTCGGCTTCGGGCAGGCCGGTGAGGTCGACGCCAAGGTTGCCCGCGCCCTGGCGCACGCGGTCGAGCTGCGCCAGCGCCTCGCGCAGTGCGCGGTGCGCCTGCTTGCATCCGACCACGTCTTCGGGCTCGGGCAGCACCGGCGCGCGGAAGGTTTCCATGCCTTGGGGCATGGGCAGGTACTCGAGCGTGTCTTCTTCCGGCTGGCTGCCGGGTCCGATGCCGATGGCGACGACGGGAATGGGGAAGTCTTTCATGGCGGGGGCTCTTTCAGATCAATGGCAGGACGCGCCGCTGGCGGTGGCACTGACCACCGGGATGCCGATGGTCGGCGCGCGCGAGACCGGCATCGCGAGCGCTTGCGACACCCGTTCGACAAAGACATCCCAGTCGTGCATGCCGCTCAGCGTGGTCACGTACTGGCCGTCGCGCAGGAACAGCAGCGTGGGCCAGCGCTGCGAGCCGAAACGGCGCGCCACCGCGTCTTCGCGGTCGCGCGGCACCACGCCGACCTGAAAGCGGCCGGGCAGGCTGCGCTGCAGCTCGGGCAGCACGACAGCCACGTCGAGCCCCTCGGGAAACTGCACCGGGTCGCCAGCGAACAGCACGACGCGGTCGCCGCCTTCTGCGGCCCAGGCGTCGATGCTGGTTTCATCGACCCAGGTCGCGCCGAACTGCTCGACCAGCCGCTCGACCAGCGCCGAAGTCACGACCTTCGGTGCCTTGACCGGCAGCTTGACCAGGGTCTGGGTGCCCGATGAATCGGTGCTCGTGTCGATGCTCATGACGTGCTTTCGGGAGTGCGTGGAAGGGATGCGCCGGACAACGCTCGCAGTTGTTCCGTGGTCCAGCGCGATGGAAGCTCGAACGCGGCGTGCGCGTTGTCCTGCGGGTCGGGAAGATCGCCGTCCATGGCTGACTGCAGCAGGTCCAGCGTCGCGTTGATTTCATGCACGCGAAGCGCGTCGAGGTGCTCCTGCGCGCTGTCGATGAACACCAGCAGCCAGTCGCCGAGCGCCACCTCGCCGACCAGCGCGGTGCGCACGCGGCGGGTTTCGCCGCGGCCGGCACACAGCGCCTGGCCGGGAGCGGTCTCGATCACCTGCATGGGGATGCCGATGCACATGCTTCGTGCGGCCTCAGGTGGATGATGGAAAGAAGCGCTCGTCGCCGACACGGCAGGCCAGGCCTTCAGCGGGCCGCTCGCCTTCGTAGCGCGACAGTTCGAGTTCCGCGAAGCCGACCGCCTCGCGCTGCGTGAGCGGCGTGGTGCGCGGCACGGGCTGCGCGCCCCACTCACGCAGGGCGCTGACGCCGAGCGCGAGGGCGTCTTCCATCGCCTCGCGCACCACCGGGCGCAGGCTGCCGCCGTAGTCGTCCAGCTCCTCGGGCTGGCAGCCGATCAGCAGCACTTCGCGCGGGTACTGCTCGGTCAGCAGGGCCAGCATCAGCACCTCCTGGAAACCAGTCTGGTGCAGGCTCATCTTCTTCGCGCCCATGAAGCGCGGCACCTCTTCGTTCTCGACCTGCTTCAGGGTGCCCGGCGCCAGTCCGTAGTCGATCGCATCGAAGATCAGCAGCTTGCCCGCCTGCTGCACATGCTGGATCAGATACAGGCCCTGCGTGCCGCCGTCGACCAGCTGCACGTTCGGCGCGAATTCGTAGCGCTGCTGAAGCGTCTCGATGCAGCGGACGCCGAAGCCTTCGTCGGCCCACAGCACATTGCCGATGCCGAGCACCGTGATGGTGTCCGTGCTGTCACGGGAGGGGTGACAGGCGCTTTCGGGCGAGATGAGGCTCATGGCGGGGTCGCTTCGGCAAAAAAAGGGAGTCAGTGCGCGCCGCGAACGCGACGGGCCTGCGTGCGAAGGCTCTTCCACGCGTGGAAGCTGTCCCAGGCGGCCTGCAGCGCAAGCCAGAACATCGCATCGGTGCGGAACACGATCGCGCACCGCAGCGCGGTGTCGGGCGTCATCGCGCGCTGCCCGTGCACCACCTCGTGCAGGCGCCGACGCGACAGACCGAGCAGGCGCGCCGCCTGCGACTGCGACAGGCCCAGCGGCGCGAGGTAGTTGCGGCTCAGAAAGCGTCCCGGATGCCACGGCGCGCGCGCCGGCACACCGACCGGTGAGAGGCGAACGCCCCAACCAAGCGGTCGCCGCAGATCCGGGTTTCCCGGTCTGCTGGCGGCGCCCGCCTGGGGGGGAGCGCCGAAGGCGCTGCGGGGGGGAGGAGCCACTTCAGTCCTTGAACGTGCGGTGGCCCGAAATCATCGTGCTGACAATGCTGGACCGGCCCATGATGTCTTCGCGGATCGCCGCGTAGATGTGCACGATCGCGAACACGACCAGCCCCCACATGCCCAGGTGGTGCCAGGTGTGCACGTCCTGCGACTGACCGAACAGCGGGATCACCCAGCCGAACATCCGCTCCTGCCACGACCCCATCTGTGAGCCCTCGCCGTACAGCGCGAAGCCGGTCAGCACCATGAACACCGCGAGCAGCAGAAAGCCGAACACCATCGCAAAACGCGCCAGCGGGTTGTGCCCGACGAATCGCCCCGGACGCGGCGCGAGGAACGCGTACCACTTCAGCATGCCGAACAGCTCGGACCAGTAGGCGCGCTGGAAGATCGGCACCCAGAACAGCTCGCGGGCGTGGTGGTTGCCGACCACCGCCCAGTAGATGCGGCCCAGCAAGCCCACCGCCAGGACGTAGCCGGACGCGAAATGGGCAAAGCGGATGTAGCCCATCAGGAAGTTGGCGCTGGCCTCGCCGGGCTGGGTGGGCAGCGGCGAACCGATGAAGTAGCCCGTGACGGCCAGCACCGTGATGGCCAGCGCGTTGATCCAGTGCCAGATGCGCACCGGGGCCTCGTAGACATAGACCGACTTGATCGAATGCGCGCGGGCGAATTCGCGCGCATCGGTCGGATCGGCGATCGTGCCGGAGACGATCGGGGGGTGTTGGGCAGGCATGTGCGTGTCTCCTCGACGGTGACGAATGAACTCGCGATCAGAGGCGGACCAGCATCACCAGCCCGGCTGCGCCCAGCGCCGATCCGGCGATGCGCCAGGCCCAGTCGCGAGCGCGGTCGATACGCAGCCCCAGGGCGAGGCCCCCGGCATGCAGCAGCGCCGTCGTCAGCAGGAATCCGGTCGCATACGACGCGAAGCCGGCGCCTGCCGGCATCTCGGCCCCGTGCGCCAGACCGTGCAGCGAGGCCGACGCGGCGACGAGCACCAGGCCGAGTGCGGGCGACAACTGACGCGCGAAGATCAGCATCGCGCCCATCAGCACCACGCTGGTCGCGATGCCGGCCTCGACGGATGGCAGGGAGACGCCGGCCACGCCGGCCGCCGCGCCAACGGCCATCGCACCCAGAAAGGTCAGCGGACCGAGCCAGCGCCGCAGGCCCGTCAGCGCCGCGGCCGACCACGCACCGACCGCCACCATGGCGAGCAGGTGATCGAGCCCGAACGGGTGTTCGAGACCTTCGAGGAAGCCGTGTGTTCCATGGCCGGTGTGGGCCGCGGCGGTGCCGGCCAGCGCCAGCAGCGAGGCGCCCACCGCGAGGCGTCGTGTCAGAGTGTTCATGCGTGTGTCTCCAGGATGTCGTTGTCGTTCAGCGGACCTTGACCGAGGTGAGCTCGGTGCCGTCCGGGCTCATCACGTGTGTCGAGCACGCCAGACACGGATCGAAGGAATGCAGCGTGCGCAGGATCTCGACCGGCTGCTCGGGATTGGCCATCGGCGTGTTCATCAGGCTGGCCTCGAACGCACCGATCTGACCCTGGTTGTCGCGCGGGCTGCCGTTCCAGGTGGTCGGCACCACGCACTGGTAGTTCTCGATGCGGCCGTCCTTGATCTTGATCCAGTGGCCGAGTGCGCCGCGTGGCGCGGCGACGGTGCCCACGCCCTTGGCCTCTTTCGGCCAGGTGGCCGGATCCCACTTCTCGACGTTGGCGGTGCTGGTGTCGCCGGCCTTGATGTTGGCGACGAGCTCGTGCCAATCGGCCAGCATCATCTCGGCGCAGTACTGCGCTTCGAGCGCACGGGCGAGTGTTCGGCCGATGGTGGTGGGCAACAACTGCTTGGCGCTGTAGTCGGTCTCCTTCATGCCCAGAGCCTTCGGGAAGGCGCTGTTGATGATGGCAGCCGAGCTCTCGATCTGCTCTTTCACGCGCTGGCAGTGTTTGTGGCCCTTGAGCGCGTGCGCGTAGCCGAGGATGTAGCGCGCCAGCGGGCCCACTTCCATCGCGTGACCACGCCAGCGCGGCGACTTGATCCACGAGTACTTGGCAGCCTCGTCGATCTCCTTGATGTCGGTGCGGGTGCCCTTGGTCTTGTCACCGAGCACGTAGTTGGGTTCGGTCACGCCGTCCCACGGGTGCAGGCCCTTCGATTCGTCGGCGTACTTGTACCAGCTGTGGGGCACGAATTCCTGCACCTGCTCGGGGTCGCGCGGGTCGACCGGGTGAATCTTGTCCCAGTTGCCGTCGAGGATGGCGCCGCCCGGCAGCTGCTGGGTGCTGGCGTCGCCCATCACCTTCTCGTAGGTGCCGTAGTCCATCACATTGGTGGCCGACAGGCCGCCGCCGAACAGCCAGCCGGCGTCCTTGTAGATCGTGCCAATGGCCAGCACGTCGGGGATGTACACGTTGTTGTTGAACTCGATCATCTCGTCGATGCGAGCCTTCACGAAGTTCAGCCGTTCCATGTTGATCGGCGCACCGGCGGCGCCGTCTCCGTCGATGTTGATCGCGCACGGCACGCCGCCCACCAGGTAGTTCGGGTGAGGGTTCTTGCCACCGAAGATGGTGTGCACCTTGACCCACTCTTTCTGCAGGTCGAGCGCTTCGAGGTAGTGCGTGACGGCCATCAGGTTGGCCTCGGGCGGCAGCACGTAGGCCTTGCTGCCCCAGTAGCCGTTCATGAAGGGGCCGAGCTGACCGCTCTCGACGAACTTCTTCAACCGGTTCTGGATGTCGCGAAAGTACCCCGGCGACGACATCGGGTGCGAGGGCGACACCGTCTGCTGCAGCTCCGAGGTCTTCTTCGGATCGGCCTTCAGTGCCGAGACCACGTCGACCCAGTCGAGCGCGTGCAGGTGGTAGAAGTGCACCGCGTGGTCGTGCTCCTGCAGCGTCTTGGCCATGATCTCGCGGATCAGGTACGCGTTCTTCGGGATCTGGATGCCGAGCGCGTCTTCGACCGCACGCACCGAGGTCAGTGCATGGCAGCCAGTGCACACGCCGCAGATGCGTTCGACGAAGGCCCACGCATCGCGCGGGTCGCGACCCTTGAGAATCACTTCGAGACCACGCCACATCGTGCCGGTGGAAACGGCGTTGCGGATCACGTTGTTGCTGTCGAGGTTGACCTCGCAGCGCATGTGGCCCTCGATGCGCGTGACCGGGTCGACGACGATGCGCCGG